>JBKPLG010000064.1:0-6131 GCA_046731515.1 Pseudomonadota bacterium | reverse complement strand
GACCTTGATAGCCTGTATCGGCCCCAACTCGAGGCGCTGCTCAAAGTCCAGATAAGCGTACTTCTCCTTGTCGGAGTTGGTGATTTTGTGGAGCGAGCCGAAGTCGAAGATGAGATCGCTAGGGTCCGTCGGATCAATTCCCGTAAAGCTCACCTGCGGCGTCCGGCCGCGAAGATCGAAGGTGAAGCCAGCCGGTGCACCGCCTTCGAAGAAGGGCTGCGCTTTGGTGTCGCCGTGAGCTTCCGTGTACCCCGCCTTGAAATGAACGGTGGAGAGCTCGGCAGGGCGCCAGATGGCGTCGAAATCGGCCGACCACACTTCCGAAAAAGCGATGCGGTCGATCGCATCGAACACCACTCCACGCCCTCCTGGAGTCGAGGTGATCGTCCCCGACGTGACGGTGTCATCCTCGACAGTGAAGTCGGTTAATGTTCCGCCGCCGCCGAGCGCGTTGGAACCCCAGGCCAGAAAATTCTGGTTGAAGTTGTCGGCGTTGAGCCGGGTATAGAGCCCGGTCACATTGATTTCGAACGCGTCGCTGGGCCTGATCTGAATCGCGGCATTGCCGCCGTATCGTTCGCGTTCCTGCTGAAACAGGGCAGAACCGATCAGCTGCGGGATTTGCGCGCCATCGGCGATGGGCGGCTGACGGAAATAGCCAAGCACCTCGACGCCATCGCGACGGATGTGACGCTTCTGATAGATTGCTGCGAAGAGGACGCCGAGGGTTTCGTTCGCGTTCTTCCAGCTGATGAATCCCGAAGCTTGCGGATCCCACTTTTTGGCACGGTCGCTGTAGACCATTTGCGCCGAAGCGGAGACGGCTAGATGATCAAGGTCGAGCGGGTTGCGCGTGTGAACATTGATGGTCGCACCGACGCCGCCCTCCTCGAGATCCGCCTGGGGGCTCTTGTAGACTTCGAGTTCGCCGACAATTTCGGCAGGCAAGGTGAGATAGTTGAAAGCGCGGGTCGCGCTGAGCTGGTCGAGGATGAACCAATCCGCGGTCGCAACATTGTGGCCATTGAGAAGAGTTTTCGTGAGATTCTTATCGGTACCGCGCACGCTTACGCGCTCACCCTCACCGAACTCGCGATTGATCACGACACCGGGAATTCGTTGAAGCGCCTCGGCGACGTTTTTGTCAGGGAACTTGCCAATGTCCTCGGCGCTCAAAACGTCAGAGATGACCGACGAATCGCGCTTGGCCCGGATCGATGCCTGGATCGACCTGCGAAAACCCGTGATCACAATTGCTTCTTGACTGTCCGTATTGCTCGCTGCCGGCTGCGTCTCGCCCGAGGGTGGAGCATTGGTTGGCGGTTCATTGGGATTAGTGGATTGCGCGTGCGCGGTTCCGCTTAGCAGCGCCAATGCGCTCGCTGAGCCGATCAAAAGATACCGGTTCCCCATGTTTGTCCCCTCTCTCCCCGAGCGGCCTTGGAATTCCTATTCTTTTTAGCCCAAAATAGTACCAATGGTCTGCTCTTTATAGAACCATCTCTCACTTACGACGAAAGGTCAAGGGGCAGCGAGCGTAAACTCGGCTAATTTTTAGGCTGGCTAATGGTCTCCGATTGGTATTATACGCAGGATGGAAGCGGGGGAGGATTAGTGGCGGGCCTAGCAGAACGGGTCGGATCACTGGACGGGCCGGGACCTCTTTATCGGCGTCTTCACGATGCGCTGCGAGGCGCAATAGAAAGCTCTGTCCTCAAACCGCAGGACGCGCTGCCCGCCGAACGCGAGCTCGCAGCCGATTTTGAAGTGTCGCGGATCACAATTCGCAAAGCACTTGATGCGCTCGTGGCCGAAGGTTTGCTGACCCGCAAACAGGGCGCCGGGACCTTTGTCAGCGGACGGGTCGAGAAGCAATTTGCGAAGCTGACCTCCTTTTCGGAGGATATGATCGCGCGCGGTCGCAAGCCGCGCAGCGAGTGGCTGTTGCGGGCTTCCGGGGCAGTTACACCAGATGAGTCGCTAACGCTCGGGCTAGGTCCGGGCGCACCAGTCTACCGCTTCCACCGAATCCGTTTTGCCGACGATCTTCCGATGGCGATCGAATATTCAACAATTCCCGGCTTCGGACTGGACGGCGCCGATGCCGTGGAGGATTCGCTGTATGAGGCGCTGAACGCTGCTGGAAACCGGCCCACGCGAGCTTTGCAGCGCTTGCGGGCCGTGCTGGTCGACAGTGACCGGGCCAAGATTCTCGGCCTCGAGCCGGGGGCTCCGGCCCTCTATATCGAACGTCGCGGATTTCTAGATGATGGCCGCGTGATTGAGGCGACGCAAAGCTGGTATCGTGGTGATGCCTACGACTTCGTCGCCGAGTTGAACGCGTGACTCCAGCAGTACGCGCACCCGATCAAACCCGCATGTTTGCCGAGGCGAGCGAGGCCGCCAATGCCGTTGCGAGCCAGCTCGCCGAAAACGCGGATCGCATGGGTCGGATCGCCGATCGGCTTCGGGCCCAGCCGCCGCTTGCGGTCGTCACATATGCGCGCGGTAGCTCCGACCATGCCGCGACGTTCGCGAAATATGTGATTGAGACGCGCGCCCGAGTCGTGACGGCGTCGGCTGCTCCATCGGTCGCATCAATCTATTCGACAACGCCTGATGTCGCGAGGATGCTGGCGATCGCGATTTCGCAGTCCGGCAAGAGCCCAGACCTTGTCACCGCAGTCGCAGCCGCAAGGACGGCGGGCGCGTTCGCCCTGGGGCTAGTCAATGATCCATCGTCGCCGCTTGCAGTCGCGTGTGACACGTCCATCCCCCTCCTCGCCGGGGTTGAACGGAGTGTGGCTGCGACCAAATCTTTCATTTGCTCGCTCTCGGCGATTCTTCAGCTTACGGCGGAGTGGAGCAAGGACATCGAGCTCGCAGAGGCCCTGCATGAAGCTCCCGCGCTTCTGCGTGACGCTTGGTGTTGCGATTGGTCGCCTCTGATCGATGCCTTAACGGACGTCAGGGGCCTGTATGTCATAGGCCGGGGACCGGGGCTGGGGATCGCGCAGGAAGCTGCGTTGAAGTTCAAGGAAACCTGCGCACTGCATGCCGAGGCGTTTAGCGCGGCCGAGGTCCGCCACGGGCCGATGGCCCTGGTCGGTGCCGATTTTCCTCTGCTTGTGTTCCGGCAGTCCGACGAATCCGGCAAGGGCGTGGACGAGCTCGTGCACGACGTGCTCGAGCGAGGGGGCCAGGTGTTTCTCGTCGGTAGCCAGGCGGAGGGAGCGGCCATGCTACCGAGTCCTCATGCACATCCCCTGATCCAGCCGATGCTCCAGATCCAGTCGCTCTATCGTGCGGCCAACGTGATTTCCCTTCAGCGAGGGTTTGATCCCGACCGACCGGCGCACCTCGAAAAAGTAACGGAAACATTCTGATGACGACCGCTCTCGTCAACGGACGCGTGCTGGTGGACGGCCGATTTGCCGAGGGCGTGGCCGTTCTCATCGATGATGGTCGGATTTCCGCCGTGGTTGCCCAAACCGACGTCCCGATTAACGCCCTTCAAACCGACCTCGACGGTGGGTTGCTCGTACCCGGATTCATCGACACGCAGGTCAACGGCGGAGGCGGCGCACTGTTCAATGACTCTCCTACGGCCGAGACGATCGATACGATCGGACGCGCACATCGCGCTTTCGGAACAACTGGTTTCCTGCCTACTCTGATTAGCGACGATTTCTCGGTCATCCGTTCCGGCATCAAAGCGGTCGAGTCTGCCGTTGCGAGCGGTATTCCGGGAGTTCTCGGAATCCACATCGAAGGACCATTTCTTAACGAACATCGCAAAGGCATTCACGATGCGGATAAAATTCGCGAGCTCGACGAAGAGGGTTTTGCTGTTCTGACGTCACTGAAGACCGGTCGGACGCTCGTGACTGTGGCCCCGGAATGTACCACGTCCGAGATGATCGCCCGCCTAGTCCGCGCAGGCGTCATCGTGTCAGCTGGCCACAGCAATGGTGAATACGCACAGGTAAAGTCGGCCATACGAGCCGGCCTTTCAGGGGTCACTCACCTCTTCAATGCAATGTCGCCCTTAGGCGCAAGGGAGCCCGGAGTGGTCGGGGCGGCACTCGAAAGCAACTCAATCTGGTGCGGGATCATCGTCGACGGTCAGCATGTTGCACCCGCCACGTTGAAGATCGCATTACGCTGCAAACCCCACGAAAAGTTCATGCTCGTCACCGACGCTATGCCGACTGTTGGTTCTGATACTAAGGAGTTCGTGCTGCAGGGAAAACGCATTGTCGCAAGCGGTGGGGCTTGCATCGACGATCAGGGGACGCTCGCCGGTTCCGACCTCGATATGGCGTGGGCCGTCCGCAACGCAGTCGATCTGCTCGATGTACCACTTGAGACCGCCTTCGCTTTCGCCAGCACCGCGCCTGCCGCGTTCCTCAAATTGGAAACGGAGCTGGGCTGCATTGCAGCGGGCTATCGAGCGGATCTCGCGCTCCTCGACGAGAGTCTGACTGTCCAGCAGACCTGGATAGGGGGCCAGACCGAATCATAGAGTGGCTTCGCAGAGTAAGGATCCCCAAGTTGTTCGAGTGTCGGTTTTCCACCCATTGCGGACACTAGGCCAGGGGCAATCACGTCTCTGCGGAACGCTGTCGAAGTTCTCATTTTGAACGGTTAAGATGCGGGGGAGAAATGAGGGGGCCGCCCCTGGTGAGGCTATTTAGGTTGAAGCCGCCGCACGGCTGGAACCCGGTGGCGTGGGAACTGGCCATCATGTTGGCTGCTGGCCTCACAACTGCATCGTGCTTCGGTCCGCAAGAAAAGTATAATCAACCACGCCTGCCGGTTGCCAGTCAGGAAGGCTCCACAATCGCCCATGGCGTTCCCCCGGAGATGCGACAGTCGGCTCGTCTGAGCTTTGGGTGCCCGACCGCTCCGGGGACGGGCATTGGACCGTTCTTCGCCTTCCACGGGAACATAGACTCGAGCATTTTCAAGTGTCAGCAATCCGCAACACCGGTCACCTACGACCAGAAGCAGTGGTATTTGCAGCAATATGAGAACTTACTTGTCGAGTGTGCCAGTGCAGCGCCTGGCTGTAAGGTCTTCACCGGTGAGAGAATGTGCTCACCAAGCGCTAAGAAAGGCGACAAAGGGCCGTGCAACTACTTGCTCGGCGTGGAGCGTGACGGTGGCTGTGAACTATGCAGTCAGAGCTCCACGAATCTTCCTTAAGTGCCAGGGTCAGCCGTTCGACGCGCTGTTCGGCCGAACGGCTGGTCGACGACTGGTGTCCGCAATGGGTCGAAAGCGGACGTAGGATGCTGCGTTAGGAAGGTAGGCCTAAACGGCGAACCCGCAGCCTGTAGCCCGTCGTGCTAATCGTCGAAGTTCAGCTCCGCGACAGTGCCCCCTGAGAGGTCGCTCGGACGGTTCGGCGTCACCGGCAATGCCCCCCGAGGATCTTCAGGCTCACCGCCGCGCCTCCGCCTCGACCATGATGAGAACACTTTCAGATACGCGACGCGAACGCTCGCTTCGAGACCATGGCGCTGGAAATGCGGACGCAAGCGGTCATCTACAATGCGTCGGACGTGGGAGGATCGTGGCATGCGTCAGCGCAGATGGGTGTGAAGTCGGGTGTCTGCAATGCGTCGAAAGCAGACTTACTGCTCAGTCTCGAACGGCGACAGCTTCAATGGAGATGAGCAGCCCTTTGGGGAGTTGCACAACCGGTGTCGCACGCGTCGGAGGTGACGTCGGGAAGTATTCTCCGAAGAGCGCGTTAAGGACGCCGAACTTTGACGCATCCGCCAGGTAAGCGGTCGTTTTTTGCTACGTCGGTCATTTTCAGACCTGCTGCCGCGACCATCCAGCTGCAGCTTATGAAGATCCCCAATCTTTTTGTCGGACATGGCCTCAGTTGGCATCCTATATTTGTACCCGTCCACCAACGGAGTCACGTCTATGTCCAGCACAGGTAAACCTCGCCTAGTTGGCTTCAACCATGTCGCCATTGAGGTTGGCGATATTGAAGAGGCTCTGGCCTTCTACGGGAATCTCTTCGCGTTCGAGCTTCGGTCCCGCGAGCCTGGCATGGCGTTCATCGATCTTGGCGATCAGTTTCTTGCATTGCAGGAAACCCAAAATCCTTCCCC
>JBKPLG010000063.1:0-8142 GCA_046731515.1 Pseudomonadota bacterium | reverse complement strand
CGCAGCATATCGGCCGTCGCTTCGTCGCAAACGAAAGCGGTGAATGGATCGCGCAATCCCGCGCGTGCCTGGAACGGAGCGTTCATCACTTGCTTCCCTTGGGGCTGGTGTCCTCGAGGCCCTTGCTGCCCGTTGGCGGGGCAGTTCGGTAATATTGGACGGCTTTGGCGGCGGTCGCAGCATCGATGACGCTGCCGCCTTCACGCCCGTGGACGAGATCCACGGGATCGGCGACCATGGCTGCCAGGTTGGAGTTCACCCCGCAACCGAAGTTCGACATGGTACGGTTCTCGAAATTCGGCTGGGACGGATAGCTCCAATTGGGGCATCCGGGGACCTCGGCCCGTCGCCGGCTCACGACCACGCGCACGGTTCCTGGCTGGACTTCTCCCGCAGTGACAGGAGCGCCCGGCTGAACCATCATTCCATATTGTCCGGCGACGACTGCGACTTGGTCGCGCGCAGCGGGAGCGTAAACGCCGTCGACGTAGACGGTGTCGCCATAACCGAGGCCCAGACCTTGGAACCAGCCGTTGAGCCGTTCGGCTTCACCGGTCGCGAGAGCTCCGTTTGGGGCGGCTGCGTCGAACACATAATTCGAAGCGGTGACCACCGGAACGTTGACCGCGGCTATGCCCTTTTCAGGAACGTCGGGCGTGTTGCAGGCCGCCAGGGCGGAGCAACCGAAGGCGATTAGAGCGAATTTCGAACGCATTGTCGCATCCTTCCTGATGAGTCCGCGGATCACAGCTTAAAGCCTGGGGCTGCGGCGCCTGCGGTCGGTAGGCTGACCCCCGGGGCGGGGGCCGGCGTCGGCGCGGGAGCCGGCACCATAGTCGGGTAACGGTTCCCTGGCGGAGGAACCGGTACGCCCGGGCCGCTCACGCCAGTGAAAGACTGACCGGCGAAATCCCGTTGAACGTCATCCGGGACGCGCAGGCCGTCGATCGGCGTCGCGAGCTGGTGCGAAACGGGTCGAACGAGATACGGCGTAACGACGACCACAAGTTCGGTCTCGTTGCGGCGGAAGCTGGTTGACCGAAACAGGGCGCCAAGGATCGGCAGGTCGCCGAGGAATGGCGCCTTATCGATATTGTTGCTCGACGTGTTGCGGAGCAAGCCGGCGATCATGAACGACTGCCCGGAGCCGAGTTCGACCGTGGTTTCCGCCCGACGCGTCGTGAGAGCGGGGACGAGGAAGCCATTCAGCCGGACCGCGTTCTCGTTGGAAAGTTCGCTGACCTCAGGCCGAACGCGCATCGAAATCCGGCCGTCGGCCAGGACAATCGGAGTGAACGCTAGGCCCACGCCATATTGCTTATACTCGATCGTGACGGCGCCCAGCGATTGCGAGACCGGGATCGGGAACTCGCCACCAGCGAGGAAGCTCGCGGTCTCACCCGAGAGCGCTGTGAGGTTCGGTTCGGCGAGAATGGAGACCACTCCATCCTGCGCGGCGATGTCCAGTGAGCTCAGGATATCCAGTCCGAACAGCGTTCCGCTGCCAGACAATGTCGTGCCGATGGCGTTGCGGAGTACTCGCGCCGGCGGGCAGTCGGTGGTGCACCCCGGGGGAGGCAGGGCGATGCCCTGTCCCTGGGCGATTCCGAACTGGAAGCCGTTGGTCGGATCTGTGGCAAGGAGGTTGATGCCCCACTGCTTAAGCTGGCTGCGGTTAACCTCGGCGATGCGAACCTTCAACGTGACCTGGAGCGGAGTTGCCGTCTTCAGGCGATTGACCGGGACGATGTTGAGCGGCCCACCTTCGGCAATACCCGGGTTGAGCATCATTCTCACAATCGATTGCGCCTGAGCGGCATCTTCCGGCGATGCGACAGTCCCGTTGATCACTGCGACCTGGCCGATGGTCGTCACCCGGATGCTGGAATCGGGCATAGCCTCGCGGAGAACGGCATTCACCGAGTTGATGTTCTGGCTGACACGAACACTCGCGCCATAAACGACCGAACCATCGGCCGCCGTCGCGATGACCGTCGCTTCACCCGCATCTTTGCCGAACAGGTTAATTTGGCGCGGAGTGTTGACATAGACATCCGCAGCCTTCGGGTTCGAGGTCCAGACGCTTGCAACGCTCCTTGGGAGGTTGATCATCTGGCCCTCGCCGACCGACAACTGGACCTGCGTGGTCGGGCGATAGGAGCCCGAAACGTAGGCCTTCGGCTGAGCGGCGCCGGCGGGAGTTGCGGCTCCGAAGCTGCCCGCGACGACGGCCAGAGCCGCCACCGCCGTGCCGAGACGCGCCCGGCGAGTGATCTTGCGAATGTTCATCTTAGCGAGCTCCCACCGGAACGACGGTGATTTCATTGCCGCGCGCGACCCGGACAACCGGACCCGTCGGAATTGAGGCGGCGCCCTGGCCGGACATCGCCTGGCCAAGACCCTTGCCGAGATTCCCCATGGCTTGGGCAAGCATTTCGGACCTGTTGTCACGGGCAGGAACGCTGCGGCGCTGGAAGCGCGACACGTCTCCGCCGGTGCTATAGGTCGTGTTGCTATCCTGGGGGCGATTGGCGACGGCGAGCAGCAACTGACGCTCTTGCGCCGGGTTCGAACCCACAGGGACCTTGACATCGCCCGCCGCGACCGCGCGTTCGAGCTCGGCCGTATTGTCAGCGAGTGAGCGCAGGGACAGCGACAGGGTGCCCAGGCTCTGCGCGACCGCCACCTTTTCCGCGATGCGCGGAGTGACCTCGAGCGTGACATTGGCGAAGGTTCTGACGACGGTCTTGCCGTCCTCGTCCTTGCTGTCGACGCGCTGGTCGGTCGCGAGCACACGGATGTTGCGAATGATCGTCTCGGAAACCTTGAGTGCCGGTCCGTCGCCCCCGCCTTCGACTTGCTGAGTCAGAACGAGATCAACACGGTCGCCGGGGAAAACAAAGCCAGCGACTCCGCTCGATGAATTCACCGGAACGGTGACTGCGCGCATTCCCGGACCAAGCGCAGCAGCTAGGAACCCCCGGTCCTGCGGGCCGACAAGCGAGCCGCGAGTAACGGGCTGACCGGCTGTGATCGGATACCGAACGACAGTGCCGAGCAGCTTCTTGGGATCACCATCCGGTGCGCCTTCGACGTAATAGGCGTTCTGCATCAGCTCCTTTGGCCAGGGCTGATAGGTGAAGGCCTCAGCATCGATGATCGTGCCGACCGGAAGCGCCTTGCGCGCGACCAAAACCTTTGGTCCAAGGGGCACCGCGGGTGCGGCTGCGGCCTGCTGCGCTCCAGCGCCAGCAAACATGTTCTTGGCCATGACGGCGGTGATCACCGCGATGACCAGCGCTCCAACGAGCAGAGCCAGCTTTTTGACATTCATGGCGCGATCGTCTCCCCTGTCGGGCCTTCCTAATGCCCTCAGACATCATCCAAATTGGTTAAGAAACCGTTGGGTGAGAATTGCGAGACCGCCAAACGCGATGGCGACCCCATACGGAATTTCGGGACGGCCTTCCCGCCGTTTGGCACGATGCCAGGCAAGGATTGCCAATGTGAGGAGTCCGCCCGCGAGCGAAGTCAAAACCAGGAATTTCACGATCATGCTCGGTGAGAACCAAAGCGACACTGCGGCCGCCAGTTTGACGTCACCTCCACCCATCATCCCCGCATAGAAGGCGCCCGCCATCAGGACGAAGACGGCTCCGCCTGCCGCGAGCTGAACCGCGAATCCCGGCCACGGCGAAAGCGCGACGGACAGCCAATAGACCGGCGCCAACAGCGCAACGGCCAGATTGAGCCGATTCGAGATCGTGAACGTGCGAAAGTCCACCACCGCGGCGAACAGCAGAATCGCAGCAAGTGTCATCAACAGGAGGTGGGTAAACGCACCATTGAACATGGTCCCACCCCTAGACGGCAGGGCTTTCGAATTCGTAACCGACCCGTGTGGATTACGATGTCATCATCGTGGGTGGAGGGATCGCAGGTGCAAGCCTCGGTGCAGAAATTGCGGGAAAGCGGCGGACCCTGGTCATCGAAGCCGAATCTCAATGCGGCTATCATGCAACTGGTCGGTCGGCCGCCTTCTGGCTCGAAAGCTACGGCGGACCGCAAATCGCGCAGCTGACGGCGGCATCACGTCGATTTCTCGACCGCCCACCAGTGGAATTCGCCGAACGCGGCTTCCTTCGTACCCGAGGAGCAATCCACATCTCCCGCGAGAAATGGGCTGAACTTCCGGAGCGCGTCGATGCGAGACGGATGGACCGGTCAGAGCTGGAGCGGCGCGTACCGCGAATCCGCCCTGAATGGCGTTTCGCGGTTTTCGAACCGGGTTGCGCCGATATCGATGTTGCAGCGCTACACGGCGCCTACCTGAGGCGCTTTCGGCACTGCGGTGGACAAGTCGCAACGGACTCGCGCCTCCTGAGCGCCGCTTTTGCGAGGGGAAGATGGACGGTCACTCTGAATGACGGATCGAAGCTCACATCGACAGCACTCGTCAACGGAGCTGGGGCGTGGGCCGATCGAGTCGCTGAAGCCTGCGGCGTTCGACCCCTTCTCATCGAGCCGAAACGTCGCACCATGGTCCAGCTTCGAGTGGACCAGCCCGGTCTCAAGGACCTGCCACTCATTAACGACGTTGGCGGCACATTCTATTTCAAGGGCGAGGGAGAGCGGAGCCTGTGGCTCAGCCCGCACGACGAAATTCCAACCGAGCCTTGCGATGCCGCGCCCGAAGAAGTGGATGTCGCGGTGGCAATCGATCGATTCGAGCAGGTCGTCGACTGGCCCGTAGAACGGCTCGAGCGCCGCTGGGCGGGCCTCCGCACTTTCGCTCCAGACCGTCTGCCGGTCTATGGCTTCGACCCCGATGTCCGCTCTTTCTTCTGGTTCGCCGGACAGGGTGGGTTTGGCATTCAAACCTCACCAGCAGCAGCAAAAGTCGCTTCCGCGCTGCTGCTAGATGAAGGTGTCGATGAAATGATCGCGGAACTGGATCCTACGATCTTCTCGCCAACGCGATTTGAGAAAGGGGAGGCGCATCGCGCCTCCCCCGCACCAACCGCCTAACAGGGGGACGAGAGAGCTGGTGAGGCAACCGTAAAACACGACGCCGCAAGTTTCGGCAAATGAACTATTGTTTAGAGTCGGTGATGCCGCCTCTGATCGTCCGCTTCGGCGCAGGCGAGCGCGTCGACCCGGTCGTTCTCCGGATGGCCGCTATGACCTTTCACCCAATGCCATTCGATCCGATGCCGCGCGGCGGCCTCGACGAGTTGCTGCCACAGCTCGGCATTCTTGACCGGCTTCTTGTCCGAGGTCCGCCAACCATTCTGTTGCCATTTTTGGATCCAGCGCGTGATTCCATCGCGAACATAGACGCTGTCGGTGTGAAGCTGGACCCGACACGGCCGCTTAAGCGCCTCAAGCCCCTTGATCGCCGCCCTTAGCTCCATCCGGTTGTTAGTCGTGAGGGGCTCGCCTCCGGAAATTTCCCGCTCGGTTTTGCCCGAGCGCATGAGTACGGCCCAGCCGCCTGGCCCCGGATTGCCCCGGCAGGCCCCGTCGGTGAACATTTCCACTTGCGGAAGATCGCTCACTTCAGGTTACGAGCTCACGCGGAAGCTTGAAGACCATCCGTTCGGGCGTGTGATCGGCGACTTCCTCACGTACGTCGAACCGCTCGCGAAGCACATCCACGACTTCGCGGACCAACAGCTCGGGGGCAGACGCGCCGGCAGTGATGCCGACCGTCTGGGGCTCGCCCAGCCATTCCCAATCAATCTCGCGCGCGCGTTCGATGAGTCGCGCAGGAGCTCCCATCCGCTCGGCCAGCTCGGCGAGGCGTAACGAGTTGCTGCTATTCGGTGAACCGATCACCAGGACTCGATCGCATTCCGGCGCGATCGCTTTCACCGCGGCCTGACGATTGGATGTTGCGTAGCAAATGTCCTCGCTCCGAGGGGCGCGAATATTTGGAAAGCGCGCCTTGAGGGCCTCAACGATCGCGGCTGTGTCGTCTACCGAGAGCGTCGTTTGAGTAAGGAAGGCGAGGTTCACTGCATCCGGAATGTTGAGATCGGCAACATCTTCGACCGTTTCGACGAGGGTCATTGAGCCGGATGGCACCTGGCCAAATGTGCCGATCACCTCCGGGTGGCCGGCATGGCCGATGAAGACGATATGGCGCCCATCGCCGATCAGCCGTTCGGCCTGACGGTGGACCTTCGAAACCAACGGACAGGTGGCGTCGACATAAGTGAGACCGCGATTCTGCGCTTCGGCCGGAACCGATTTCGGCACCCCATGCGCGGAGAAAACGACAGGCCGGTCGTCGGGGACTTCCTTGAGTTCATCGACGAAGATCGCCCCCATCTTTTTTAGGCGCTCGACCACGAAGCGGTTGTGCACGATCTCGTGACGCACATAGACGGGCGCGCCGAACCGCTCGAGGGCAAGCTCGACGATCTGGATCGCCCGATCAACGCCGGCGCAAAAGCCTCGCGGCGCCGCGATCAGCACTCGAAGGACCGGCCTGTTCCGGGATGGTCGGTTCAGCATTGGGAAAGGCATGTAAGCCTTCGCTTGCAGCCTTAGAAGGGGCTTCCTATGAACGCCGCTCGATTGACCCGCTGTCTTTCCGAAGGACCCGCATGAAGCTTCGCCTCGCCACCCTGCTCGCCCTGACGCTGCTGAGTGCATGCCGCAAACCTGGCGATCTAACGACCGAGAGCGGCGGCGGTGTGTATGCGGTGCGCAGCGCCTGTCCAATCGCCGGGGTACCGGCAGGGACCGGCGATATCACTCTATTCAACCCTCCAAACAGCACGGATTCACGGGCGATCGACGTCACCGCCACGATCACCGACGTTCGAGCTGTCTGCCAAGAGGGCGGCAATGACGTGATTTCCACGGCGACTTTCACGATCGTCGGCTTGCGTCGGGACTTGGGTCCCGCTCGGCAGGTGGTATTGCCTTATTTCAATGTGGCATTGCGCGGTGGCACGACCGTTTCCGCCAAGAGTGTCGGCCAGGCGGTTCTCAATTTCGCTCCAGGCGACATCCACGCCTGGACCCGTGTACAGGCGACGGTGCGCGTCAATCGCGGCGCCGCGACTTTGCCGGCAAACGTTCGCCAGATATTGACCAAGCCGCGCAAGGCCGGCGATCCCGATGCGGCAATCGATCCTTTGGCGGATCCCAGGATCCGCTCCGCAGTGGCGGATGCCACCTTCGAGCAGCTGGTTGGGTTTCAAATGACGCAGGATCAGCTGCGTTATAACGCCACTCGCTAGGTCGCTCCCGCCGATCTTCGCGTTGACTTGAGTGGCGCGTGCGGCCAAGGCTCGCCGCGTCACCGGAAGCATGCTTTCGGAAGGCCGCGCGGGAGAGAGCGATCGAGGTCGCCGCCGAAGGAGCAACCGCCCCCGGAATCTCTCAGGCCAAAGGACCGCGCGCGCCTGACAGTCTGGAAAGTGTCCGCCGAAGCCTTGCGCCGAGGCGGGCCGCCGAAGGGGCAAAGCTCTCAGGCGCTCAAGACAGACGGGGGCGGTGGCCGAAACGCTTCTCGAAGCGTTGGCCGTCGCAACCCCGCGCGGAGCGTCAGAATGAGCAGGCAAATCCACAACGGTCCGACCGACGAGAGCCAGGCGCGAGGAACGCCTTACAGCGGGGATCCGACCGGCGGGGAGGCGGCTGAGCCGAAATCACTCGAAGTGCTGCCGCTCGACAGTTGGCACCGTGGACATGGCGCTCGGATGGTGCCGTTTGCGGGCTATGAGATGCCGGTCCAGTATGAGGGCATCATCGCCGAGCACCTATGGACGCGCGAGAACGCCGGCCTCTTCGACGTCAGCCACATGGGCCAGCTGTTCGTCCATGGGCAAAACGCGGATGCGGCGCTCGAGAAGCTGCTTCCGGCCGATCTTCGCGGCGCCATGGACATGAGGCCCAAATATTCGCTTTTGCTGGAAGACGACGGCGGGATCATTGATGACCTCATGATCACTCGCCGCGGCGACGATTTTTACGTCGTGGTCAACGGCGCGACCAAATACGGCGACATCCGGGTGTTGGAAGCCGGACTGCCGAGTGACGTGATCGTCGACCATATGAAGGAGCAGGCGCTGCTCGCATTGCAAGGTCCGCGAGCCGTCGAAGTCCTAAAGACCATCATCCCTGGCG
>JBKPLG010000062.1:0-45660 GCA_046731515.1 Pseudomonadota bacterium | reverse complement strand
TGGCTGCTGAGTTCCCGGTTGAATATCGAGATTGGAGAACGCCAAGCGCCTAAACGCGGGAGACGCTTGGGCTCATCGGTGATCCAGCGCAGATTTCAGGCGCACCAGCCCATCGGACATTCCCTTGGTGGAACAACAGGTTAGCTCTGGGATTGAGTCGACTTCCCTACGCTGGCGTGCAGGAGAAGTGGCATGGCAATCGATACAGACCGCGATACGATTTATAGCAAGGACGAGACGCAGGATCTCATCTCATCAGAGAAGGTGGACGGTACGGCAGTCTTCTCTCGAGAAGAGGAAAAGCTCGGCAGCATCCATCATTTCATGGTTGGAAAGCTGGACGGACAGGTGAGATACGCCGTGCTCAGCTTCGGCGGGTTATTTGAAGGTGACCGTTACTATCCGCTTCCTTGGGAGGCCCTAACTTACAACACCGACTTGGGCGGTTACGAAATCGGTATCGACAAGGAACAATTGAAAAACTCGCCATCATTCGAACGTGGCAGCGAACCGACTTATGATGCTGAGTATGATCGAAAGCTGCGAGGTTACTACGGCGGCCGTTATTGAATGGGCCGACTTAGCAGGGCCCCCTCCTCAATAGGGATGCGCTGCCTAGATCCGCAGGCGTAGCCTAGTCCGGGGGAGTTAAGCACGCCCGCGTGAGCTTGCGAAAATAACAAGGGCGGTCTCTCTCCCCAAGACCGCCCCCGTTCGCAGATCGCGCGTGACGGAATGTTCCACGCTCAGCGCCTAACTCATTGAAATACAATTGGTTCCGCGATTTGACCGGTCTATGATCAGAGTCGACTCGCGAGGCTATTCCCCCAAGTTGCCCATAGCGCCTCGCGGGTATCGGTCGTATGTTCACGAAATCACGACTTACAGCTTCCCATTCGCCGATGATATGTGCCGGGTCTTCAGCTTGAATTTTCGGTGCGCTCTAATGCTGGAAACTTCGCGATGAGTCTGCCCCGTTTCCAAAGTTGGCGGTGGAATGCCACGTCCATCGATCTAGCGACGGCGATCGCTTCATCGTCATCTTTCGCCCTGAACTCGTCGACTTTGATGGTCCTTTCCAAACCATTCAGACAGAAAAGGCGATAGTTTGGCATGACGCGCCTCCCGGGAGGCGGATTGTATCAGATATTGCGCGTCGAATCAGTCACTTGGGTGTCGGGCCCCCCGCTGTGGGATCGTTTCGCCGCTTTCTCGTAATCCAAGGTAGCGGCGGTTTGCCCATTAGGGTCAAACCGGATTGATTGCGCCCGTGCCGGGGTTACAGTTTGGCCATATGTCAAGGCGACACTGTCGCGTCTTGGGAGTTCGTCGCTGGCTCGCCTAGGAGGCGCCGATGCCTTTTGCCACTGCGCTTCGTAAATCGCTGCAGGTTCGCGGCAGCGAAGTTCCCGCCGAGCTCAGCCGCGGCGACACCCTGGAGGACGTGCTTAACAGGCATCTCATGACGGTCGAGCAAATGGGAGGGGATGATGTGTTTACATGCATTCTCTTGCTCAGCCCCGATGGCAAACGGCTTTCCTATGGTGCCGCTCCGACCGTTCCTGCGTCCTATTGCCGTGCCAGTGACAGCATTGAAATTGGCCCATGCGCTGGGTCTTGCGGAGCGGCGGCTTACCTCGGCCGCCCCGTCTACTCGATCGACATCGAGACGGACCCAGTATGGGGGGACCATCGCAACCTCGCACTACAGCACGGATTCAGGTCATGCTGGTCGACGCCGATCCGGAACTCGAACGGCGCCATTATCGGGACATTCGCGATCCTCCATCGAACGGTGGGTATGCCGACGCACCAAGAGATTGAAGCCATCGAACTGATTACCGAGCACGTCGCCGATGCCATCATGTGGTCTCGCGATCCGCACTTCTTCGCTAGAGCCGTTCCGCGTCAATCCAGCGCCCCGCTGCTGAGGCTCGTCTGCGACAATCAAGAGGCCCACGAACCAGCAGGTCGGCTGCTCGCGCTTGCCAAGAAGCTCCACTCGAAGGCCGTCGACCTCGATCACTTCGCAGATCAAGCGGAGTCTGAAACCACTGCAGAACAGTTGAAAGATGCTGCGGAACTCAGCCGAAAGCTGGCGGCGGACATAATGGCGCAAATCGGACGCATCGGATCGCGAAAGCGAGCCCCATGAGCAGATCCCCAGAACAACAAGAACCAACACGCGATTATCGGGATGCTCCGGCACCTGAGATAGAGGCTGTCGCGGATCAGCTGGTTGCTTTGGTCGACGAGTTCGAAACAGCCCTCAGCGAGGGGCACGTTCCGCCTGCTTTCGCTGAGCGTCTGGCCCAGCTTCGACAGACCGCCGAAGGACTGACGTGATCCGTAGGTGAACGTCCGCTTTTCACCCATGCGGCGATGGGTCGACGATGCCCCACGCGACCTCCGCGGTTGCCGGAAAACTACTGCTCGAATGTTTGTAATGTCCGTAAGGGGTGAAGGACGGAACGCTGAGGCACGCGCGGTTACCTTTTTGTTTACTAGCCTTTTGGGTTGTTCGGTAGGATAACGGAAGTTTCGGAGAGACGCGTAATGACTGATGTTTTCATCTCCTATGGACGCTCGAGCGAAGCACAGGCGACGCGGATTGCCGATGCCTTGCGGTCTCACGGTTACGAGGTCTGGCGTGACGACGAGATACCAGCCAACCGCGCCTACAGCGAGGTCATCGAGGAGCAGCTGACGACGGCCAAGGCGGCAGTCATCGTCTGGTCGGTTGAGGCCGCAAAGTCGCACTGGGTCCGTGCCGAAGCCGACAAGGCGCGCGAAGCGGGGACGCTGATTCAGGTGACGATCGACGGCACCCTCCCGCCGATGCCGTTCAACCAGATCCAGTGCACCAATCTCAAGGATTGGAACGGGGATGTCAGCTCTGAGATCTGGAAGAAGCTCGAGAGCAATGTCGCGACCCTGGTCGGCAAACGGGAGTTGGCCGCGGCGGATGCGCCGAAGGAGGTGCGTCGCTTCTCGATCTGCGTGTTGCCGTTCATCAATATGAGCGGCGATCCGGAACAGGATTATTTCAGCGACGGCATCACTGAAGACATTATCACGGACCTGTCGAAGATCTCGGCGCTCTCGGTCGTCGCCCGGAATACCTCGTTCAGCTTCAAAGGCAGCACACAACATGTGACCAAGATTTCGCGCGAGCTGAACGTCACGCACGTTCTCGAGGGCAGCGTCAGGAAGGCCGGAAGCAGGGTGCGCATCAACGCCCAGCTGATTGATGGTGTCGCCGGCGATCATATCTGGGCCGACCGGTACGACCGCGATCTCACCGACATCTTCGCGATCCAGGACGAGATATCGAAAGCGATTGTCGCCGCGCTGAAGGTCACGCTTCTGCCCAAGGAAAAGAAGGCGATCGAGCACCGCGGAACCTCGAGCGCCGAGGCTTACAACCTCTATCTGATGGCTCGCGAGCACTGGATTACCGGCAGTTATGCGTCCCTCCATCGCGACCAGGTTGTGGCGCGAATCTGCAAGCAGGCGACGATGCTGGATGCATCCTATGCGCGAGCATGGGCGCTCATGGCACTTGCACAATCCGAGCTATTCTTCACGCACCAGCAATCGGAGGACGCGCTCTCATCGGCGGAACGAGCGCTGGCGCTCGATTCAAGCTTGCCGGAGCCTTACTGCGTCAAGGCCCGCTACCTTGCTGACGAGGGCCATGATGACCAAGCCAATGAGCTGATCGAAACAGCGCTTCGACTGGACCCGGACTCTTGGGAAGCAAACAAGGAGGCTGCGCGGCTGATCTTCAGACAGGGCCGAATCAGCGACGCGATCCCCTATTTTGAGAAGGCCGCGGCGGTGATGGATACAGATTACCACGACGCGATGATGCTGATCTGTTGCTACAGAGCAGTGGATGACAAGGCCGGCCTTGCGCGCGCCGCGCAAATGACGCTTGAACGCGCGGAACGAGTCATCTCGCAAGATCCGGCCCACGGCGGGGCCTTGGCTGCCGGAGGAGTAGGCTCGGCCGCTCTAGGTGAGAGACAGCGTGCTCAGGACTGGATCGACCGGGCTCTCATCGTTGAGCCCGACAACTGGAACATGCGTTACAATCTCGGGTGCGTTCTGTCCGGCTATTTGAATGAACCGGATGCGGCTTTGGAAGTGCTAAAGCCTTATTTCGAGACCGTGCAAAGCAAATCGCATTTGAGGCATTCGGACGTCGATCCCGACCTCGACCCCCTCAGAGATGATCCGCGCTACCAGAGGATGCTCGCCGATGCGAAGGAACGACTGGCAATGGTTCAAACGACTGTTGCGCCTGAACCTGCATGATAGATGACGCAGGCGTCCGGTCGGGAACGTGAAGACGATCGCGGACTCGTGTGAGAAGAGGTTGATCGCGCTTATCCCTGGCAAGATGGCCTGAACAACTAAAGCCCGCATGGGCGGAAAGCAGACATCGAGCGATCGCAGTACAAAGCAATCCTATTCTGCGGTTGTTGCCATTCCGAGCCGAGTTTTCGCGGCGGCGAGCATTTCCTGGAAGCGCGGGTCGGAACGCAGCCTGTCCAAGTCGGGATCATGCTCGGCGAGATGCACCTGGTACGGCGTTGCCTTGGCCATGAATGGCCCCAGGAATTCGATTGCCATATCAAATTCATCGAGAGGCAGCCTCCCGGAATGAAATCTCCGCCATTGCTGGAAAGCGGACGTTGGCAACTCATTTGAAACGCAGCCATGAAGTGACAGTGCGCAGACCGTACCGATTGCTTCCTCAAAGGAACATCAAAAGATTCAACGAGTTGGGCGTGCATGGGTAATCTTATCCGCTGCAACTCAAAACAGGAGGACTTCCATGAGTGAGCGTATCGCATCCGCCGTGTTCGATAGCCGGGAAGAGGCCGAGCGCGCCTTGTCCGAACTGCGTTCTGCCGGCATTTCCGACAGTGCCATTTCTATCGTTGGCCGCAGCGATACGAGCGACTGGGCACAAGGCCGGACGTACGACAGTGATGAGGGTACTGACGATGCCAAGAGCGACGTCGTGAAGGGCGCTGTCATCGGCACCGGCGCGGGCGCATTGCTGGGCATTGCTGCCCTCGCCATTCCGGGCGTCGGACCACTTGCGGCGGCCGGAGCGATTGCCGCCTCCGCCATCCCTGAAGCCGCTGCGATTGGCGCCGGCGCGGGCCTAGCTGCCGGCAGCGTCGCTGGACTGCTTGCGAGCCATGGCGTCGATGAGGAAGACGCGCGTTACTATGAGGATCGGCTCAAGGAGGGCGGGATCTTCGTCTCCGTGGACGCGGATGATTCCGGCGTCCCGATCGAGACTGCGCGCGCGATCCTTTACCGCAACGGCGGCCACAACACGCTCCAGCAGCGAGCGCGGGTGCTTTAACTGGTGGCTCGCGGGTGCGAAGGAGCTGCCTTAGCGGAATCGCTCTCGTGGCGACCTGCCACTTTCAATCAGTAGGTCGCTGGTAAAATATGGGCTTAGCCTCGTTTCGCTCGGCGTCTTGCCGGGCGAGCGAAAAGCTGCGGACGAAGCCGCACAGCGAACATCAGCATCGTCGGAAGGAACATGGTGAGAAGGACGTCTTTTGCGCCCTCGCCATATTGCTGGCCTGGATCTGGCCATCGCTCGACCCACAGGTCGACAGTCTCGTTCCACAGAATGAAGGCGAGCAACCATAGCCACGGGAACCAGGAGGACAGCGGCCGACGGAGAATGAAGCCGAGGACGAGCCACAGAAGGACGCCGACAATGACGTGCAGGCTATCATGGCTGATCGTCACGGCATGCTCGATGACGAGCTTGCCTTGATGCCATGAGGCCATCACCGACGTAATTGCTTCCCACACAGCGCGCAACGGCCAGGCTCCTATTCGAAGACCATGTGGCGGGTGGGCCAGAGATCGGTTTTCTCGGTTCGGGATGGCGCCCGGCGTTGCACGAGTAAGGCAAGGCACATTGCGAATGTCGTGCTGATGGCGGCCGTCCTTAGCGGATAATCGACAAGGCTATGAACGAGGATTGCAGCCGACGCGATCGACGCCGCGCGCGCATAATGGCGCGCTTCCGGAAGGCGCCAAACACGCCGCACCGTACCCCCCCACCAGATGAGGAAGAACATCATCAGGGCGATCCCCGGAATTCCCGTTTCCAGCGCGAGCTCCGCATAATCGTTGTGCGCATGATTGACGATCGTCGGCACAATGGTGTGGGGGTTCTCGAACAGCGCATAGACGCGCCTGAATGACCCAACGCCTGAGCCTAAAGGCATGAACGCCTTGGTGGCGGTCATCGTCGTCGCGAGCATTTGTTCGCGCGACGTAACCGACGTCGCCGCTTGAGAATTGAAATTGCTGTCCTTTGGACGCGTCCATAACGTGCCGGCTGCCGTGACGAGTAATAGGATGGCAATGAGCGCCGTCCACCGACGCGCCGCACTTCCCGAGGGGATGACGAGCATTGCACTCGCAAGGAGAACGGGAGGTGCAAGAGCATAGCCGGCAAGCGAACCATTGAGCACGATGCCGATTATGATGATGACGACTACGCCGACGACTACCGCGGCCACCGCGGAGTATCGTTGGGTACTACCGCCGCGTGCCGACGAAACGAGCGCGGCAGAGAAAGGCAAGCAGATCACGAGCAGCATGGCCATGTGATTGGCATTGGCAAAGAAGCCTGTTGCCGCGCCGAAGTTCGTCCGCTCGTAGAGATACCAGGGCGAACTCAGCGGATCCCCGCTCGTCACCTGAAGCACGCCAAGCAGGATGCCTGCGAGCGTCCCCAGGATCAGCGCGATGACCAGCAGGACCGGGCGGGAGGTGCCTGCCCGAACCATCATGCAGAGCATGGCGATGGGCGGGATCAGAGTCAGAAAGGTACTCAGCGTCTCGTACGGATCCATGGAGAGCGGGAGCGCGGGCGCTTCAATCCCCAACAATCGGTAACCCGCGGCAATCTCCCCACGGTGTGGAAGGTGCATCCACACGGATGCCGGCATCGGAATCAGTTGGAGGGCGATGAGTGCGAGGCTCAGGATCGTCAGCACGAACAAATGCTTCGCCGATCGGGTGAGCGGCTCCTCCGTCGCGGTGAGCGCGGCCCATCCGATCAACCCAACTCCGGCGAGTTGGAGGATCATGTTCGCCCAAATTCCCTGGGCGCTTCCGCCCAACAGAAGGCAGGCGAAAAGGTAAATGGGGACTGCCGTTTGTTGCGCGCGATTAGCCAACAGTCGGCTCCGGGGCGAGATTCACTTCCCCGATCGTCACCTCGACTTGCCGCGGCATGTCGGTGGATGTGCCGAACAGCTGGAGTTGCTGCGCCCTGCAGCTCTCGCCAACCGTGATCGCCATCCCACGGTTTGCGACCGCGGTGAACGGGGCGGCGGCAATCACCCCGTTCGACTTCGCGCAGACCAGCCTCCATTGCAGAGATTGCGCGGCAGTCGGGTCGACGCTTGTCCGCACCGTGAGACGGTACGCGCCGGGCCGAAGGATCAGCAGCTGAGCGGCGAGGACGCCATCTTCCTGCCCGTAGTAGATGACGTGGAGGCCCCCATCGGGTCGTCGCTCGGCAAGCCCGACGGTCGAAGAGGTCAGCGTCCAATTGAATGGCGGTGGAGCATCGGATCGCGAAAAGTCAGGATCGAATATCAGTGGCTGAGTATCGATCCGGATGCGCGAAACGGCGGCCCAAACTGCATGAGCCTTCTCAAACTCGCCTGCCTCGACAAGCCTCGAAAGAAGCGTGGGGACCCAGGGACTGTCCGCATTGCGCCTGGGTCCTTCGGCCAGTGCAAGGACGACATCCGCATGCGCCGGGTTGTTCGCCAGCGCCGTTAAGGTCGCCGTTGCCAATTCCGGGTTTGAGCGGAACAGCCGACGCAGCTGCGGCCAGGTTGACCGGTCGAGCGCGTATGCTGCCAGATAGGGCGCAAGGCTTCCAGCGCCATAGGGCGCCAAACGGGCAAGGACCACGATCTCCGCCAGGCTATTCGAGACATCGCCGCGGCGAAAATCATCTTCGGCGAGAAAATAGCGAGCCTGAATCGAACGAGGGTTACGCAGTTCTGCGGCAGTGAACGCCCGCCGCGCCAGCCCTGTGTTTCCGCTGAGCTGCGCCTGGATCCCACGGACGAGGAAGGGCTCGGGCGCCAGCGGATTTTTCCTGCTGGAATCGTACATCGACTGTAGGACCACCGGGTCAATCCGAGTGCGGTCGTGGGTGGCCGTCGCGATCGCGACCAACCCTCGAGAGACCTGGACAACAGGATGGTCCGGCCAAATCGCCGCCGCTCGTTCCGGATTGCTCTGGCTGAACGCAACTGCCGCCGCGTTCCTGACGATCAAGGCCGCAAGTGGCAGCGCGAGCAGGGCAACAAGGAAAGCACGTCCCGTTGCCCCGCTTCCCGTCTGCCTGGAACTCAGGTGTCGCTCCCGTGGGGGATCATCAGGATTTCCGACCGTTTGCTGGAAAGTTTCCCATAGCCATAGCCATAGCCGTAGCCGTAGCGGTCTCCCCGATAGCCAAACGCCACACCGGACGCCTTGGTCAGGACGGCACCGAGGACGTGCGCGCCGGTCGCTTCGAGGCGATTGAGTGCCTCGATCGCAGCGCGGGTGCGGGTCTTACCGCTTTCGACGACGAAAAGGATGGTGCTCGCCGCAGCCGACAGCAGCGGTGAATCGGCAAGTCCCAGCGTCGGCGGACCATCGATCACGATGAGGTCGAAGCGTTCAGTCGCCTCGCCAATGACCTTGCGCATGCGACCGGTGGACAAAAGGTCGGCCGGATTAGGCGGCACAGGGCCACTGGGGAGCAACCAAAGGCCAGGATGTTGCGTCAGAACGACATGTTCATCGATGCTGTCTTCTGTCGTGAGCAATTTGCTGAGCCCGACGCGGTCGTTGGCTGCCCGGAAAGCGGGTTTTCTGAGGTCGCCGTCGATTAGCAGCACCGACTGTTCGCGCCGCGCGCAATTTTGTGCGACCGCCAAAGCGGTGGATGACTTGCCTTCGGTTGGCTGCGTGCTCGTCACGTACAGAACTTTGGGCATTCCGGCGTCGGTGCTGAACCGAAGGGCGGCTACAACAGCCGAATAGGCCTCCGAAATCACCGAAGCCGGATTCTTGAGCTGCTCAACGAATGAGTTCTTCCCCGTAGTCGGAACCATGCCGAGGCAGGCGAGGTTGAGCTTCGATCGAACATCCTCGCGTGTCTTGATCGTATCGTTGAGGAACTCGAGACCCACCGCACCGGCGAGTCCGGCAAACAGGCCGATTCCAAGACCCGCAATCAGGTTCAGGAAAATGTTCGGCTTGAACGGGAAGGTCGGCGTATCCGCCCGATCGACGATAGAAACCGGCGCAAGGCCGATGCCCCCGGCCACACCGATCTCTTTGAAACGCTGCAGGAGAGCATCGTACAGGCTTCGGTTGGTATCCACGTCGCGCTGAAGGATGTTGTACTGGATGCTCCGTCCGCGCAGGTTCAACACTGCGCCCTTCAGCTGACCCACGCGCGCTTGCAGGGCGTGCTCTGCCGACAAGGCCGCCCGATATTCGGACAGGAGCGTGTTCGTTCGCCCGAACGACATCTGGTCGGATTCCCGCGCGATTTGCCGGTCGAGCTCGTTGATTTGAGACCGCAGGCTGAGCATGTCCGGATGATCCGGCTTCATGAACGTCAGCTTCTGCTGGTAGTCCGCTTCCAGCTGCGCCCGCTGTTGCCTCAGCAGCTGGGTGCCCGCAGTCACTTCTGCCGTTGGACCGGTCGTGCGGGCCTGTCTGTAGGCGCCCTCTGCAGCAACTCTTCTCGCCGTCGCGTCCGCGAGCGCCTTATTGAGGGTGACAAGCGATTCCCCCTGAAGCGATGCGCTGTCATCACCCGCGGGTTCGCCGTCGGCGCCGGTGCTTGTCGTGATAATGCCCTGCGCCTGCGCGTAGGCGACCAGGGCGCGCTCCGAATTTTCAAGGTCGCCGCGAGTCTTGCTGATCTGCCTTTCGAGGAAATTGCGAGCGTAGGCCGAGGCTTCGTACCGGCGCTGCAATGAGGCGTTGATGAAGCTGTCGGCAATGCCGTTTGCAATCATGGCGGCGAGCTGAGGCGAAGTCGAATCATAGCTGAACTTGATGATCTGCCCTTCTTCGGGCTTGATCACCTTGAGCCCGCCTTGCACTTGTCCTGTGGCGATCCGGAGTCTGCTCGACGGATCGAGACTAAGCGGAGCGACATCTGAATTATTGGCGAGGTTCAGCTCCTGCACCGTGCGTTGCGCGACGGTCTTGCTCGACAGCAGCTCGGCTTGGGTCGCGACGAAGTCGTAGGAATTGGTGACGCTCGTTTCGCGTTCCCGCGACTGTTCTTCGTTGACAGCGACCGTTGGCGGATTGGCTTCTAAAGTGACCCAGGCCCGGTAAACCGGAGTCGTCATCAAAGTGGCGGCTATTGCACCGACAAGCCCGAGGACGACGGAGCCCAGGACGAGCCAACGCCAATTCTGCAACACCCGAAGCAAGGTCGGAACGTCAAGAATATTGGTCGCGGCATAGACGCGCTGGCCCGGCCGTGGCTCAACGGCCGGCGCATATGTTTGCAACGGCCATGGTCTTTCGTCAGGGACGGCGATGCTATTGTTCACGCTTCCTCTTACACCGATTGATTTCGATACCCACTAGAACGGTCCGAAGATCGAAAGCAGCGGAATGCTTTGAAGGATCTGCTTCTGCGCCCGCTTGATAGACGATCCATCCACGACCACGATATCGCCGACATAGATTTGCGGGTCTTGTGCCTGGCCGCGGCGGATGGCCACCAGATCGAATGCCGCCGCCTGCCTCTTGCCGCTAATGGTTCTGAAGACCGCCACGCGATGAGCGTTGGCGTCCTCCGTCGTTCCTCCGGCAAGCGCTACCGCCTGCATCAGCGACGTGTTGCCGGCGACGGGGAAGGACCCGGCCTGCTTCACAGCACCATCGACCGTGACCGAGCGTTTGGTTGAAGCCTTCACACCTACGCTGACGTCTGGATTCTGAAAATATTTCTCGCCGAGCAGAGCCGTGAGTTTCTGGTCGAGCTGCGCCGTAGTGAGATTCGCAGCCTCAACCTCACCTATAAGGGGCAAGGAAATGTGCCCGGTGAGGTCGACATCATAATCAGCCGACAAATCAGGCGCCTTGAACACCTTGACCGTTACTGTGTCCATCGGCGCGATCTTGTAGTCGGATTCCAGGGAGACAATTGACGGCGAGTCTGGCGCGGCAAGCGGCACATCGTATGGTATCGGACCGCCACGGCCTTCCGAGCAGGCTGCGAGCATGAGAGCTACTGCAGCCCAGAGCGCCGCTATTGCGACCAGCCGAACGGGGATCAGATCACCAGACACGATCGCACCTCGCGAGAAACCGCGCGATTCCCCCATTTATGTTGATTAGGGCAGCAGCAACTAGCGGACCGTCCAATTTGGATCAATCTGTCGCGGAATTGGCGTCATCGTGACGAGTGTCGATGAACCATCGATCCTCGCCTTCGATTGCCAGGGCCGTCAGAATGCCCGTCGCAAACGCACCTGTGTCGATACCAATTCGATTCGGCTTTTCATCCACTTCCATCTTTATCGTATGGCCGTGGACGACGATGAAGCCGTGATCAGTTTCGTCGAGCAAGAACCGGTCCCGAATCCACCTGAGGTCCGACTGTTTTTGATTCTGAAGCTCGACCCCCGGCCGGATGCCTGCATGGACGAAGAGGTAATCGCCGAACCGGCATGAGTCCACGAAGCTCCGCAAGAAGTCGACATGCTGTTGCGGAATTGCGCGTCTGATCAGAGCAAGCGCGTGTTCGTCGTCGGCAATCGCCACCTCCGACGGCGCAAGACCATAGCTTTCGAGACACTGCGCTCCGCCGAACTTCAACCAGCTCGGGATAAGCGACGCATCTCCGTCCACGATTCTGAGTAGGACTTCCTCGTGATTGCCAAGGAGGAAGATCGGCTGCACGTTCGGATGGCTGTATGTTCGAAGCAATTCAACGACCTGTGCTGATCGTGGCCCGCGGTCGATCAGGTCGCCCACGAAAACCAGCAGGCTCTCGCGCGGCTCCCGCGTCTCAATGTCGGCGTGGATCTTCTTCAGTATCGCCTCAAGCAGATCCAGGCGACCATGAATGTCCCCGACGACATAGGATCGCAGTCCTTGCGCACCTTGTGGACGATCCATTTTGCTCGAAGACCTAACCATCCGCACCTTGGATTCCAGGAAATGTGGCCCTTGTGCCACCGAATCCCAACTCCCAGATGAACACTTCAGGCGCTAAGCAACTGAAAGCGCGGGATGTCGACGTCGAATGCCGTCCCATCCTCATCGACCATCCGATAGCTTCCGCTCATCGTTCCACTCGCCGTGTCGAGTGGACATCCGGAAACATAATCGAAGCTGGCGCCGGGAGCGATCAAGGGCATCTCGCCCACTACGCCCTCGCCGTGAACCTCATGGACCGTTCCGCGACCATCGACGATCTGCCAGCTACGTGACAGCAGCTGGACGGCCACTTCCGAGCCGTTTTCGATCCGCACGTGATAGGACCAGAACCATCGGTTTGACGACGGATCGGACTGCTCGGCAAGGAAGCTCACCGCGACACGCACGGCGATACCGCGAGTCACAGCGACGTTGGGGAAGAGCATGGCGAGCGCGTCAGTGGTCACTCGCGCACCTTAGCGGCCCAGGATGTGCAAACAACTAGCCAACGCCTCCAGCACGACGCAGCCGATCGACAAGTCGGCCTCGCGCGTCGCCGACTGGCTTTAGACGATCGGTCAGCACATCACGAAAAAGGAAATGGCCGGTCAGGCCGAGTCCTTGCACGATTTCCTCCCATGAGCCCCGGCCGCCCTCTCGGACGAAGCGTGGAAGAGGCAGGAGCCTCCCGGCATAACGCTCGGCCTCGGCAGCGCTGACGGCTCGGCCGGATTTCGGGCTCACGGCGGTCAAATCATCATTTGACCCGCTTACAGCACAGTGTTCCAGATTGAGCCCAAAGCCGAGCTCGGCCAACAGAAGCAGCTCGTAACGGACCAATGCAGCGCCCCAGCCGATCGCCGCCGGCGCTGCTTCGATGGCATCAAGCAATCCCTCCAGGGCCTCGTACAGCCGCGGATAGGGTTGGCTTTCCGGCAGGGCCGTCGCCGTCAGCACCGTCACCCATTCTATTGCGGCCGCCGGCAACGGTTCGGACAGCAGAGGTCCGCGACTATGGACAAGCTCCACCGTGGCTTGCGGCAATTGGCTATCGGTTCGCGCCGAGAGTTGGGTCTCCACCATGTTGCCGGCAATAAGGATCGGCCGCATGCGCCGCCCCCGAGCTCCGCGGACGTATGCCGCCAGAAGTCCCGACTCCGGAGTCATCAGCCGCACGACCGCGCCATGTTCCCCGTGGGCCCGAAGCGCGCAGACGATCGCTTCAGTCGTGACCCGCATCAGCCCCTCGGGTGGAAGTAATCGTAAAGCTGCCGCGCCATCATCCTACTGATTCCCGGCGCTTTCTCGAGATCTTCGAGCGCGGCTCCTTTTACTGCTCGCGCCGTACCGAAATGCATCAGCAGCGCGCGCTTTCGGTTGGGTCCAATCCCGGGCACATCGTCGAGTGTCGATGTGGTGAGGCTTTTCGCGCGCTTGCTTCGGTGCGTTCCGATGGCAAATCGATGTGCCTCATCGCGCAGCCGCTGAAGATAGAAGAGCAGCGCCGAGTTCGGTGGAAGAGTGAGTTCGCGGCCACCTGGCAAGTGGAAGGTTTCGCGACCGGCGTTGCGGTCCGGCCCCTTCGACACTGCGACGACCGGGACGTCATGGACTCCCGCATCCTCCATCACCTCACAGACAACGGATAGCTGTCCCTTGCCGCCGTCGATCAAAAGCAGGTCTGGCCATTCGCCGCTGTTCCGATCGGGATCCTCTTTCTCAAGCCTTGCGAAGCGGCGTTCGATCACTTCGCGCATCATCGCAAAGTCGTCGCCGGGCGTGGTCGATAGGCGCTTTATGTTGAATTTGCGGTAGCTGTTCTTGCGGAAGCCTTCAGGCCCGGCGACGATCATGGCTCCAGTCGCGTTGGTCCCCATGATGTGGCTGTTGTCGTAGACTTCGATGCGCTTAGGCACGTCGGGAAGCTCGAACGTGTCCGCCATCTCACGCAGGATCTTCCCTTGTGTCGTGGTCTCAGCCAGCCGCCGCTCGAGCGCTTCCTCGGCATTGCGCTTCGCCTGATCCATGAGCTTGCGGCGCGATCCGCGCTTCGGAACCTCGATTTCGATCTTACGGCCGGCGCGCTCGCAAAGGGCTTCCTCGAGCAGCTCGCGGTCGGGAAGTTCCCGGTCCACGAGGATTCGGCGCGGTGGCGGCATGTCTTCGTAAAACTGGACGAGAAAGCTCGACAGAACTTCGGCTTCCGGAATGTCGTTGGTGTGAACCGGGAAAAAGGCACGATGGCCCCAGTTCTGGCCCCCACGGATGAAGAAGGCCTGGATCGACACCGTCCCCGCCTTACAAGCAAGAGCGAAGACATCCGCGTCGCCAAGGCCTTCGGCGTGAACCGTTTGGCTGCCCTGAATGTAGGTCAGCGCGCGCAGTCGGTCGCGATAAACGGCCGCAAGTTCGTAATCCTGCCGCTCGGCGGCCTGGGCCATGAGCTTGCTGAGCCGCCCCTGCACGCCGGTCGATTTGCCGGCGAGGAACTCCTTCGCCTCCGCGACCAGCTCGCCATAGTCCTGCTCATCGATCCGACCGACGCACGGCGCCGAGCAGCGTTTGATCTGGTAGAGCAGGCACGGCCGAGTCCGGTTCGCAAAAAAACTGTCAGAACAGCTTCTTAGCAAGAATAGCTTCTGAAGTGCGTTGAGTGTGCGAGTGACCGATCCGGCGCTTGCGAAGGGCCCATAATATTGTCCTTTGATCCGCCGCGCTCCGCGATGCTTCTGGATGCGCGGGAACTCATGATCCTCCCGCAGCAGGATGAAAGGGAAGCTCTTATCGTCGCGAAGCAGCACGTTGTACGCTGGCCGAAATCGCTTGATCAGCTGGGCTTCGAGCAGCAGCGCCTCGGCCTCGGTCCGTGTGGTGACGATGGTCATCGATCGGGTCTGCGCGACCATTCGCTGCAGTCGCTTCGGCAGTCGCGCGACCTGGGTGTAGTTGGTCACCCTGCTTTTCAGGGTCCGCGCTTTGCCGACGTAAAGCACGTCACCACGCGCATCCTGCATCCGGTAGACTCCGGGCCGGACGGGAAGCGTCTTCAGCACCTCGCGGATTGCGGCGACGCCCTGTTCCAGGTCGGGCTGGTCTGCACCGCGAACGGCATAGGTCGCCTGTTCCTCATTGAACCGTTCGGCGGCTCTCGGATGGTCGGGTCGGTCGGCCTTGCTCACAAGGCCGAGATAGGCGCTAGCTGAGACGAGCGCGAGAGGTCAGGCCGCGGCCCTCGCAACCTCCTCGTCCGCGAGCATCCAATCGACCGCCGCGCGGGCGTGGATGGCAGTCGTATCGTAGACCGGGAGGACGTTGGCCCGCACGTCGACAGCGAGCACCAGCTCCGTGCAGCCGAGGACGACCGCCTGCACCTTCTGCTTGGCGAGTTCGGTGATCAACGTTTTCAGCTTGCGCTGGCTATCGCGCACGACGCGGCCATAAGCGAGCTCCTGGAAGATGATACGATCGACTTCGTTCACCCAGCTTGCTCCCACGGGAGCGAGGTTGATAGCGCGCGCTTCAAGCCGGCTCCGAATGTAGGGCTCGTTCATGGTCAGCCGCGTGCCCAGCAGCGCGACGGTTCGGCGACCATCAGCGACGATCCGCTCGGCAGTCGCGTCGGCAATATGGAGAACCGGCACATCGACGCTCGCCGCGACGGCGTCATACACCTTGTGAGTCGTGTTGCAGGCCATCAGGAGGCCGTCCACGCCAGCGGCGCGGAGGCGTCTGGCGGCATCGATGTTCAGGTTGGCGACCCCGTCCCAGTCGTTCGATTGCTCGAGTGCAATGAGGTCGGCGAAATCGATGCTATCGATCGCGAGCCTGGCGCTATGGAAGCCGCCGAGCCGATGCGCGATGCCCCTGATGATATGCTCATAATAGAGCGCGGTCGAGGACCAGGCCATTCCTCCAATGATGCCCAACTTGCGCACTTTTCGTGCCCCTTCCCCACTCGTTCGACTCGATCACGGAGTCGGCCCCAGCCCACTGGCCTTGTCGATTATTCGTTTCGACCGGGCAAGTGATAAACACTTGCTTTACCAAGAAATTAACGTGAATTGCGGCGAGCCGTGACAACGGCTTGCCACACACCCGCTTGCGGCTGAAAACGCAGGAATGAACGAGACCCAGACTAGCGACGCCGTATTACTGGTCCGGCCGGCACGGTTCGCCTTTCATGCCGACGCGGCCACGACGAACGTGTTCGCTAGCGAGTCGCGCGATCCGGACATTGGCCGGCGAGCGCTTGAGGAATTCGAGAAGCTCGCGCGGCGGCTGACCGACGCGGGCCTCGATGTCCTGATCCTCGACGACACACCCGATCCAGCCAAACCGGACGCGATTTTCCCCAACAACTGGGTGTCGTTCCACAGCGATGGGACGATGGTGCTTTATCCGATGGCGAATGAAGCCCGTCGCCTCGAACGCAATAGTGACGGTCTCAAGGCGGTGCTGAGTCATGCCGGTTTCGAGGTGCGGCGGGTGATCGACCTCAGTTTCCATGAACGTCATGGGCATTATCTCGAGGGCACCGGCAGCCTGGTTCTCGACCGTGCTCAGCGACGGGCCTTTGCGAACCTCAGTCCTCGAACCGATGTCATTGCCATAGCCGACTTCGACGACCGGCTCGATTACTCGACGCTGGTATTCGATGCGCGCGACCCTTCTGGCCAACCGATCTACCACACCAACGTCCTACTGACGTTCGGATCCAAGTTCGCCATTCTCTGCACGGAAGCGGTCACCGCTGAATATCGGGACATATTGATCGGCGAGATCGAGGCGACCGGCCGAACCATCATCGAGGTCGACTATGACCAGCTACGGCAATTCGCCTGCAACCTCATCGAGCTCAGGAGCCGGACCGGCGAGCCGCTTATCGCCCTCTCCAGAGTCGCGCTTGAAAGCTTCCGGCCCGAGCAGCGGCGGCGCCTCGAAGATTTCGGCGATCTGATCGACGTTCCCGTTCCGATCATCGAAGCGGTCGGCGGTGGAAGCGTGCGCTGCATGATCGCCGACATTCATCTGCCCCGACTAGCGGAAAAGGCGACTTAAGCCGGCTTTCGGAAGCGATAGATGATCTGGTCGGTGTGAAAGCGGATCGCGGGGTCGAACACGCTCTTTTTGTGATCGTCGGCCGGGTTACGCAGCAGCGGTGACTCCCCGTCAAACACGAAGCCGGCCGCCTGGAAGTCGGAACGGACAGTGGCCGGATCGATCCGATGGAGTTCCTGCGCAACGTCGCGAGTACGTCCTCCCGGATTGGCGACGTGGTCGATCACTGCCAGCGTGGCTCCGGGTTTCATCGATCGGTAGACGGCGCGCACGAAGGGTTTGGGTTCCATTCTTGGAAACTTATATTCATCGCTCTCCCAATAGAGGTCGTGATAGTCGAGGTTGAACATTACGAAATCATAGCTGTTTTGCGGCAATTGGATGCGTGCCGCCGGGCTGACGATCAGCTTGAGGTTCGGGATGCGTTTCTCGAGCTCCGCCCAGACGTCTCGGACTTTCTGATTGACGAAATTCGACGATTCCCATGACTCGACCGAGCCCTGAGGGCCGACCGCGCGGGCCATGATCACGCCGTAGTAACCAATGCTCCCGAACAGATCGAGCGCATGATCGCTTTTCTTCAGCCCAAGAAATTCCAGCACCTGGACGGGTTTGCGGGAGGGATCGAGCTTGCGCATGTTCGCCGGCCGATCGGGAGCCGCCACCGCGGCGGCAATCTGCGCGGGCTCGCCATAGGCTGGGGCCCGTATGCACGACAAAAGGATCGCCCCGACGATGAATGAAGTGATGCGCATGGCGTTTCTCCGCTGCGCCTTCGAACGCCGCGCGCTGCCCAGAGACCAGCCCCTTGCGGATGAACGCCTGATTCCTATCGCCGAACGATCAGAATCTGTCAGCCGAGAGCCTTTACGATCTCCTCGACCATCTTCTTGGCGTCGGCCAGCAACATCATCGTATTGTCGCGGTAGAACAATTCGTTGTCGACGCCGGCATAGCCGACGCCGCCCATTGAACGCTTCACGAAGAGTACTGTGCGAGCTTTTTCGACGTCGAGCACAGGCATGCCGTAAATCGGCGAGCTCTTGTCGGTCTTGGCAGCGGGATTGGTGACGTCATTGGCGCCGATGACGAACGCCACGTCGGTCTGCGCGAATTCGCTGTTGATGTCCTCAAGCTCGAATACTTCATCATAGGGGACGTTCGCTTCAGCCAGCAGAACATTCATGTGGCCGGGCATGCGCCCTGCCACCGGGTGGATCGCGAATTTCACGCGGACGCCCTTTTCCTTAAGCTGGTCGGTCATTTCCCGCAGCGCGTGCTGGGCCTGGCTCACCGCCATTCCGTAGCCGGGTACGATGATCACCTGGTCGGCCTGCGCCATCAGGAAGGCGGCGTCCTCGGCCGAGCCGCGCTTGTAGGGCCGGTCGATTGCAGCGGCCCCGGCACCGGCAACGGCCTCACCGCCGAACCCGCCGGCAATTACGGAAATGAAACTGCGATTCATGGCCCGGCACATGATGTAGCTAAGGATCGCGCCCGAGCTCCCGACCAGCGCGCCGGTGATGATCATCGCGCTGTTGTGCAGCGTGAATCCCATCGCCGCCGCCGCCCAGCCCGAATAGCTGTTGAGCATCGAAATCACGACCGGCATGTCGGCGCCGCCGATCGGGATGATCAGCAGGAAACCGATGGCGAAGCTTAGGCCCGCGACGGTCCAGAACACCCAAGGCGATTGGTCCTGGGTGAAATAGGCGATCAGCAACACGATGGCGGTCAGCGTGCTAAGATTGAGCATATGCCGGAGCGGCAGAAGGATTGGCTTGCCGGACATATTGCCGTTGAGCTTCAGGAACGCGATCACCGACCCGGAGAAGGTGATTGCGCCAATGGCAACGCCGAGGCCCATTTCGATCCGGCTGACCGGATAGATGCTGATAAACGACGGAGTCGCGATCGGTGTGATCCGGACGGCGATGCCAAAGGCTTCCGGATTTAGGAACGCCGCTGCTCCGACCAATACCGCTGCCATTCCTACGAGGCTGTGGAAGGCCGCGACCAGCTGAGGCATGGCCGTCATCTGAATCTTCCGCGCGGTAACGAGGCCGATCGCTCCGCCGACCGCCATCGCCCCGCCGATCTCCGGAATCGATGCGATTTGATGCACGGCAAGCGTAGTCGCGACGGCGATGGCCATACCGACCATGCCGGTCACATTGCCCCGCCGGCTGCTTTCCGGGTTCGACAGACCCCTTAGCGCAAGGATGAAGCAGACGCCGGAAATCAGATAAGCGAGCAGGACCCACGACGGGGTCGTCGCCGCCTCATGCATCCCGACGCTCCTTCTTCTTGTACATCGAGAGCATGCGCTGCGTGACGGCAAAGCCGCCGAAGATATTCACCGACGCGAGCGCCACGCCGATTAACCCGAGCCACTTCGAGCCGGGAACGGCGGCCGACGCGGCTGCGATCAACGCGCCGACCACGATCACTGACGAGATCGCGTTGGTGACAGACATCAGAGGCGTGTGGAGCGCCGGCGTCACCGACCACACCACATAATAGCCGACGAAACAGGCCAGAACGAAGATCGAGAGGATCGAAATGAAGTCCATTACGACTCCTTGTCGAAGTGCAAAACTGAAGCAAATCCGCCGATTGCGTGCCTTAAAGTCACTAAAGTCACTAAAGTCACTAAAGTCACGCGATGAGGCGCCATTTACGCGAGACAGCAAGCCAGCGCCGTAGGCGCAAGCGGTATGAACCTGAGACCCCATCGACGGCGCATCGGGCGCACCTTGGCACAGGTGCGAGGCAATAGGACAGAGGCAAACGAAAGATGTTGGACGCGTCGTTAATCGCAACGCGGTTAGCAAATTAATAACCTTTTCGCGCGCATTTCGAAGGTGGGATCAGCGGGGAGATTGCATCTGGTGCGCGCTCGTAAAGGGCAGACGGCTGTGAAGTCACCGTTCAAGGCATTGCTTTGGACCGCGATTCTTGGCGTCATTTTCGGAATCGTGGGCTTCGGCGAGCTTCCCGAAGATCTTCTGCGCACCGTCCGAAACGGCCTGCATTCGCACAAGGCCAGCGGCGACATCGTCCTCGTCAAGATAGACGATGAAGCGTTGCGCAAGGTCGGCCGTTGGCCCTGGCCACGCGCCTACCACGCGCAACTCGTCGGCGAGCTGGGCAGGGTGGGCGCGAAGCGCATCTTCTATGATGTGACCTTTTTCGGAGCCAGCGACGCCGCCAATGATCACAGCTTCGCCGAAGAATTGCGCCGCTCGGGGAAGGTCATTCTCGGTGCAAGGACTCGTTCGGGTCGAGGGAGCGGTGAACAGCAGGACGGAATGCCGCTTCCGATGTTCGCAAAGCATGCGAAGGTCGGTACGATAAGCTGGCAGTACAATTATGCGAACGCAGTCTGGCGCGTACCCTATTCCACTTCATGGCGCGGACAGGAAATTCGCTCGTTTGCCAGTTTGATGTCGGAGCGATCAGGGCCGCTGAATGGCGCGTTCATGGTCGATTATTCGATTGACCCGCAATCGATCCCGAGCATCTCCGCGGGCGCCCTTCTCGACCGGAAATTGGATTCGTCGATAATCAAAGGCAAGGACGTTATCGTTGGAGTCACGACCAACATTCTCGGGGACGTGACATTCGTCCCGGGGACTGGACAGATGGGCGGCGCCTACGTTCACATCATTGCCGCCGAAACGCTAAAATCCGGCAATCCGATCTACGTCGGCTGGATCCCACTTTTCCTTGCCTGTCTCGCGCTCTGCGCCTTCGCCGCCCGGCACAGATTTTCCCGGCAAAGCGCCCTAGTTGGAGGTGGCATCGTTGCGCTGTTGCTCACCCCCGCGCTGCTGGAAGCCAAATTGATCTTCGCCGATATCACTCCGGGTCTATTCGTCCTCTTGACCATGGCGGGCGTGTTCGCCTGGCGCCGTTTCCGTCAAGGCGGCCTCGTGAACGCCACTTCGGGCCTGCCGAATCTCAACGCGTTGCGGGCGAACAAAGAGGGTCGCGATCAGGCTCTGGTCGCCGCCCGGGTGCTTAATTACGAGGAGATTGTCGCCGCCCTTCCGCCGGAGAGTGAGCGGCAGCTCGTCGAACAGATCGTCTCTCGACTGACTGTCGGAGGTCCCGAACGCACGCTTTACCAGGGCGACGGCGGGATCTTCGCCTGGTTTGAGGACGTGGGTCGGACCTTCGGTAACCATCTCGACGCGCTCTATGCGCTGTTCCGCAATCCGGCTCGCGTCGACGGATTTCCAATCGACCTTTCGATATCGTTCGGGGTTGAAATCGGCAGCAGCCGCTCGCTCGCGAACAGGCTTGCCAGCGCGCTGGTCGCGGCGGAAGAGGCGGCCCACGACGGTCTGAAGTGGAAATATCACGATCCTGAGAGCCTTGAGAATGCCTCTTGGAAGCTCTCGATCCTCAGCCAACTGGATTCAGCGATCGATCGCGGCGAGGTCTGGGTCGCCTACCAACCGAAACTCGACCTAAGGTCTCGGCGTATCGTAGGCGCGGAAGCGCTCGCACGTTGGACGCACCCAGACAAGGGCCCGATCGCGGCATCCGAGTTCGTGGCTGCGGCGGAGCAACACGACCGCATCGGCAAGCTGACCGATTTCATTCTCGAAAAGGCGATCGCCGCGGCTGCGTCGATCAACAAGCGCGGTGTCTCCTTCGATATCGCCGTGAATCTCTCGGCTCGCCTGTTGACTGACAAGGGCTTCACCCTGCGCGTCTCCGCACTCCTGGCGCGGCACGGTCTCGCTCCGGAGCGGCTCACGCTTGAGTTGACCGAGACCGCGGCCCTGACGGGAAGCGGCGAAGGCTTCGAGATGATCGCGAGGCTTCGCGACCTCGGCATCCGGATCTCGATCGACGATTATGGGACCGGGCTTTCGACCCTGGACTATCTCAAGAAGATCCCCGCGGGCGAGATCAAGATCGACCAAAGCTTCGTTAAAGGCATGGTCGACAACCGCAGCGACCGGCTGATGGTTCAGTCGACAATTGGCCTCGCGCATTCGCTCGGCCGCAAGGTCGTCGCGGAAGGCGTCGAGCAGCGCGAAATCCTCGATTTGTTGATCGAGATGGAATGCGACGTCGCTCAAGGGTATGCCATTGGCCGGCCCATGAGCCTCGACAGTCTGGCGAAACGCCTGTCGAGCGACCGTCGGCGCCACGTCGCCTAGCCTCACTCCTTCCCAGGACTGAAAACCACGCTCCGGCGTCGATGGACTCGCGCCGTTTTGTTTATGGTTAATCGTTTGCTAACCATATCGATTAAGGTTAATGTCCCTTCGAACTGCCGAATCGCAGATCGACAGGGGACGAATGATGAAGAAGAAGACTCGCGGTTGGTGGAGCTGGCTCTGTGGCAACGGCTGGGGTGGCGGCGGCGCGGGCGGCTGAGGCGGCTTCAGACCAGAAAGCCATTTTAAAAATCAATGCGTTATTGAGCGCTCGCTGTTTGGCGGGCGCTTTTGTTTTGACCGTGTCCGAGGGTCTGGTTCAACCGCCGTATATCAGCTAGCCCGCGGTCCAAATGAAGCAGGCAATGATTAGCTTGAGCGTGCGCGCGCCGAGTCGCGGATTGCACGAAATCACTAACGAAATCGCCGATTGGACGGCTGGGTCGGACATTTCCGAGGGTCTCCTGACCCTCTTTTGCCGTCACACTTCGGCTTCGCTGCTGATCCAGGAAAATGCGGCCCCGGCCGCGCGCCGCGACCTCGAGCGCTATTTCGAACGGATCGCTCCGGAAGGCGATTCTTACGAACATAATGACGAAGGGCCGGACGACATGCCCGCGCACCTTCGGAGCACGCTCACTCAGACGCAGCTTTCGATCCCGGTGCAAGCCGGCCGAATGGTGCTCGGTACTTGGCAGGGCATCTTTCTCTTCGAGCATCGCCGGAACACGCCCGAGCGCGAGATCGCGCTTCACTTGATCGGCGAATGAGCGCCGAGTCGGTGCGGGCCTGGCTCGAGGCTCATGCTCCCGACCTCCGACTGATCGAGGTGGGGGAGAGCACGGCCACGGTCGAAACGGCGGCGAAGGCGCTCGGCGTCGAGCCAGGCCGCATCGCCAAGACGCTGGCGATCCGGGCGGGAGATCATCTGTTCCTGCTGGTCGCGCGCGGGGATGCGCGCCTCGACAACCGCAAGTGCAAGGACGAATTCGGGGCGCGACCGCGAATGCTGGGCGCTGACGAGACTCTGGATGTGACAGGCCATCCCATCGGCGGAGTCTGCCCTTTCGGATTGAAGTCGCAGCTTCCCGTTTACCTCGATGTTTCGCTGAAGGTATTCGACGTCGTGTACCCCGCCGGGGGATCGCTCAACACGTCTGTTGAAGCGCCGACGGAACGGCTCTTCGATCTCGTGGCCGAGCGCTGGGTCGACCTATGCCGGATGTCGGGCGAACCGGTCGGGGCCTAGCTCTTCAGGCGACAGGTCAGCGACGGGCCACGGCTCGCCGGCGATCGATGACGCAACGATCCTAGCCATGGCGGGCGACGTCTGAAGCCCGAACCCGCCCTGCCCCGCCAGCCAGAAGAATCCTTCCGCCTCGGGAGCGAACCCCACGACCGGATGCCGATCCGGGGCGAAGGTTCTGAGCCCCGCCCACCGGCTGTAGATTCGTTCGACCTTGACCTTCGTGCGCTCCTCCATCCGCCAGGCCGCCAGCGCAACCTCATATTCGTCGGCCTGAGCATCGGTGGGGTCGCTCGATCCTTCATCCATCGGGGAGGCGAACAGTCGTCCGCTCTCGGGCGCGAAATAAAGCTCCTCGCCGACGGTCTTAGCGAAGGGGAGAAGATCGAGATCGGTGCCGGGCGGCGCATCGAAAGTGATGATCGTTCTGCGCTTCGGTTCGAGGCCCAGCCGACGGACCTGAGCGAGATCCGCGATCGCGTCCGCCCAGGCGCCGGCGGCGTTCACCAGCACGGACGCCGAATATGTCTCTCCATTTTCGGTCGTGACGCTCCATGAGCCAGTGCCCTGCTCGACCTTCGCAACACGAGCGCCAGTATGGAGGACACCACCACGATTGCGCAGTTGGTGCAGGAAACCCTGCAAAAGCGCATGCGGATCAAGCCTGATTCCGTTGAGATCCGCGATCCCGTGAACCGCATCGTCCTTGAGCAACGGACACAGCGCCTGGACTCCGCGCTCATCGAGACGCTCGAGCTTCGCGAACATGGAAATCTCAGCGTCGAGCGCATCGAGCGCGCCGAGTTCGTCTTCGCGCGCGTGAACCAGGACCGGCATTCGGCGGCCGAGCGGCTGCTCACCGAATCCTTGGGGCGGATTTTCGAAAAAACCACGGCTTGCGAGTGTGAGCGACCGAACCAGCCGATCGCCGAGCGCATAGTGCAACATGGTCGCGCTGCGCCCCGAAGAATGAAAGCCGATTTGCTCTTCGGCTTCGAGAACAGTCACCTTCGCATGAGGCGACAGCAGCGCCGCGGCGGACAGGCCCGCCACACCGCCGCCAATGATCAGAATGTCGCTGTTCATTTCCCCCTCCCTTCCAGGGAGGGGCCAGGGGTGGGTGGAACATTTGCTGAGCGAAACCCACCCCTAATTCCCCTCCCTAGCAGGGAGGGGAATTTCATTGCGTCAGCCGCTCATTCACGATCTTGCCGTTTTGCGTCAGCCGGATTGCCCTAATGATTTCGTCGTCGTCCGGAAAAATCGGCCGGCCCTGATCCTTATCCCAAAAGGCGGAGAGAAAGTTATACAGGTTCCGCGCGAACAGCGCGGACGAGTCCGCGGCGAGGCTCCGCGCGAGGTTGGACGCACCGATGATCGTCACACCGTGCTTCATGACGCTCTTGTCAGCTATGGTCCCCTCGACATTGCCTCCTGCGTCCGCGGCCATGTCGATGATCACGCTGCCCGGGCGCATCGTCGCAATCTGAGCGTCGCTGATTAGGCGCGGCGCGGCCTTGCCGGGAATCAGCGCCGTCGTGATCACAATGTCCTGCTTCGAAATATGCCCCGAGACCAACTCGGCCTGCGCCTTTTGATATTCCGGCGACGTTTCCGTGGCGTAGCCGCCAACGCCTTCCCCTTCGATCCCCGCCACGTTCTCGACGAAGATAGGCTTCGCGCCGAGTGATTCAATCTGCTCCTTGGTGGCGGAGCGAACGTCCGTCGCGCTGACCTGGGCGCCGAGCCTTTTCGCCGTCGCGATCGCCTGAAGGCCGGCGACTCCGACACCCATGACGAACGCCTTGGCCGGGCTCACCGTCCCAGCGGCCGTCATCATCATCGGGAAAGCACGCCCATAGGTGTTCGCTGCGTCGATCACTGCTTTATATCCGGCAAGGTTCGACTGCGATGAAAGGATATCCATCGACTGCGCTCGGGTAACTCGCGGCATCCATTCCATCGCTAGCGCTTCGAGACCCTCCTTGGCGTAACCGTCGATCACCTCACGCCGCCGTGCGGGGTCGAGCGCTCCGACCAGCAGGGCGTCCTTCTCCGCGGATTTGAGTGTAGTCGGTGGGGGCCCGTTGACGCACAGAATGATCCCCGCACTCTTCAGCACCTCATCACGGTTTGCGATCCTGGCGCCTGCGGCTTCGAAATCACCATCGGCAATCGAAGCACCCCCGCCTGCACCCTGCTCTACTGCGACCTCCGCGCCGAGCGCGATGAACTTCTTCACGGTATCGGGAGTCGCCGCGCAGCGCGTTTCGCCCGCAGCCGTCTCCTTAAGGACCGCAATCTTCATTTAGGGTGACGGATTATTTGAGAATCAACAGGACGATGAATGCGATAACGAGGCACGTCAAAGCGCCCCATTTCAGCATCTTGGTGAACCGCTCATAATCGCGGACGTGCGATGCAACCTCCTTGTTCGGAGGGCTCACAAGCAGCGGTTCTTCTTCGGCCATTCGACTCCCCTTGGGTCCAAGACGCCTTCTTGGCGGGCTCCATAACAAGCCAACGCAGCATGCCCAAGCCCCTTGGCGGCCGGCGCTCTTAAGGCGGCTTTTACTCTTTTCGTCCTATTCTGGGACCGAGACCCAAGATGGCCGACGAGCGCATTCGATCTTTACTTCTGCTTGATGCCGACGCCGACGAACGCCGGATGATTTCGGCCATCGCCGCACGCGCGGGCTGGAGCGTCTCCGCTGCGAGCGACGACAAGAATGCCAAGTCGCTCCTTCGGGGGCCGCACGGACGCGACATCCATGCGGCGCTGATCGCTTCTTGGGACGCGGATCAGGGCCCGCAACAAATCGCCGCGTTGCGCGAACAGCGTAGCAAACTGCCCGTCATCGTAGTGAGCCATGGCGATACTGTCTCCAACGCCGTTGAAGCAATGCGTGCTGGCGCGAGTGACTTCCTGGTACGTCCCGTGGCCGCCGAGCGGCTGCTCGAGGCGCTTGCCGCAAGCGCCGATCGGCGCAAGGGCGCGGGCGAGCTCGCCCCGGTTTCGGAGAAGCTCGCTCCGCCGCTCGCACTGGAACAATTGATTGGGGCCGCGCCGGAATTCCGCGCTGCGCTCGCCGTGGCGGCGAAGGCTGCGCGCAACAGGCTTCCGATTCTGATCGTGGGCGAGCCTGGTACCGGCAAGGAAACGGTTGCGCGGGCGATTCACGGCGCAAGCCTCCGAGCCAAGGGCCCACTTGTCGCACTCGACTGCAAAGCCGTTGCCGCGAACATCATCGATAGCGAGCTGTTCGGACATGAAAAGGGCGCGTTCCCTGGCGCTTTCTCGGCCAGAACCGGAAAGCTCGTCCATGCTGACGGCGGCACTCTGATTCTCGACGATATCGCTGCGCTTCCGGCCGAAACACAGGAGCGTCTGGACCGGATGCTCGCGACGGGCGAGGTGCGTCCAGTAGGCCTCAACGGCAGCCAATCCGTCGACGTGCGCGTGATCGCCACCTGCAGCCGCCAGCTCCCGGAGAACTTTAGCGCGCCTCTGTCCGAGCGAATTACGGCGACCACTGTGAACCTGCCACCGCTAAGAGAACGCAGCGGCGATATTCCGAGCCTGGCAAGGCATTTGCTGACGCGCTTTGCGGATCATGCCGGGATGCGTCCATTGTCTATCGGAAATGACGCGCTTGCTGTGCTGATGCGCTTCGGCTGGCCCGGCAACGTGCGCCAGCTCGCCGGAGTGTTGTTCCGCGCCGGCCTGCAGTGCGACGGCAATTCGCTCACCGCCGAGCACTTCCCGCACATCGCGATCCAGTCCCGCTATACCAATCGTCGCAGCGATTTCTCTCCAAACCTCAGCAAAGCGAACAGCGACGAGGCCATCAGCGGCGCGCCAGGCGTCACTCTCTACACGAGTGAGGGCCATCTGCGTCCGCTCGAAGAGATTGAATCGGACATCATCCGCCTGGCGATCGGTCATTACGGCGGCCGCATGACGGAAGTTGCGCGCCGCCTTGGGATCGGTCGTTCAACGCTCTATCGGAAGCTCGGCGATCTCGGGATCGAAACCGCCGCCTAGAGGCATAGCTCCACTGCGGCTATGGCCCGCAGGATGCGGTTCAAAAACAAGACAGTGCTAATCACCGGCGCTGCGTCGGGCATTGGTCTGGCGACGGCCCAAAGACTTGCGACCGAAGGGGCCGGACGATTGCTTCTCGTCGACGTCAATGCAGACGCACTCAATCGTATCGACGTTGCGACCGATGCTGTTCTGCTCGCCGGAAACGTGGCTGATGAGGAATTTTGGGATTCGATCCAGCTTGGAACGCTCGATCACGCAGTGGTGAATGCAGGAATCGCTGCCGCCGCAGCGATCGTGGATCTGTCGTTCGAGGAGTGGCGCCGGATCCAGTCGGTGAATCTCGACGGCGCGTTCCTCACCATGCGTGCGGCTCTGCGCGCCATTCGCCAAGGTGGCTCGATCGTGGCGGTTGCGTCTGCGGCCGCAATGAAGGCGGAACGGGGCATTAGCGCCTACGCTGCATCGAAGGCCGGCCTGATCCAGCTGGCTCGCGTCGCCGCCAAGGAAGGGGCTGATCGGAAGGTGCGGGTCAACATAATCGCTCCAGGCGGGGTAGAGACCCCCATCTGGGATTCGGTTCCGATGTTTGCCGACCGTGCGCGCGAGATGGGTCGCGATGCGGCTTTTGCGGAGCTCGCTGTCCTCGCCACGCCGCTCAAACGTTATGCGAAGCCCGACGAGATTGCCGCAGAAATTGCGTTCCTGTTGTGCGACGATTGCGCAAGCGTTACGGGAGCCGTCCACGTCGCAGACGGCGGCTATACGCTTTAGCCTAGGCAGCCTTGGCTAGTTCGACGCAGCCGAACTGGACGACATGATGGCTAAGGAGTTGACCGAGCCGATCCGTCATCCAGCCGCGGCGATAGGCGCGTTGCATGATGTCGAGATCAGGAACTCCGTTGCCTTCCACTAGCACGAGGCCGTTCGGCGTGATGGCGACGTCCCAGCCGATCAGGATCCGGTCCGCAAATGCCCGGTGCGCGCCCTCGGTGAACGCTCGGAACTCTTTCCAAAAAGGCAGCTTCAATCCGGCAATCCGGGCACCCGACGTTGGATGCCGGTCCAGCCATCCGAGGCTGCAGTCCATACCAAGGTTGCTTGCGAGACCGAGGCGCCCGGTTTCCAGGTCAACGGAAGCTGCGATGCCGCCGGCATGAAGATTGTCCACGACATGGTTGTCGCCAATCGCCATGCGCAGCACCGCGCCAAGCAGTTCAGGGGTTCCTGACTCGTCGAGGCAGGTAATCGCTCGTACGGTGGCCAAGGCATCGTTGTTGAGCGGCTCCAGCTGAGGATGATTGCGAAGGCGCGGCTGGATTAGACGCCTGCCGCCCCGCGCGGATGCGGCGATCGAGATCAGCATTCCGATCGTATCGATATCCCTGCCGTCCGAGCGGCGGTGGCGACCGTGGCCGAGGTAGTCCCATCGTTCAGCGCCCCGGCCCCCTTTGCCATCAATGGGTTTCACGAACAGATCGATCGCCAGCGCGGTCAATGAACGAAGGCCGTCGACCCCGTCTTTCCGTACAACTGCGAGCACCGGAACGGTCGGAATAGCGTGCGACTCACACCAACGTGCGAAGACGGCCTTGTCGGTCAGCTCAGATGCCGGCGGCTTCATGGCCTTAAGCAGGCCGGGCACGCCGCTCTTGCATTCGCAACGCTGAATGAAACTTCGCGCTTCGCGCTTCACCGGGTGCCGATGGAGTTCGTAAATATAGTACCAGGGCGGGAGCACTCCGGCCTTCACGTAAAGCCAGATTTGGTCGCCGAGCTGCGCCATGATCGATCGATTGGCGCTGTTCCTGATGGTTCGGCCGTTGCGGGCTGTGAACCAGATCATCATTCCAATGACAATGATCGGCGCGAGAAACAGTCCGACCAGAACCTCAAGCACGTCCCCCGGCGAACGCGCCGTCCAGTATCGCATTCGATAGGCGCTTCGGACGAGCTTTCCGGGGCTGTTTTGTGGAGGGCATCTGAAGGCACGGATCGCTATGGGCAGGCCCGCAACGCGATAGACAAGCTTAGTTGCGTGAATTCCAATTTGCCGCCGGAACGCTGCGAGCACGGGCTTCATCCGACGCGTTTTCTTCTTCCCTCCCAGCCGGAGAGAAAACTGTGGCAAAGCGACGACCCGGTCACAGGTCTCGAAAATGTCGTCTAATTCGTTCGGGCGCTCACGCGAAATAAAGGTCGGCCCGGACTGCGGCGGCCAATTGACTAGGCCCCCCGCAGGTCCTTCCATGATGTGTTCCCAAGCCGCAAATGCAGCGCACCCGCTCTTGCACAAATCATATTGCCGGACGAAGACCGACTGGTGAAATCGCGTTCATGTCCAAAGCGTTAGGACTTGGGAGTAAGCGCCTGATCCCTCAGTCCGCGCCAGATGCGCAGCGCTTGCGCCGTTTCGAATACGTCATGAACTCGGATGAGCTGCGCTCCCTGCTCGGCCGCCTTGAGGGCGAAGGCAATGCTCCCGCCGAGCCGCTTTTCGACGGGCGCCTCACCGGAAAGTGCACCGATCGTGCGCTTGCGACTCGCCCCAACGACGACCGGGCAGCCGAGCGAGTGGAGCAGGGCGAGGCCGTTCATCAGTTCGAGGTTGTGACCGACGTTTTTGCCGAACCCGAACCCGGGATCGATGAGGATTTTGTCGCGGGCGATCCCCGCCTGCTCGGCGGCTGCTATGCGCTCTTCGAGCCAAAGATAGATTTCAATGAGCGCATCATCGTAGCGCGGATCCTGTTGCATGGTCTCGGGCGCGCCCTGATGATGCATCAGAATGATCGGAACGCCTGCGGCAGCGACAATTGAGGCGGAGCGATCGTCATAAGTCAGCGCGGAAACGTCGTTGACCATCTGCGCACCGGCTTGAAGTATTGTAGCCATCACGTCGGCCTTGCGCGTGTCGATCGAAACCGCAGTTCCGCCCGCTACAAGCTGCCGAACAACGGGTTCTACGCGCGCGATCTCATCGCCCTCCCAAACGAGGGTGGCGCCCGGACGCGTGGATTCTCCCCCGACGTCGATGATCGCGGCACCCGCGCTTGCCATGTCCGCGCCTGCCTCTGCAGCGGCAGAAGCGTCGGCGAACTGACCTCCGTCGGAAAAGCTGTCGGGAGTGGCGTTGACGATACCCATTAGCTGCGGCTGGTCGAGACGAACGGTTCGCCCACCGAGGAGAAGCGGTACGCGCGGGGATGTGAGCGCGCTCCATTGCGCTGCCATGACGTCGTCGAAGCGGTCCTCGATGCCCTCGACCGGCAGCAGCTCGGTCGAGATACGATTATGCCCCTCGATACGAATGAGTTCGACTGAGGCGAACCAGTTCAACCCCCCTGCCAGCCGGGCGACCTTGCCGTCCTGGCCAAATGGGGAATCGACGAATCCGGTCGGACGAAGAAGAGTTCGAGTCATAAACAACCGTTCGCCCTGAGCCTGTCGAAGGGCTGCCCTTTCCCTGACGCCGCTAAAGCGAAAATCAGGGCTTCGACAAGCTCAGCCCGAACAGGATTGCTAGAGTTGAGCCAAATACTGTTGCCGCAAGGCATCGAGCGGCTGAAGTGCTCCGCCTTGCTCGACGTGCCAGAACGTCCAGCCGTTGCACGAGGGCGCATTCTGCAACGCAGCGCCGACCTTATGAATGGAGCCGGCATGCGTTTCCGCCGCGATTGAGCCGTCGGCCCGAACGGATGCGACCCAGCGACGCTTCGCATCGGTGAGGCTGGTGCCGGCCGAAACCAAACCGCTTTCGACCAGGATCCCGAACGCGACGCGCGGCTGCTCGCGCTTGTCCGGCACTGTCTGCATCGCGCTCTCGTCCAACGGCAGCGTCGATTTGATCCGCTCGCGGGCGACCTTTACGTAAGCGGGTTCGCGCTCGATCCCGATCCAGCGTCGGCCCAGGCGGCGAGCGACAGCGCCAGTAGTTCCCGTACCGAAGAAAGGGTCGAGAACCACGTCTCCGGGCTTCGTGCAGGCGAGCAGGATGCGGTAGAGCAAAGCCTCCGGCTTTTGCGTCGGATGTGCCTTCGCGCCGTCCTGACCTTTCACCCGCTCGCGGCCCGCGCAAATCGGCAGGAACCAGTCAGACCGCATCTGAAGATCGTCGTTCAACGCCTTCATTGCGCGATAATTGAATGTGTAACGCGCCTTTTCGTCCTTGGCGCACCAGATCAGCGTCTCATGCGCGTTGGTGAAGCGCGTGCCGCGGAAGTTCGGCATTGGGTTCGACTTGCGCCAGACGATGTCGTTGAGAATCCAGAAGCCGCCGTCCTGAAGTAGCGATCCTATGCGATAGATGTTGTGATAGCTGCCGATTACCCAGATCGTGCCGTTGTCTTTGAGGATTCGCCGCGCCTGTTCGAGCCAATCGCGGGTGAACTGGTCGTAATGATCGAAGTTGTCGAATTTGTCCCAATCGTCATCCACCGCATCGACCCGGCTTCCCTCCGGGCGGAAGAGATCGCCACCAAGCTGTAAATTGTAAGGTGGGTCGGCAAAGATCATGTCGACCGAACGGTCGGGTAGACGCGCCATCTCTGCGATACAGTCTCCCTCCATGATTTCGTCGAACGGGAGCTCTCGCTTTGCCGGACGCCCGGAGCGCAAGCGTGCTTCCGGCTCCGCTATGCGGGCGATAAGATTCATGACCGTTTGCCCCTCTACTGGAAGGAGAAAGTGAGTCACGACGGACTCGTGGTCAAGCGGACAAGGGTTAACGAGTCAATTTGGGACGGCGGAACGAACCGAGTCCACTCGATTTCGACCACAAGATGTTGAGTCCAAACTGGCCGCTCAGACTCAACGGATGGTGGTGTGACTCGAAGGACTCGCCTCGGCGATTTCGACCAGCGCAAGCTCCGGCTGAGCCATCCGCGCCTCGATCTCGCGCACCAGGCCGAAGCTCCGACGGTGCAGCGGCGTCAGGCCGAGGTCGTTGATCGCTCGGCGGTGATCTGGGGTCGGATAGCCGCGGTTATGCTCCCAGCCGTAGCCCGGGTATTGGCCTGCATAGTCCGCCATCATCCGGTCGCGGGTAACCTTGGCGATGATCGAGGCCGCCGCGATCGAGCGACATTTGGCATCGCCGTCGACGATCGCCTTCGAGGGTCGCTGCCAGCGCGGAGTCGCATTTCCGTCGACCAGCACCCAGGCCGGTTCGAGCCCGAGCGCTTCGACCGCCCGAGTCATCGCCAGCATGCGCGCCCAGTAGATGTTGAGACTGTCGATCTCCTCGACCGAAGCGATTCCCACGGCCCAGGCGGCGCATTTCACCAGCCGCGAGTAGATTGCTTCCCGCTTCTCGATCGGGAGATTTTTCGAATCATCGATCCCGCGGGGGAATTTGCTGCGGTCCAGGATTATCGCGGCGGCGACGACGGGGCCGGCGAGCGGTGCGCAGCCTGCTTCATCGACGCCGGCCAGCGGCTGCGGATAGTCGAGCTCCAGCTTGAAGGAACAGCGCCGTGGCATCGAGTCGCTTCATGTACCCCTGCGAAGGCGGGGGTCCAGACCACTTCCTTGAACCATCAACAGAAAATCTGAGCCACTGATGGTGTCAGCTATCCACCCGCCAAGGAGGGAAGCGGCGTGCCTCCCCCGCCTTGTAAAGAAAGATGATATTGCCATCGGGGTCGCGAAGGCGCGCCTCCCGCCACATCCAGGGCTGATTCCGCGGGCCGTGCTCGAATGGCATTCCCGCTCGGGCGAGTTGCTCGACCCGCTCGTCGAGATCGTCGCATTCCAAATAGATAGCGGTTGTCGCGATGATCTTCTCTTCCGGATCGATTTGAACGGATAAGGTCACTCCTCCCGATGTTTCGAAGCGAGCATAATCGGGCGGGTTGTCGACGATCTGCTTGAGGCCGAGGCGCCGATAGAAATCGACCGAGCGCTCGTAATTCGTACCCGTAACTGTCACCTGGTTCAGGCGGAGCGGCCCTCCGGCATCGAGCCTGACATTCTGCTGACCGATCGGACCAGGGCCCTGCCCCAACCCGGGCGCAGCGAACAGCGCGACGCGGACGAACTCGCGCGCACGTGCCACAGCGTCTGGGAGGGTCGAGCCTTGACCGAGGAAGGTGGCGATCGCGCTGGCCAGCGTGCAACCGGTGCCGTGGGTATCTTCCGTGTCGATCCGCTGCCCCTGCCAGCTCGTCATATTGTCCGTTTCGATGAGCGCGTCCGCGAGTGCGTCGCCCTCCTCGTGGCCGCCCTTGATCAGGACTGCGCACCCATGCGCGCCGACTAGATGCAAAGCGGCCGCGACGGGATCCTCCTCGGAGGTCAGCCGTGAGAGCTCGGGCAGGTTTGGGGTGGCAATGGTCGCAACATCCATCAGCCGGCCGAACGCCGCCACGGTGTGGTCATCGGCAAGCGCCGATCCGCTGGTGGCGAGCATCACCGGATCGAACACGATGGGAATGCCGGGTTGCTCGGCCTTGAGCTGCTGCAGCCTCGCGGCGACCTGCTCGGCGGCGAAGGCGCTCCCGATCATTCCGATCTTGACCGCGTCGACGCCGATATCGCCGACTACCGCTTCGATTTGCCCGAGAATGACCTCGGCCGGCACCGGGTGAATAGCGGTGACTCCAAGCGTGTTCTGGGCGGTGACGGCAGTAACGGCCGTCATTGCGTGGCCGCCAAGCATCGTCACCGTCTTAATATCGGCCTGAATTCCCGCGCCGCCGCCCGAATCCGAGCCGGCGATGATCAGGATCCGGGCCGTCGAACTCATCGATTCGGCCTTCGTCCCGCTCTTCGGGGCGAAACTCTCCATGCGCACGACAACTTCGTTTGGCCGACAATTACGAACAAAGGGTTCACGCGGCGGATTGCACCGCCTCGCAGATGTCGTCCACGACGCGCTGTACCAAAGCGGGATCGTCGCCCTCGGCCATCACTCGAATCAGCGGCTCAGTGCCCGATTTGCGGATGACGAGCCGCCCTTTCCCCTCCAATTCCGCTTCCGCCGCAGCGATGCGCTTCCTGACGCTATCCGTCTCGAGAGGCTCGCTTCCACCGTTGAATCGCACGTTCTTGAGCAGTTGCGGAAGCGGTTCGAATTGCCGCAACAGCTCACTGGCGGGGGAATTGGCCTCGACCAAAGCCGCAAGCACCTGGAGACCGGCGACCAGACCGTCACCAGTCGTTGAATGGTCGGTCAGAATAATATGACCGGATTGTTCACCACCGACATTACAGCCGCTTCGACGCATCTCCTCGAGCACATAACGGTCGCCGACCGTGGTGCGGATTAGGCCGAGCCCCGCCTCACCCAACCGCCGCTCGAGACCCAGGTTGGACATGACGGTCGCCACCACAGCGTCGCCGCGAAGCTCCCCGCGGTTTTGCAGGCCGAGGGCGATCAGCGCCATCAACTGGTCACCGTCAATCAATTGCCCCTTCTCGTCCGTAATAATGATTCGATCGGCATCGCCATCGAGCGCGAGACCGATGTCGGCTCCGTTGGCGACCACCGTTTCCTGCAGCAACTGGGGATGAGTCGACCCGCAACCGTCATTGATGTTGAGGCCGTTCGGGCTGACTCCAAGCGGAATCACTTCTGCGCCAAGCTCCCACAAGGCTTCGGGGGCGACATGGTAGGCCGCGCCGTTGGCGCAATCGACAACGACCTTGAGGCCGTCGAGGCGCAAGTGCTCCGGAAAAGTAGACTTTGCGAAATGGATGTAGCGGCCGCGGGCATCGTCGATCCGGCGGGCGCGTCCGATCAACTCGGATTTGGCGAGCTTCGGTCCCTTATCGAGCCGCTTTTCAATCGCCAGCTCATCCTCGTCGCTAAGTTTATAGCCATCAGGACCGAACAGCTTAATGCCGTTGTCGGCGTATGGGTTGTGGGACGCGGAGATCATGACGCCGATGTCGGCGCGCATGGACCGCGTCAGCATGGCGACTGCGGGTGTCGGCATAGGTCCCAGAAGCACCACGTCCATTCCGACGCTGGTAAAGCCGGCGACCATGGCCGATTCCATCATGTAACCCGAGAGTCGCGTGTCCTTGCCGATGACGACGCGGTGGCGATGATCGCCGCGCAGGAAGTGCGCGCCCGCTGCCTGGCCAACCCGCAGCGCGGTCTCGGCCGTCATCGGCTCGGCATTGGTAGTGCCGCGAATTCCGTCGGTGCCGAAGAATTTGCGTGTCATCACGCGCGCTTTAGCGCGGTTAGCCGATCCAGCGCCAGAAGCCTGCGGGAATCGGATGCACCCAGGTCGCAAGAAAGAACAGGATGGTTCCGCCAGTCAGCGCGACCATTCCAGGATTCGCCACACCGCGACCGAAGGGGATGAAAGCAGTTTGCGCGGACCATTCATGGAAGCGCTCCCCCATCAGCTTGCGCTTCTTGGCGTCCTGACCGACCGATCCACCGAGCGCGAGAAGCAGGATCGCTCCGTCAAATACGAGCGCCTTCGCCGTCGCGATGACCGTCAAATGTACGATCGCCCATGCGGCAAAGCCCCACATCATTGGATGCCGGGTTATAGCAAAAACGCCACTTGGGACCCTTCCGCGCGCTAAATGCGCCCCTGGAAGCGCAGGATTACCAACAAAAGAGCCGACGAAAAGGATCGATCCGAGCCACATCAAGATCGTGGCTGCGATCCATCCCGCCTCGCCTGCGTTCCAAAGCGACGGCTCGCGTCCGATCGCCCGGTAGAAATAGATCATCGAGCCGAACGTCAGCAGCGCGACGAGCGAATAGATCCCTCTGAACGGCCCCTCACCGACTGCCCTGACAAGCGGAGCCCGCAGCGGATGCGACAAAAGGAAATGCAGTCCGACGAACGCGATCGCCGAGAAGAAGAGGCCCATTTGCGGTGTCAATGTCGGTATGCCTCCGGAAGGTCGCGCCGGGTAAGGTCGCGATAGCGGTCGCGCAGTTGCGTTTGGTGCGTGTCCAGCGGTTGGCGCACACCATCGATGAACACCGATTCCGCCGCGCTCGAGCCTTCGAGCGGATCGCCCGACCAGATCACGACGTCCGCTCGCCGACCCGGGGCCAGGCTGCCAATATCTCCGCCCATGCCGATGGCTTGGGCAGGTTTCGAGGTGATCATTGCCAGCGCTTCGCCCCAACTGACACCAGTAGCGCCCGGGATTCGCTGTAGCGCCACGAGATTGCCAGCGTACTGCCGTTCCTCGAACATGTAGCGGGTGTCATTGTCGTCGATCATCCCAATCGAAACGTTGACCCCTGCCGCGCGCATTCGGCCGACGTTCGACTGCGTCGCCGCAAGCAGCTCGAACGAAGCGGGCAAGTCATTCACGGCGGACGCGATAACCGGGACTTCGGAGCGCGCAATGCGATCCGCGACTGTCCAACCTTCGCTCGCCCCGACCAGCACAACCTTCAATGATGGAAACTCGCGCTTGAGCGCCAGGACCGCGAGAATGTCGCTGGCCCTCTCCGCATGGACGAGGAGATATTGGCGTCCCTGCAGCACCGGCACCAGCGCGGCCGCATCGAAGCGCGTCAGAAGGACATCTTCGCTCCGTCGGGCCTCGGGACCATAGATGCGCGATTCGTTGGGATTGCGGACGATCGGACGTTCGGGTTCGCCCGGCCGCTCGGCACGAGCCGCCTGGAGCGGAGGCGCATACCGCCTCAGTTCGGCGGCCTCGCGCAAGGCATTGCGAAAGAGCACGTGCGCGGACGCTCGTGAGCCGCCGGCCTTGTCCTTGCCGGTCTCGCCCAGCTCGACGAACTGGAATTTCCTCGGCGCAGTGATCGGATCCATGTCGGCACCAGTGTCGATCACGGCGCCCTGGCCGGCGAAGATACTTTTGCCGACGTTTGGAGCGACGAGTGCGCGCGTAACGCCATCGGCGCGATTGACCGCAATCGGCGTGGAGAGCGGATTGACTGAAGGCACGACGTCGAGCGCTGCGCTGAACGGCCCCTCGGCACTGGTGTCGTTCGATCCGTCAGCCGAGAGATCGACTTCGCTAAGGCCCAGACGCGAGAAGCCGGCGACGATGCCGGGCGTCACCCATTTGCCCGTCGCATCGATCACGTGAGTCCCGGACGGCACGCGAATCCCGGCACCCGCCGCGACGACACGTCCATTGCGGACGACTACCGTACCGCCCTGGACCGGCTCGGAGCCGTCGCCCTTGGCGACAATGCCATTCACAATGGCGAAGGTCTGAGCGCCTGCAGGCGCGGCGACTCCAATCAGCAGCGTGGCGACGAGAGCGCGGATCACTTCACATCTCCCTCGCCCGGTTGGCCGAGTTCGAAGTCGCTGACCGGCCGCCGATTGGGATCATTGGCGTCGTACATCAGCGCACCGTCGATCCATACTCGCTCCGGCCTCGTATAGTCGCTGAACGGATCGCCGTTCCACAGCACCACATCGGCCATTTTGCCCTGCGTCAGCGTTCCGGTCTTATCGAGAATTCCGAGCGCCTTCGCCGGATTGCGGCTGAGCCATTCCCACGCGACCGCTTCCGAGAGGTTCGGAACGCCCGCGCGCTCGCCATCCGCGAGCGCCTTGGACGCTTCCTGGTTCAGCCGTTGGATCCCGTTCGGATCATCCGAATGAACGATGGCACAGGCGCCGGCATTGTGGACGAACGCGATGTTCTCCTGGATGGCGTCATAGGCTTCCATCTTGAATCCAAACCAGTCTGCCCACATTGCCGAGCAAATCCCCTCTCGCGCGAGCAAATCGGCGATTTTGTAACTCTCGACTGCGTGGTGGAAGGCGCTGATTTTGTAACCGAACTCATGGCTCATATCGATCATGTTGGCCATTTCGTCGGCCCGGTAACAGTGGTTGTGCACCAGGATTTTTCCGTCGAGCACGCCCTTCAGAGTATCCATCGCAAGATCGCGCTCGGGCATGTCGCCGCCCTTCGCCTCATATTTGCTCCACTTGCGCTTGTACGCCTGGGCCTTGATCCAAGTGGCGCGGGTAAGCGCGATATTGCCCATGCGCGTTTGGGGCATGTTATTCTTGGATCCGTAGACGCGTTTGGGATTTTCGCCGCACGCCATTTTTAAGCCGTAAGGCGCCCCGGGAAATTTCATCCCCTGCGCGGTCCGCGCGGGAACGTTCTTCAGCACGACGGAGCGGCCACCGAACAAATTGGCCGATCCGGGCAAAATCTGCAGCGTCGTGACTCCGCCGTTGGCCAGCGCCCTGCTGAAACCCGGATCCTGCGGCCAGACGCTATGCTCGGCCCAGACCTCGGGACGAGCCGGCCCGGTCGCTTCATTGCCGTCGGAGAGCGCCGGAACTGCGGGCGAAGGATAGTCGCCGAGATGGCTGTGGACGTCGATCACGCCCGGCGTCACGAACTTGCCCGTGCCATCAATCTCCAGCGCGCCCGGCGGACTGGGCAGCTCCGGCCCGCCGACAGCCTGGATAACGCCATCAGCGAGGACGACCGTACCGTTATTGATCTGGCGCCCCTCGCCGTCGAACACGGTGGCGTGGCGGACGACCGTCGGCACGCCCGGATAGCGCGCGTAAGTCGAGGGGTACGGGTCCTCGTTGATCGCGACCGGTGGTGCGGGCTTGGGCTTCGGCGTCAATGCGGCGCAGCCCGAAACAGCCAGCGCCGTCAGGCCAATGGCAAGGATCCGTTGCGTCACTTAACGCCGTGCATCAAATATTTGAGCGGCCAGCTCAAAAGCAGCAGAAAAACGCCGATACCGACCGAGATCCATCCGATCGTCGTGAAGACGCCGAGATAGGTGTTGAGGCTGACCTGAAGATTGGTAACCTGGCCGCCAACCGTCTCGACGCTCGCCACCTGCGCTACGATTCCCGCGACATATTGCGCCATTGAGATTGAGAGGAACCAGACACCCATCATCAGGCCTACGATGCGGACGATCGACAGCTTGGTGATCATGCTAAGGCCCACGGGGGAGATCATCAGCTCGGCTAGTGAATGGAGAAGGTAGAGCCCGGCCAGCCACCAGATGCCGACCTTGAAGTCCGAACCAGCGAACTGCGAGCCCCAGACCAGGAAAAGAAAGCCTGCGCCGACGCCCATAAGTGCCACGGCGAACTTGACCGGAATGGACGGCTCCATGCCCCGCTTGGCGAGCCCGTTCCACATCATCGAGAACAGGGGTGCGAAGACGATAATGAACAATGGATTGAACGACTGCGTCTGGCCCGCCGAGATCGACCAATCGCCCACGAGTCTCAGGTCCGTGTTGCGGTCGGCGAACAAGGTTAGCGACGAGCCCGCCTGCTCGAACAAGGTCCAGAAGACCACGTTGAAGACGATGAGCACCATTGCCGCGACCATCATCTGGAATTCGACGCGTACGCCGTTGGTCACGGCTCCCCTTAACCAGGACCAGATGAGAATAAGCGGGATGCTCAGGAAGAAGGTCACGAACATGACCAGCCCCATGATGGGCAGGCTGGTGAGGTAGCCGATAATGCCTGATCCTGGCTCGGGCGCCGGCGCATTCATGAGGTTGGTGAACAGAAACCAGGCGGCAGGCACGGCGAGGACCGCACCTAAATAGATCTTCCAGTCATTGGCAGGGTTGGCGCCCTCCGGGCGCTCGCCGTAGCCGTCTAGCAGCCCGCGATCGAACTCGAACAGGCAGGCGGCGAGCAGCATGCCTCCGGCGGCGAGGCCGAAGCCCGCCCACCAGCCGACGGAGTCGGCGAGGAATGGGCAAGCCAGCTGCGAGACGAACGAGCCGATGTTGATGCCCATGTAGAAAATGGTGAAGCCGGAATCGCGGCGACGATCGCCCTTGGCATAAAGCGTTCCGACGATCGTCGAGATGTTGGGTTTGAAGAAGCCGTTGCCGACGCAGACCATCGACAGGCCGATCAGCATCAAGAAGACGAAGAAGCCGTTGCGATCGGCGCCTGGCTCGAACGAGCCCTTCGGCAACGTCCGCGCCTCGGAATTGTCTGGCTTCAACAGAGTAACGGAGCCGTCGTCGTTGCCTTGAATCTTGAGCCGCTCGCCACCGGTGACGATATAGCGGAGCTCCTCTCCGCTGGAGGTCGGACGGTCGACGAAGTTTTCGACCTGCACTTCGTACCGCTGGCCGTCGATCGTAGCGTGCGGCCTGGCCGTCTCTCCGCCGAAACAGAGGATGAAATAACCGAGGCTCATCATAAGAGCGCCGAATTTCACCGAACGTTTCGAGCCTAGGTAGCGGTCGGCGATGAAACCGCCGATGAGCGGGGTCAGGTAAACCAGCGCGGTAAATCCACCATAGAGTCCGGTGGTGGTCGCGTCGGAAAAGAGGAAGTGCTTGGCGAGATAGAGCGTCAGCAGCGCCCGCATTCCGTAATATCCGAAGCGCTCCATCGCCTCGGTCGAAAACAGCCTCGCCAGTTGCCGTGGATGACCGAACCATTCGCGCCGATCTGCTGGATTCTGGTGGCTAATATCGGGCGCGCCCGGTTCCTCGATTGCCGGTGTATCGACCATCTATGTCTCTCTCCCCTGCGCGCGCCGAAAGGTGCAGCCGCGCGGACCCTAACGGCCTATTTCCTCTTGTGAAGCGGATTGTTGCCGACCGCATGCGCCGCTATCCGCCCTCGTCGATGCTCAACGACCGTTCATCGATCCTGTCGCTGCTGGAGACCCGCCGTTCTGGAAGACCTCGGGAGTTAACCGGCTCCGGGCCCACTCCGGAGGAGCTGGAGCGCATCCTGACCATCGCTGCGCGCGCTCCCGACCACGGCAAGCTTGCCCCCTGGCGGTTCGTCACGGTGGAGCAGGATCAGCGCGACGCTTTTGAGAAGCTGCTCCGCGACGCGCTGAGCGACGAGGATCCGGACGCGTCCGCCGCGAAGCATCAGAAGGAGCATGACTTCGCCCATTATGCAGGCGCGTTGGTCGTGCTCGTATCGGCACCGATCGAGGGTCATAAAATACCTGTGTGGGAGCAACAATTGTCGTGCGGCGCAGCCGGAATGAGTCTGATGCTGGCCGCTCACGCGCTCGGATATGTTCCGGGCTGGGTTACCGGCTGGAGAGCATATTCGGAGCGTGTTTGTCGCGCTTTTTGCGCTCCGAACGAGCGCATTGCCGGGTTTATCTTCATTGGTCATTCCGCTCGCGACCTCGAGGATCGCGACCGCCCAGAGCTCTCCACGGTCCGAAGACGGTGGCAACCGCACGACAAATAGGTTTTAGTTGAATTTGAAGCGATTCGCTGTATTACGACAGCATGACGCTTCGCACCCAGCATGACAAGCCGGTCTATGTTCGATTGCGCGAGACCATCGCCGATGCGATCCTTGCCGGAAAATACGCGGATGGAGACCCGCTCCCTTCGGTTCGCGCCCTCGCCGCCGAGGAGCAGGCGAATCCACTGACGGTCGCCAAGGCCTATCAGGGTTTTCAGGACGAGGGGCTCATCATCGTGAAACGCGGTGTCGGCATGTTCGTCGCGCCCGGCGCACGTACGAGGCTGGGCGATTCAGAACGCAGTCGATTCTTGAAGGAGGAATGGCCGCAGATCCGCGCGCGAATGCGCCGGCTCGGAATCGATCCCACGAGCCTGCTGGAGAGCGAACGCGCCTGATATTTTAGTCACTGCGAGAATCCTTTAGCCGCGTCGCATGCAGACGCGGGTCATCCCTTTCAACGATGAAAGTATCGTCGAGGCTACTCGCTTCATCCTCGCCAGTGAGCCGGTCGCGGTTCCTACCGAAACGGTCTACGGCCTCGCGGCGGACGCGACCAATGCCGAAGCCGTAGCGCGGATTTACGAGGCGAAGGGAAGACCCGCCTTCAATCCCTTGATCGTGCATGTGCCGGATTTCGCGTCGGCTGAGCGATTGGGCCGCTTCGACGATCGCGCGTTCGAGCTCGCACGGAAGCATTGGCCGGGACCGCTGACGCTGGTGGTACCGCTGCGCGAAGATTCGGGCATCGCGTCTATCGTTACTGCAGGGCTGTCGACCATCGGCATTCGCGTGCCGGCGCATCCGGCCATGCACGCGCTTTTGCTCGCCACAGGCCGCCCACTTGCCGCGCCATCGGCAAATGCCAGCGGATCGATGAGCCCAACTCGTGCTGAGCATGTCCTGAAAAGCCTCACCGGCCGAATTCCGCTGATTATCGACGGGGGACCCACGGACCGAGGTCTCGAATCCACCATCGTTGCGGCCACCGGCGGGCCGCTACGGCTGTTGAGACCAGGTCCGGTTGAAGTCGCTGCCGAGAGTCTGCCGGCCGACCGCATCGAAGCCCCCGGTCAGTTGGCCAGCCATTATGCGCCCTCGAAGCCGCTACGCCTGAACGTGGCCAGCGCGGAAGCTGACGAGTTCCTGATCGGGTTCGGTCAAATCGATGGCGATGCCAATCTAAGTGCGTCGGGCAATCTCATCGAAGCCGCGACCTGGCTGTTCGACCTGCTTCACCAAGCCGATGCTTCGCCCCGGGAGCGTATTGCCGTCGCACCGGTACCCGACAAAGGGTTAGGTGTCGCAATCAACGACCGGCTTATTCGGGCATCGGCTCGGCGATGATCGCCGGCTCTTTCCTTTCCCTTTTCGATCGGAACCGCGCCGCATCTTCCGACCCGTCGGTCGTGTCGCCTTCGCTGTAGGAATGTGCGCCGGCGCCGGCCAGGTGTCCGCCCTGGACGATGAGATATTCCTCGCGGATCGGCCGTCCTTCGAAGAAGCATTCGAGGATTTCCCTTGTTCCGGCGGCATAGCGTGCCTGGGCGGACAATGATGTTCCGGAAATATGCGGAGTCATGCCGTGGTGCGGCATGCGACGCCAGGGATGGTCCGCCGGCGCCGGCTGTGGGAACCAGACGTCACCGGCATAACCGGCAAGTTGCCCGCTCTCCAACGCTCTCGCAACGGCATCCCGGTCGACGATCTTCCCGCGCGCGGTGTTCACCAGATAAGCGCCGCGCTTCATCCGCGCGATCATCGCCTCGTCGAACAGGTTTTCCGTCTGTGGATGGAGCGGGCAGTTGATCGTCACTACATCGCAATGCGGCACCATCTCTGCGACGGACTCATGACGCGTCACCCCAAGCTCGCGCTCCACCTCCTCGGACAGCGGGTGACGGTCGTAGTAATGGAGATGGACGCCGAACGGCTTCAGCCGGCGCAGCACTGCCGACCCGATGCGGCCCGCCGCAACCGTGCCAATGTGCATGCCTTCGATGTCGTACGATCGGGTCGCACAATCAGCGATGTTCCACCCGTCGCGGTGGACCCAGTCATGTGACGGCAGATAGTTTCGCGCCAGCGCGAGGATCGCCATCACGACATGCTCGGAAACGCTGATGGAATTGCAGTAGGTGACTTCGGCGACCGTGATTCCGCGCTCGCTCGCGGCCTCAAGGTCCACGTGATCGGAGCCAATTCCTGCCGTGATCGCAAGCTTCAGATTTTTCGCCTTCGCGATGCGCTCCGTGGTTAGATAAGCGGGCCAGAAGGGTTGTGAGATCACGACGTCGGCATCGACCAGCTCACGCTCGAATAGCGAGTCCGGTCCGTCCTTGTCCGAAGTGACGATCAGCTGATGACCCTGTCCTTCGAGGAATTTTCTGAGACCAAGCTCGCCGGACACGCTTCCGAGCAGCGCGCCGGGCTGGAAATCTATGTTCTTCGGAGTGGGAAGCGTCTGTCCGTCGGGATATCGCTCGATCCTGGGAAGGTCATCGCGCGCATAGCTTGACGGATATCCGTCGACGGGATCGTCGTAGAGCACGCACAGAATCTTGGCCATCGAAGCCCTCCTCCGTAGGTCGCCTCCCCCAATGAGTCGCTGCTGTTGCACCGCAGGGCCGGAGTCAACCATCTGACGGCAGTGAACGGATGCGAAGAGCCGAAAGAGCGGCCAAGAAAAAGGGGCGGACCGAGCGCCGCCCCTCCCCTGTTGATGTTCAGTCGGTCGCATGGCGCGACCGAACTTCCAATTGAATTATCTGGGGCCGATTGGGATTAAGCCTGCGCTGTGGCCGATTTGACACGAGCCTGAAAGCTCTTGCGCAGCTTTTGAAGTTTGGGCGGGATCAGCGCGAGGCAGTAAGGGTTCCGCTGACCCTCATTCGCCCAATAATCCTGATGATAATCCTCGGCGGGCCACCAACCTCCCGTGGCCTCTATCGTCGTCACAATACGGTTCCCGTGGTCCGGATTGTTCCGCTCGACGGCCGCTCTCGCTTTTTGTTCCTGTTCAGGGTTCTGCGGAAAAATAGCCGAACGATACTGAGTACCGACGTCGTTGCCTTGACGGTTGAGCTGCGTCGGATCGTGCGTCGCGAAGAAAATATCGAGCAAGTCGCCGTAGCTGATCTGCTCATTGTCGAACGTTACGCGGATCGCTTCGGCATGCCCCGTGTCGCCGCCGCATACCTGCTTGTAGTTGGGGTTAGGAACATGTCCGCCGGTGTAGCCGCTTTCGACCGATTGCACGCCAACCACGTCGAGAAACACGGCTTCGGTGCACCAGAAGCACCCTCCGGCAAAAACGGCGACTTCTTCGGCCATCCTGGATCTCCTTCTACTTTGGAAGGAGATAGGTTGTTCGCATCCTCATTGCGACCCCGGCAGTGAGTCGGGGAAGCAATCCGGACGGGATCGCCAGGTCGCTTGCGCACCTCGCGATGACGAATCAGTTCTTTTGGTAAGACGCTTTGAGGCTTGCGAGCTCGAGCCGCTTGCCGACCCATTCGGCAAGCTCGTCAAAGTCGAGCGGCTCATCGAAGATGATTCCCGCCTTCCGCTCCGAATACCACCGGACCTCGCCGGTCAGGGGCTTGAAGCTCTCTACGACAACCGCGACCTTTTTCCCGACGCAATATTCCTCGATCGGCTCAACCTTCATGCCGCCAAGGGAGATGTCGTGAACGTCGACCGTGTAGTAGAGCTTGCCGATCCGCACTGACGCCTTGCACG
>JBKPLG010000061.1:0-7097 GCA_046731515.1 Pseudomonadota bacterium | reverse complement strand
TCCTGCCCGACGTCTACGTCACCTGCGACGTGTGCCACGGCGCGCGCTACAACCGCGAGACCCTGGAGGTGAAGTTCAAGGGCCACTCGATCGCCGACGTGCTCGACATGAACGTCGAGGAGGCGGCCGAGCTGTTCAAGGCGGTCCCCGCGATCCGCGAGAAGATGCGGATGTTGCAGGAGGTCGGGCTTGGCTACATCAAGGTCGGCCAGCCCGCGACGACGCTCAGCGGCGGTGAAGCTCAGCGGGTGAAGCTGTCGAAGGAGCTGTCGCGGCGGGCGACCGGCAAGACGCTCTACATCCTCGACGAGCCGACCACGGGCTTGCACTTCGAGGACGTGCGCAAGCTGCTCGAGGTGCTCCACCGCCTCGCCGACCAGGGCAATACGGTGGTGGTGATCGAGCACAACCTCGACGTCATCAAGACCGCCGATTGGGTGATCGACCTTGGTCCGGGCGGCGGTGTGAACGGCGGCAAGATCATCGCCGAAGGCCCGCCGGAGACGATTGCGTCCGTCGCGATCTCAGCGACGGGTCAATATCTGCGTCCAATTCTCGACCGCGCGTCGGTCAAGCCGGTCATCGTCGAGCGTTCCCCGGCGAAGGCCGGGGCCCAGTCCCGCAGATCACGCCGCAAAGCGTCCGAACCCGAAGACGAACCGGACCTGATCGCCGCCAAATGACCTCATCTTCCCCGCTCATCCTGAGGAGCCGCGAAGCGGCGTCTCGAAGGATCGTTTTTCTCTCTCCCCGCCGGGGAGAGGAGCGCCCGGAAGCGGACCATCCCCAGATGGTCCGACCAGGCCGCTGGTGAGGGGGTTCCCCGGGTGCCGCCAAATGACCACGACAGGAGCAGCCCATTGATCGCCCGCATCTGGCGCACCGGGATCAAGCCCGGCCGCGAAGAAGCCTATGAACGTTTCGCGCGCGAGATCTCGCTCCCCATGTTCCGCGCCGAGCAGGGCTTCGCCGGCGTCCTCATGGGTCGCGACGGCAATAGCGCCTGGGTCCTGACCTTATGGAACGACCGGGCCGCCATCGACGCCCTGGCGAGCTCGGAGACCTACCAAGCCACCGTGGAACGCATCCTCGCCTCGGACCTCCTCGACGGCGAGCAGACGACCGAGATCGCGGAGGTGCATCTAGTGGACATCCCTGACCTGATCGCGGCGAAGTAGGAGAGCAGCTGGCGCCACCTGAACGTTCAGTCGTTCTGCTGTTGCTGCACTTCGAATACAGTGCCGGCGCCTGGGTCTCGATAGAAATCGACGCGCGTGCCATTCCAATGATAGTCGAGGTGGCGTCCTTGGGTGGGAACTGCCGCTAGATCAGGATAAAACAAGCCTACGCAAAGACCGCCGGGGTTTCGAACGCTCGGGTAAAGTACTCCATCGGACGCAGCCGCTCTGAGCACCGCACCAACACGCTGGGGTTCTCCGTAGTCATCCGGCGAATGCGCCTCAGCGAATGCAGCTCCGTCGCTCATGTCGTGAGCATTGAAAACCACATCCAGAACAAGTTCTCTAAATTGGGAAGCCCAGCCGGCTTCTTCGTCAGTCCGCCCCATGAACTCTTCGTGGTGGTGGATTGTCTCAGCGAGCGCCGTTTCGAATTCACGTCCGATGTACAAGACCCCATATGTACCGTCGCTGAAGCGACTTGGACGATCGATGCTCACGTGAGTGAATGGAGCCATTAAATACGATGCCCCCGGACCACCAATCCTCCTCTCCGGAGGAACAAGATCCAAATTTCCGATCGCCTCCATAAGGCGAGGATTTGTCTTCTGCTCGGCCGAAATCAGAAGGGGCCAGTCTGCTGGATCGGCAATGTCTTCAAACAAGTCGATCGGTGGATGGATACTGCGGATTATTCGCCTTGCACCGTTCCACTCGACCGCTGATGATGGAATCGTCTTTTCATCAATCACCAACCACCACGCTCGTTATCGAGATAGCGACGAACCCGCATGAGATCTGTCAGCTCGCCACCGAGCATGACTTCTAACGCGGATGCTCCACCAAATGCACTATTTGGAGCCTTGATCCAATGATAGCCACGTTCCGGTTCACGGAAGATAATCCGGAGACCTTTATGGATGCCCATCAGATTAGAAAGGCGGGCTTTACCATCCCGATCAATCCGGCCAGGTCTATCAGCCTTCCAACGGCGGAATGTCCGAATAGGTAGGTCAAGCAGCACGGAAGCTTGGTCGTCCGTTATGTCCCAACGACCAAACAAATTCCGAACCGCTCGAAACATGGCCTCTGCTTCTTCATCGGAAAGTGGTTCCGGCGCGAACGGTTTGGCTTGGGTTTGCACCTCAATGAGTTCTAGCGCCATAGAACTTTCTCCTGCCATTTTGTACGATATGACATATAAAATGCCAAATGGCAATACTTCTTCGAATAGCGGTTTGGGGCCTGCGATCGCGCACCCTCTAAACTGTGGCCTTCTGCACGAGCTTCTCCACCAATCGCCGCAGCTCCGCCGGGGCCGGCGACCACCTCGACATAGCCGATGCCGGCGCGGCGCCGGTGCCTTGCGGCACCCTTCATGACCTCATCGCGCGCAACAGTCTCCCTCGCGCCTCTAGCGCGTCCACTGCCACGAGACTATTTCAGGCGCTGAATGAACAGCGGGCGCTGCGCACGCTGCCTGTCCTCGATCAACAGGCGCGCGAACTGAGCTTCATACTCGATATTTTCGCTCAAGAAGGTGGCTTCCATATGCGCCGCGAATTCGGGCGGCAACAGCGCAACGGCTCGCGCGTTTCGTGAACGCTCCTGGCACTGTGTCCGAGGCTTGATCTGGTCGAGCCCGCCGAACCAAAGCTTGTCATACTCTCCGTCATAATGGGGCTTCCACTCGGTCCTGGGTGTCAGCCGGCCGGCACGGGCAGCTTCGAGCCGCCGTGCCGCGCGGCGACTTACCTCCTCCGGATAGAGAATGGACAATTGTGAATCCGCCTCGACCCCCAAGATGGCAAAATATTTGCACAGTTCGCGGTTTTCGCGGTCGATCTTGTCGACGAATGCGACCTCCTCCGCCGCGATCGCGATCAGAAGCGGGGCCGGCGCGCGCGCCGCATTTCCCTTTTGGCGCTCCATGAACAGCGCCAGCTCGATCTGACTTTCGATGCCGATGCCTTCGGCGTTCACCAGCTCCGGCGTCAGGTCGTACAGGCGATCGACGATGCGGCGGTAATCGTCGGGGAAGTTGTCGCGCAACTCGCGCCATGGCACCGCGTTCACCCGGTTCACCAGCGCCGCTTCGAACTCCGCCCGAGTCATCGGTCCGTAGGCGGTCTGCCGCTGGTCGTCCTGCGCGATTTGTTTGACGCAAGCGATCCCGGCGCCAAAGGAGATGACCAACAAAAGCCGCAGCACAACTCGCGTCCGCCACATCGTCTTGGTCCCACATCCTTCCGGCCGCATGACTTTGCTACAAAGCTTCTAAGCACCGCGTGCCGATTCACGTTCGCTTCAGGGACTGGAACGTCAGCATGCCTAAAGGTCGATGTAGCTTGCGGTCGTTGCGACTCGCTCCCCGAGCGCGAGTAGCGCCCTCCGCTTCTGATTTAAGCGTTCGACGAGGCGGGACTGTCACAAAATCATGTAATCAGGTCCGTGGGGCTGTTCTGATACCTGGACCTGTTATCACCCCGCATTGTCCATCGGCCGCACCTCGATTTCGCGCCCCTCGAACAGGCTTCGCCCGTCGCGCTCGGCATAGCCGTCGAGCAGCCGCGCGTTGATGCCCACCTTGCCGTAGCTCTCGCCCGTGCTCCGCCAGTCCGTGAAGCAGCCGCAGGTGGGGCAATGGTGCTGGGAAATCATCTTGTCGCCCCAGATATAGGCGACCGTCTCGCCGGCGATCCTAACGCCGCCATCGTCGGGATAATAAGCCATCAGCGACCCGGTCCTGCGGCAGAAGCTGCAATTGCACCGCCCCAGCCACTCGGGCGCGCTCGGCACCTCGATCTTGACCGCCCCGCAATGGCATGAACCCGTGACCATGGCCGCCGAGCATAAGCGAGGAGTTTGCGCCAGCCAACCGGAGCTTATGTCGTAGAGACGGCTAGGTCCGGCCGGGCCCGAGCGCAGCGAGTGGCCTTCGACGTCACGTCGGATTCATTCCGCGTGACGGAGCTGCTTCAATTTCCGCTGTCCTACAGCACTCTTTTCGTGCTCACTCAGCGCGGCTCTTTAACTTCTTCCGGCCGTAAAATCGAACCACGCGGCAGCGGGCCTAAAGTCACGAAAAGGCGCCGAACCGCGAGACTTTAGTGAACTTAAGAGCTCAGGCGTTCAGCTTTGCGACCGCCTCTTCGAGCGTCTTGCGGTCATTGCCGTGCTGCTTGATCAGGTCGAGCACCTGCTCCGAAGTGAGGCCGTGCTTGTCGGCGAAATAGCGCACTTCGCTGGGGTCGCTGGCGGCGACGGTGCGGCGGTCGGCGGCGGTGTTGCCCATGTCTGATCTCCTTTGGCGTTGGTCCGCTGACATGTGACGCGACTCCGGCTCTCCGGCCGGACGTCGTGAACAGCAATAGGCCGACGCCTGTAACCTATCGATAGGGATGCGGCCAGCCGTGCCCTGTGCCAGCTGTTTCCGGGTGTTGTTGCATGATAAAGGGCCGCGGGGCGCAATGTACCGGCCCCGTGCCTTGGGACCTGGCTTCACAGGGGGAATTTCAGATGAACAGACTGGCTTGTATCGTGACCGCGGCCGTTCTCGCCGGCGGGTTGGCTGCTCCTGCCCTGGCTCAGGACGACGTCCAGGCTCAGGGCGTCATCAACGACATCATCGATAAAATGATCGGCAAGAAGTACAAAGTCAGCGAGCGCGACGCGATCCGCCGCTGCGGCTGGGCCGCGGTGGACAAGGCAGAGCGCGACTATCGCCGCTATTTCTCTGGCCGGCCCCAGGCTTATCCCGGCTATCGCGGCTATGTTCGGGTCACCGAGATCACCGACGTCCAGCGCCGGTCAAGCGGCGTGCGCGTCCGCGGCCTGCTCGACACCGCCCGCTACGGCTACGGTAAGGGCCGCTACTACGCCGACGTCAGCTTCCGCTGCGACACCGATCGCAAGGGGAAGGTCGCGGACGTCCGGCTCGAGCGGAATCCCATCTTCCGCACGCAATAGTTTCGAGGCACCGAGCGCAGCTGAACCGATTGCGAAGCAATTGGGAGGCAGCGCGTAGAGATGGCGAGAAGCGGCCGACGACCGCCGCAGGCGTGTCGATCGACGTCACGGGATTCACTCCCGTGACGGCTTCAACCGAGCGACGGCCAGATCAGGCTGATCGCGGCGTGAACGACATAGATGGCGATGAGTCCCGTAAGGCACGCGATACCGACCGCCCGGCTGCGCGCGAAGGCGGCGATGAGCAGAAGCACGTAATAGGTCGGGACGGACATCCACCAGGCGAGCGGCAGTTCGTGGATCGCGAGCGCGTCCTGCCAGCCGAACACGGCGAGGTTGCAGAAGCCGACCGCAAGCAGGATCGCGCGGTGGTTCTCCAAATAATGGGCGTCGAAGTCCGCTGCCGTCTCGGCCCTGTCGGGGAAGACCATTGAGGCGGCGAGATAGTAAATTGAGATGACGACCATGCCGAGGAACAGGTGGCCGTATTCGGGAACCATCCACTCGCGCGCGCGCCACGCTCCGTTCCAGAAGGACGTGATGTCGAGCATGATGAAGATGCCCAGCAGGGCGACCGGCCAGCCCGGCCCGATTCTCGGCCGCGCCTTGATGAGCCGGGCGAAGCCCGCGACCACCACCGCAATGCTAAGGCCTAGCAACAGGCCGTAAAGCGAGAAGAAGATGCTGAACGGTGCCATAGGTCAGGTACTCTACGGCCTTCGGCAGCCGTGCCTAGCCTTCGAAGGAAGCGCTCATTTTTGCGACTGCGGGCGAAATCTGAGGAACGCTCTCAACAGCCGTGAATTTCGCTTTCGTGGACGAGCTTCCGATTGATCGCATGCGCGCTCGGGCGCGGCAGCTTCGCCGGATGGTAGGGATGGCCCACGACCCCGCGATGGTCGAGATGCTGACGAAAATGGCCGATGACGTCGAGGTGGATGCCGATCGTCTCGAGGCCCAGTTGAAGGCCGGCGGGCGGTCGTCGCGTTAATCCGGGTCTACCGGATTGTTTCGGCCGTATAACATAGATTAGTTGACCCAATCTTGTTGTCGATACAAACATTGCGCGCCGGTCTAGTTACCAAGGTTTCGGGGGGCCGTGGCGAAGTACGTTGTGTATTGCCTCAACGAGGCGGGGAAAATCTGGCGCTCGGAGTGGATCGACGCCGACGGCGACGAGGACGCGCTCGCGCTTGCTCATGCGATGAAGCTACCGAATGGCTGCGAGATTTGGGACCACGACCGTTTCATCGGCAAGGTCGAAGCCTCCCTCGACTGATCCGCATTGGGCGGGTGTAGAGCCGCCGCCGCTTGTCCGCTAAGAACGGCCGTCGGGGGCTGGCATGCACATCCATGTTCCAAAGGGCCTGCACAGCTGGGGCGCGGTGGCCCGAGAAATCGGAGTCATCACCGTCGGCGTGCTCATCGCCTTGTTCCTCGAACAGATGCTCGAGGACCGCGAATGGCATCGCAAGGTCCGGGCCGCCGAAGCCGGCATGCGGCACGAGCTTTTCTGGGATAACGGACCGCAAATCTACCAGCGCGCAGCGATGGCATCCGTGCGCGGTCGCCCAGCTGAACCGGATCCGCGACGCGGTCGAGCAAGGTAAAAGCCGGCAAGAGATTGGCCGGCTGATCGACGGTTACTGGGTCCAGTTCCTGACTTACGACAGCCTCGCCCACGAGGCCGCGAACGACTCCGACGTCGCAGCCCACATGGAGCAAGAGGAGCGTAACGCCTTCGACGAGGCTTATGCCGCAATGCCGCTGATGGACCATACCAGCGCGCGGGAAGCCGCCGACCTCGCGCGGCTGCGAGCGCTGAAGCGTACCGGCGGCCCGCTGGAGCAATATGAGGAAGCCGAAGTGCTTGCCGGAGTCGAAGCGCTGCGCAACGACGACCGAATGATGTGGGTTTCGGCCAAGTCGGCATTCGACGCGATGCACGAG
>JBKPLG010000060.1:0-75628 GCA_046731515.1 Pseudomonadota bacterium | reverse complement strand
GCCAGACCCCGAGGAACTGACCAAACAGATCATTGCCAAGGGACTTTCTGTGCGTCAGGCGGAAAGGCTCGCGAACAAGGTTCGGCCTGGTGTCGGCGCGGATATCGCCCGGGCCAGCGCCCGCAACTATAATACGACGGAGGCTGATCGCTTGGCGCTCGAGCGGCAACTCAGCGAAATATTGGGGGTGAAGGTCCAGGTTCGACACAAGGGGCAGGGCGGATCCGTTACGATGCACTATTCGACTCTCGAACAGCTCGACATGATCTGCCAGCGACTCTCCGGCGAACCGATCTAGTTTCGCCCGCGCCGCGCCGCGCGAGCGATTGCCAGAAGCTCCTCACCCAGGGCCTGGGTGTCCGGAGCGCTGCTGAACATCAATTCGCGCTCCAGGCGGCCGGCCCGCTCGGCGACAGTCGAAAGGCCCTTGGCGTCCCATGTCGCGAGGAGCTTGGAAATCAGGGATTTGTCCTTCCAGAATAACGACCTGCCTAGTGACGTCATGACGCCGTCGAGCGATTCCCCACGCTCCATTCGGGCGCGCGCAGGGGCGAGCATCAACAATCTCCGCTGAAGCGAACGCAGAATCGGAATTGTTTCCGAAGTCCCGGTTGGAAGGCGGGACAGTTGATCGGCGAGCTCTTCGACGTCGCCGCTGAGCGCGCGATCCGCAAGGCGAAGCCAGTCGCCCTCTGAACTACCCGCTCCGACGGCATCTATCGCGTCGTGGTCGAGTTCCTTCGGACTTTCCGGCGATGCATCCGCGTACAGGGCGAGCTTCTGGAGTTCCTGCGCGGCGAGGCCCTGATCGTTGATGCACGCTTCGGCTATGCGCGCCGCAACCGTCGAACTGACCTTGAGACCAAACTTGCGCCCGAGCTCCACGACCATGCGCTCGGCATCCTGGCCCTCCGGCACATAGGAGACGTATGCCAGCGCATGAGGGGAAGCTTCTGCCAATTTGAGCAAGGCCGAAGTCTTCCGAAGGCTGCCGGCGATAACGACGACGGGGCTTTCGCCGGCCGGTGCATCGAGCAAGGCTTCGATTCCCGCCGCAATCTCGTCGCCGGCAGGTTCGACCCAGATGACGCGCGCCCCGCCAAAAAGGCTCATCGCGCCGGCCTCATCGGCCAGTGAAGCCGGATCGGACTTCACGGTTGAGGCGGCGACGATGAACTTCGTTGCTTCCAGAGCCTGTAGCAGCCGATATCCCAGGCCACGCGAGTGCGCTTCATCGGGACCGTGGAAGAGATAGAAACGAAGCCGTGCGTCTGGCTGGTCGACCGAGCGCCCCACACTGGCTTTCGAGGCTTTCACCGTTCGGGCGCTGTGCGCGATGCGTAGAGCGCAAGACGCGCAACGATCTGGTCCGAGACCACGTCGGCGAGCTGCTCGAGGGCGGTCTGCTCCGCAGCCACGGTTGCATAGGGCGAACTGACGATGTCGATGCCCTCGTCCGAGCCGGCCGTCGCGTCGAGCAAGACGAGCCCCGTTTGCAGGTTCACGAGCTGATAGCGGGCGCGCAGGGTCCGCCGCTCCCGAGTGGCGGCTTGGTCGCCGCGGATCCCATAGGCGGTGATATCGTCGTCGAGCGTCACGTCGAGACGGTAAGTCGAGGTTCCTTCCCCGGATTCGCCCAATCGGTCGATCAGCTTGTTGCGCACGAGCCAACCCGATTGGCCGGGGATGGGCGCAACTTGAACCGTTCGCAACATCGAGGCCACGGTGCTGTCCGCACCGCCGCCATAGAGCGGACGAAGGCCGCAGCCTGATAGCATCAGCAAAGAAAAAACAAGGGCAGCGCGCCGCATCATGCGACGATATTCACCAGCCTGTCGGGCACGACAATCACTTTGCGCGGAGAAGCTCCCGCCAGTTGACGCTGAACCTTCTCCGAAGAGAGTGCCAACGCTTCGGCGGCGGCAGGGTCGAGTCCGCGCGGCGCGGTCAGAGTGTCCCGGAGCTTGCCGTTCACCTGTACGGCGAGTGTGACTTCATCCTCAATGAGAAGCGTCGGCTCAAAGTCTGGCCAATTGGCCTCGGCGACCATTCCAACCTCCCCAAGCGCGGCCCAGCCTTCTTCTGCCAGATGAGGGGCCATCGGAGCGATCAGTTTGATAAGGCTGCGTATCGCTTCAGCACGGGTAGCAGAGGCAGGGGCTCGCTCGATCGCGCTGGTCAGCTCGTAGAGCTGCGCGACGCCCTTGTTGAACTGCAGCCCTTCGATCGCCTCGCCCACGGCCGCAATGGTCCGGTGGAGCCTGCGTTTCAACGCATCGTCCTCGCCCGGGGCATCGGCGATGCCGCCGACGAGCCGCCACACGCGCTGGACAAAGCGAGAGGCCCCCTCGATTCCCGCTTCGGACCATTCGAGGTCCCGTTCGGGCGGGCTGTCGGACAGCATGAACCAGCGCACCGCGTCAGCGCCGTACTTTTCCAGCATTGGCTCGGGGTCGACGGTGTTGCGCCTGGACTTCGACATCTTCTCGACGCGTCCGGGGGTCACCGGGTGACCGCTTTCGATGTGAACCCAGTCGTCCCCATCTCGAGTGACCTCGTCGGGGCTGAGCCAGCTCCCGTCACCGGCGCGGTAAGTCTCGTGCGTCACCATCCCTTGAGTGAAAAGGCCTTTGAACGGTTCAGCTATGCCGATCTTGCCGAGACGCTGCAGCGCGCGGGTCCAAAATCGAGAATAGAGCAGGTGCAGGATCGCATGCTCGACCCCTCCGATATATTGCGCCACCGGAAGCCATTTCTCGGCCTCGGCGCGGTCGAACGGCTGATCCAACGGCTGGCTGGCGAAGCGCAAGAAGTACCATGCCGAATCGACGAAGGTATCGAGGGTATCGGTCTCGCGCGTCGCTTCCCCGCCGCAGCACGGGCAAGTCACATGCTTCCACGTCGGGTGTCGGTCGAGAGGATTGCCGGGCTTATCGAACTCGATGTCGTCGGGAAGCACCACCGGCAGCTCACCGCGAGCCACTGGGACTGGGCCGCAGGACGGACAATGGATGATCGGGATCGGCGTGCCCCAATAACGTTGACGGGACACCCCCCAATCGCGCAGGCGATATTGGACGGTGCCCTTCCCCCAACCGGCCTGCTCGGCGCGGCGAATCACTTCTGCTGCCGCCTGCTCAGTCGTCAGGCCGTCCAGAAATTCGGAGTTTACGGACACCCCGGGAGCAGGCTCGGATTCAACGCCGATGGGCTCTGAAGCAAGATCCGTGCTAGCGGCGACGACCCGTTTGATCGGCAAATGATATTGCTTCGCAAATTCGAAATCGCGCTGATCATGGCCAGGAACGCCGAAAAGCGCTCCGGTTCCATAATCCATCAATACGAAGTTCGCGATGTAGATCGGCAGCCGCCAGTCAGGATCGAGCGGGTGAACGACTTCGACCGCGGTCTTGTAGCCCTTTTTCTCGGCCGCCTCGATCTCGGCGAGGCTCGTGCCGCCGCTCTGGCATTCTGTAATGAATTCAGCGGCTTCTTTATCGCGTTCGGCGATCGCCTGGGCCAGCGGATGGCCTGCGGCAATAGCGACGAAGCTCGCCCCGAAAATCGTGTCCGCCCGGGTCGTGAACACCTCAACCACATCGATCGAATCGACCGGCTCCGGCAGGCGGAAGCGAAACTGGAGACCCCGGCTCTTGCCGATCCAGTTTTCTTGCATCACCCGAACTTTCTCGGGCCATTGGTCGAGGGCCTTCAGCCCTTCGAGCAGCTCGTCGGCAAATTCCGTGATCCTCAGGAACCATTGCGAAAGCTTGCGCCGCTCGACGGGAGCGCCCGAGCGCCAGCCTCTGCCGTCGATCACCTGCTCGTTGGCCAGCACGGTCATGTCGACCGGGTCCCAATTTACCTCGCTCTCCTTGCGATAAACGAGCCCCGCCTCGAACAGGTCGAGAAACAGGGCTTGCTCTTGCCCGTAATAGGCCGGGTCGCACGTCGCGAACTCCCGGCTCCAGTCAAGCGCGAAGCCGAGCCGCTTCAGCTGATCACGCATCGCCCTGATATTTTCCCAGGTCCATTCGCCCGGATGGACGTTGCGCTCCATGGCGGCGTTCTCGGCCGGCATTCCGAACGCGTCCCACCCCATCGGATGGAGGACTTCGTGGCCCCGCATGCGCCGATAACGGGCGATGACGTCGCCCATCGTGTAATTGCGCACATGCCCCATGTGGATCCGCCCCGAGGGATAAGGAAACATCTCGAGCACGTAAGTCTTTGGCTTGTCGCTTGAGCCGTCCGCCTGGAAGACGCGCGCCTCGTCCCAGCGCGCCTGCCAGCGGGGGTCAGCCGCGGTCGGGTCGAAGCGCCCGGTCATGACCAGGAACTTATCCCGCGACTGTGGAGCGACGCAGGTCCCGGGCCCTCGTCAGGATGATGTCCTCGAGCTTTTGCACCGTCGCCGCCGAGACCGGCGCGTCTATCCAGGTGCCGTTCTGACTGACCTGGCGGGAAGCCGCGACGCGAAGCGCGTCGGCACGCAGGTCCTGGTCGAGGATCGACACCGTCAGCTTGACTCGCTCACCCGGCGCCTTCGGATTGACGTACCAGTCGGTGATGATCACTCCGTTGCTCGCATTGGCCTGGAGCAGCGGTGCGAACGATACAGTGTCGACGGCCGCACGCCATAAATAGCTGTTAACGCCGATCGTCGTGACCCTCGATGGTGCGAGCCGACTCGGAACATTGCGGTTTTTCGCGCAACCGGCGCCCGCCAGGGCGAAGATCAGCAATGCGGCGGCGGTAGTTTGCAGACGAGTCATCGAAGGTCCCTTGGACGGAGAATTCGTGTAGCGGCGTTATAGATAGTCGAAAGCCTCCCGCAACCCGTCCCGCATTGGCGCAAAAATGTGGTGACTCGGCAACAGGGGGCAAAGGAATCGATTTCGCTCATGGAACCTTCAGGTTCAGATGATTATATCGACTCTTGAACAGGGAGTTCACTTCGTTGCTGAAGTTCGCGCATCGGAAGGAAGCCAAGCTGTTTGCGGCCCTCGCCGCAGGCGGCCTTGTGCTGTCTCCTGCATTCGCGGCGAGCACGACGGCGAAGAAGCGTCCGCCTGTAGTATCGCTGAGCTTTGATCCGATTTCTTCGTTCACTCCGGCCAACGCCGATCCGAAGCTGGCGGCCGCGCTCGCTGGTCGCAACCTCTCGCTGACCGATTTCAAATTCACTCCGGCTCCCGCGAAGGGCCGGCCGTCCCAGGTCCGAGTCGCAATTCGTGCGCGGACCAGCGCACCGGCACCGGAAACGCTCGCCGATCCGGCGTCGCAGACGGCGGCGGTGAATGCCCTGACCTCGACCAGCTACAACCTCGGGGTCGCGGTGGGGTGGAGGCAATTCGCCGTCTCGGGTGATGTTGCTAGGGTGAAGGACGCCGATCCGGCGATCGGTGGTCGCGAAACCGCGGTCGTCGGCGTCAGCTATTCGCTGAAGCGCTTTACGGGCCGTGTCGCGGTCGGCGCCGAGCGGACCGAAGGGCACCCGCTGCCGGCGCTACGCAAGGGCGACAATTATTCGCTCGACGTCGGCGGGTCCTATGCGCTGTCCAAGCGCATCGCCCTCACTGGTGGCGTCCGTTACAATGTCGAGCGGGACCGTCTGTCCGCGCTGCAGGACGACCGTCGCGACAGCCAGGCCGTTTACGTCGGCACGGCGCTCAAGTTCTAAGCCAAGCGTCGATTCCAGCCCATCCGATGAAACCGAGGCGCTCGATGCGCCTGAATCGCCGTTCGCTCATCCCGCCGAGGGCGATGAGTTTGCGACCGGCCAGTCGGGCGTAAGCTGCTGCGCGCATGCGCGGGATAGGCCGCCAGCTTGGGTGGCTCCGCGTACGATCCATGGGCGAAAGGAGAATCAGGGGGGTCCTGGCGAGCATTGCCCGTCGTAACTCGGCGAGGTTGTGAACCCGTGCGGCGCCCTTGTCGATCATCAAGAGGGACCGGATCGCGGCATCATGCCGCAGGCGCCGGATCAGTTTTTGTCGTTTGCTCGCGGGAGCATCATGAAAGAGAATGAGAATACCGCTGCCTGGGCGCAGGCGTTTGGTCGCACTCCACAGTTCTTCGCCAAGACGCACATCGACGATCAGCCATTGGCGCGGAATGCTGCTCTGGCGGCGCTTCATGGCCCTTCCTATAGCGCGGCCATGAGCAGCGCCGCAGACCGCCGCGAGCGAATTCTCGACAGCATCGCGGCTGCCGCGAGGCTTGCTCGACGCGATTCGAATGACATTCAGCTGGTTGCCGTGAGCAAGGGCCGCCCCGCCCCGCAAATTGAGGAGCTGATCGCGGCGGGACAGCGCGACTTCGGTGAAAACCGGGTGCAGGAGGCCCTCGCGAAATGGCCTTCACTCCTCGCGCGCTACCCCGACGTTCGGCTGCACGCGATCGGACGGCTGCAGTCGAACAAATCCGCGGACGCAATGCGGATGTTCGACGTGATCCATTCGCTCGATCGAACTTCGCTTTTAGAAGCGCTCGTCAAGGAGGCTGAGCGGCACGACCGAGCGCCCGCCGTCTACGTCCAAGTCAATGTAGGAGAGGAGGAGCAAAAGGGCGGCTGTGCCATTGGTGATGTCGGTAAGCTCGTGGCCGCAGTGCGCGCCTCCCCGCTTCCGCTTGCCGGCCTAATGGCGATCCCACCGTTCGGGCTGGAACCCGGCCCCTATTTCGCCTTGCTGGAGAAGCTCGCGCGGCGTCATGACGTCGCAGGTCTCAGTATGGGAATGTCCAATGATTTCAAGGCCGCAGTGATGCTCGGCGCGACTGCCGTACGGATCGGCACTGCCCTGTTCGAAGACTGATGCGCGATTTTGACGCGATCATCTTCGATTTCGACGGGGTGCTCCTCGAAAGCGAGTTCGAGGGCAACCGTCAGCTCGCTCAACTTTTGACTGACCTTGGACACCGCACCAGCGTTGAGGAGGCTTTGAAACATTATGTCGGCCTCAGCGGCCAGCAGTTCATTGAAGCGATAGAAGCGCGCATCGGTGGAGTGCTACCGCCGGAGTTCGCAGAGCTTCGCAAGGAACAAGGGATCCGCGCGCTGCGCGAAGGCGTAGCTGCCGTCATCGGGGCAGTGGACTTCGTCCGCGCCTTGCCGTCCGATCTTCCAAGGGCCGTGGCTTCGTCCAGTTCCACTCGCTGGATCCGGGGACATCTCCGCAATCTCGGACTCGCCGATCAATTCGGCGAACACGTCTATAGCGGTCGGGAGCATGTCGAACGTGGCAAGCCCGCACCCGACCTCTATCTCCACGCCGCCAAGCAGTTGGGCGTGCCTATCGAGCGAAGCGTGATCATCGAGGATTCCGAGGTCGGAGCGACAGGCGCTCTCGCCTCGGGCGCCCGGGTGATCGGATTGGCGGCAGGCGCGCACTGCCTCGATGGCCATGCCGATATGCTGCACGCGCTCGGCGTTCGGCACGTAGCCGGCAGCTTCGAGGAGCTTCGGCGACATCTCATTTTAGATTAGGTGTCCGCTCTTCTTGCGCTTGACCGTAAGATAATCCGCATTGTGTGGGTTGGCGGGCATGTGGTGAGCGACGCGCTCGACAACGCTGATCCCTGCCGACTCTAGCCCCGCCACCTTTTTCGGATTGTTGGTCAGTAGTCGGACACGATCGATCCCCAGCGCGCGGAGCATGGCGGCCGCATGTCCGTAATCCCGCTCATCGTCGGCAAATCCGAGCCGGCGATTGGCATCGACGGTGTCGACGCCGCGATCTTGCAGGGCATAGGCGCGCAGCTTGTTCGCAAGACCGATGCCGCGGCCTTCCTGGCGCAGGTAGAGGAGCAATCCGGCGCCCGCCGAACCGATGATCTGAAGCGCTTCCTTGAGCTGCGGTCCGCAGTCGCATTTCAGAGAGCCGAACACGTCACCCGTCAGGCACTCGCTGTGCAGCCGAACCAGGGGCGGCTTCCCACCGAACGCGCCGATCACCAGAGCGATGTGGTCTTGCCCGTCGTCCGAGGCGCGGAAAGCGACAATTTGCGTATGCGGCATGCCCTCGATCGGCAACTTCGCGCGAGCGACGATTTCGACTTCGGGCGCTCGGTCTTCCTGGGCGATCTCCGCCGCCGAGACCGACGCAGCAACATTTGCCGGGTGGATGATCCACAACGCCGGCAAGAGTCCCGCCAAACGTGCGACTGACAGCGCGCCTTTTGCAGCTTCAGCGAAATCGCACGCGATGGGATGCAAGGGTCCGATCGGTCCTCGAGAAAGATCCTGCCCCGGGTCTGCGAGCACCAGTGCGGTTTGGGCGTCTAGCCATGGCTCGCGATCGAGCAATACCGGCTCACCGGGATCGGCGGCTTCGCGCACGTTGGCAAGAGACAGAGCAGCCGCGCGCTGGCCGCTGATCAACAGTTTCGCCTGCCCGTTAGAGTCGGCCAGGTCGAGCAGTTCCTGCGTTGCCGTCTCGACGGACAGAATCGCTATCGGCTCGGCGCCCTCAATCCGCACCGGTCTTCCTGCCCGCAGCGCGGCGATGGCTTTGCGAATCGGCGAATCCGCGATCAAACCTCAATCTCGCAAATCAGCGGGACGTGATCGGAAGGACGCTTCCAATTGCGGCACGGCTCGAGAACCTGATGCGCGGCCAAATGAAGGGCCAGTTCGGGGGAAGCCCACATGTGATCGAGCCGGCGTCCGCGGTCGTTCTTGGTCCAATCAGTCGAGCGGTAGCTCCACCAGGTATAACAGCGTTCGGGCGCTGGGATGTAACGCCGACCGATGTCGATCCAGCCATGCGCCTGTTGGAGACGGGTGAGCGATTCGACCTCGACAGGCGTGTGGCTGACGACTGTGAGCAGAGCCTTGTGGTTCCACACGTCGCACTCCAGCGGCGCGACGTTGAAGTCCCCGACAATGATGGTCGGCTCGTTGAGGACCTCCGACCAGCGGGTCATCCGCTCGAGGAAATCGAGCTTCTGGCCAAACTTGGGGTTCAATGCGCGGTCGGCAATGTCGCCGCCCGCGGGCACGTAGACGTTCTCCAGCCTGATCCCGCATTCCAGCCGTACTCCGACATGGCGTGCTTCGCCATTGTCCTGCCAATCATGCTTGCCCGCGTCCTTCAGCGGAGCGCGGCTGAGGATGGCTACGCCGTGATGCATGCGCTGCCCGTTGAGCTGTTGATGAACATAGCCATGCTGACGAAAGAGATCGGCCGGAAAGATGCTGTCGAGAACTTTCGTCTCCTGCAGGCACAGGATGTCGGGCTGCTGCTCGGCGATCAGGCGATCGATCAGAGCCGTCCGCGCCCGCACCGAGTTAATGTTCCACGAAGCGATCTTCAGCCGTTTGCTCACGCTCTGCGCTTAGCCTGTCGAGCTCCAGATGAAAAAGGCCCTCGCTCCGGGGGCATGGAGCGAGGGCCGACCAAGCGTTCGTCACGCAAGGGATCCCGCTAACCCCGGGTAACAGGGGGAAACCCCGGGCACGTGCGGAATCGACCGTCTATTTAGGCATTCGTGCCTGTCGTTGCGATGAACGGGTCGCAATATGAAACTATTTTAATCTCAGCGTTTCTTCGGCTCAACGTATGTGAACGCGCTCTCCGTAACCGCGACATTGTAGCGGACATTCGAAAGCTTGACGGTCGTGCGCTTGTTCTGAGCGTCGATCGCAGTCCAGCCAAACAGCTGCAGGCCGCCGGGCGCTGAAGGGCTGCGGAGAAACACCAGCACAATCGAACCATATTGCGCTGGATCTCGGGCGCGGACCGTGATGATGCGCGAGTCCTGGCTGGGGATGATTCGCGCACGGCCCTTGAGATTGGGGGAGTTCGATAGCAGCACGCCGAGCGGCGTACGGTTCAGCGGCCAGGCCGACTTCTGGCCGACCTGATAGTCGATGAAGGTGAGGGTTTTGCCGTTCGCAACCAGCAGCAGGTCGCCGCTGCCATATTGGAAACGCACCTTGCCTGGGCGCTTGAGCCGCAAAGTCCCCGCCGCCGAGCGTCCGCGTGCGTCCATTTGCAAGAAGTCGGCGGTCATCGTCTGCACGGCGCGAATGTGCGCTCCGAGTCTCTCCATGTCGGCCGATTCCGCAGCTGCGGCTGGCGTGGAAGCGGCAATTACCACCGCCGGGGCGATAGCGCTCGCGAAAGAGCTGGCAAAAGTCATCTAAACTCCTGGAAAGAACCGGAACTTGGTGTTTGGCCATTGAATGCGGTATGAACCTTCCGGTTCCGTTCCATTCAGGCGGCTCAAATCGGGTGTCCGTCGGGATCGATCAGGACTTCGCGGCGCCCGACATGATCGGGCTGCCCGACGAGGCCTTCCTTTTCCATGCGTTCGATCAGCCGGGCCGCGCTGTTGTACCCGATTCGCAACTGCCGCTGGAGATAGGAAGTCGAAGCTTTCTGGCTCTCGGCAACGATTTGCACCGCTTTCCGGTAAAGCTGCGTCTCGGCGTCGTCTTCGCCGGTCGGTTGCCCATCGAAGAGATACCCGCCGTCTTCCGGCTCCTCCGTGACCGCCTGGATGTAATCCGGCGAGCCCTGCCTGCGCCAATGCTCGGCAACCGCCCGAACTTCTTCGTCGGAGACGAACGGACCGTGGACTCGAATGATCTGCTTGCCACCGGGCATGTAGAGCATGTCGCCCTTGCCCAAGAGCTGCTCGGCCCCTTGCTCTCCGAGGATTGTCCGGCTGTCGATCTTGCTGGTCACTTGGAAGCTGATGCGCGTCGGAAGGTTCGCCTTGATCACGCCGGTGATGACGTCGACCGACGGCCGCTGGGTTGCCATGATGAGGTGAATTCCCGCCGCTCGGGCCTTTTGGGCCAGTCGCTGGATGAGAAACTCAACCTCCTTGCCGGCGGTCATCATGAGATCGGCAAGCTCGTCCACAACGACCACGATCTGCGGCAGCACTTCGTAATCGAGCTCTTCGACCTCGTAGAGCGGCTGGCCGCTATCCGCGTCATACCCGGTCTGCACCCGGCGTCCGAGCTTCGAGCCTTTCGCCTTCGCCTCGCGGACCTTGGCGTTAAAGCTCGGGAGCGCGCGCACCCCGAGGTTCGCCATCATCCGATAGCGCTCTTCCATCTGTTCGACCGTCCACTTGAGGGCGCGGATCGCCTTTCCGGGCTCCGTCACCACCTGCGCGAGGAGATGAGGGATGTCGTCGTAGATGCTGAGCTCGAGCATCTTCGGGTCGATCATGATCAATTTGCACTCGTCCGGACCGAACCGATAGAGCAGCGAGAGGATCATGCAGTTGAGGCCGACCGACTTGCCCGATCCGGTCGTGCCCGCGACGAGGATGTGCGGCATGGGGGCGAGGTCGGCAATCACCGGATCGCCCGAGATGTTCTTACCGAGGATCAAAGGCAGGGACATGTTCTGATCCTCGAACGCCTGACTCCCGATCAGCTCGCTCAGGGTTACGCTTTCGCGCTTCGGATTGGGCAGCTCGATCCCGATTACGCTGCGCCCCGGAATCGTTGCGACGCGCGCAGAAAGTGCGGACATGTTGCGGGCGATGTCGTCGGCGAGTTGGATCACTCGGCTGGCCTTAATCCCGCTCGCCGGCTCAAGTTCGTACATCGTGACCACTGGACCCGGCCGCACTTCGACGATGTCGCCGCGGACGTGAAAGTCCTCGAGCACCGATTCGAGTAGGCGAGCATTGCGCTCGAGCCCTGCGCGATCGATCTGCTGCTTACCTCTCTCAGGCGCGCGCGCGAGAAGATCGATCGTGGGGAGCTGATAGCTGTCGCCTAGCGCGAGGCCCGGCTGGGCGCTCGATTTCCGCGAGTGCCCGCGCCCTGCCGGAATGACGGGTTTCGCCGGCTCGGCGACTGCAACTGTCGGTCGCGCCCTTGGCGGCGCCGCCGGAAGGCTTCGTTCCTCCTGGATCTCGGTGCTTCTTGGTCTTGCACGGCGTTCGCGGGGTGTCCTCCGCAGCAACCGTGCCAGCCACGCTTTCTCACCGTCGTTAAGGGCGAGCGCGAAATATCCCAAGGCAAGGCCGGCGATGGTCAGCAGCATCAAAACCGCCAGCCGCACGGGGCCTTCGACCGATGGATTGCGAACAAGATCGAGCATGGAATCGACGCCATAGGCTCCGGCAAGGCCGAGCGCTCCGCCCCAACCGCCGGGCAGTCCGGATACGGCCGAACCGCTCAGCAGGCCGAGGGCGATTCCGAGCAACACCGCTCCTAACGCAGCGACCAGCAGCCGCCTTCCCATCGTCCCCGAGGGTTGCAGGCGCATCATCCGGAGGCCGGCCAGGGCAATCACTGGCAGGAACAGAACCGAGCCGAGCCCGAACAACAAGAGCAAGGCATCACTGGTATAAGCGCCTGCCGTCCCAAGCCAGTTGGCGGGGGGGCCGCCGGCGGCGGTGCTGAGCGATGGGTCGGTCGGCCGGTGGGTTGCGAGCGCCACTCCAGCGGTGATGCTCACAGCGAGGAGAAAGGCGCCCCAGATCCGAATGACGAGGCGACGCAATGATTCGCGCAGGGCTTCCCGCCAGTCGGGCGCCAATTCGCGCTTCGGCGCGCGCGCGGCCACGGTCGCCATTTTCCCACCCCCACAATAATCGCCCGTAGAATGCCTCGCGGCGGACTCGCCGGTCAAGCGAACTTCTTGGAGTCAATGCAGTGGACGCGTAGGGCGGCCCGATGGATCGCGCTGACGTGATCATTTTCGGCGGAGGGATGATTGGCCTCGCGGTCGCCTCCGCGCTCGACAGCAGCGGAGTTTCGACCATCGTCGTCGATCCCGCTGACCCAGCGCCGAGGACCGAGGCGGCTTTCGACGGACGCACCAGCGCGGTTTCCTCCAGCTCCATGCGCATGCTCCGGACGATCGGCATTACGGAACATCTTGACGAGCCAGGATGTCCCATCGAGCGGATCGCGGTCGCCGACGGGCTTGAACCGGGTGGGCTTCACTTCGACCCTGAGGATAAGGAGCCGCTCGGCTGGATGCATGAAAATCGCCACCTGCGCTCCGCCCTTCAAGCACGCGCGGAAGCCGGTGCCAACACATGGTTGCTGTGGAAGTCTCGAGTCACCACTGTCGAACGCGGCGATACCGGGGCCATTGTGGAGCTTCGGGATGGGCGTAAGCTTCATGCACCGATGCTGGTAGCGGCGGACGGCCGCAACTCGGCCACGCGCGATGCAGCAGGGATTCGGATTGCCCGCTGGAAATACAACCATCAAGCGATCGTGTCGGTATTGCGCCATGAGCGCCCCCACGAGAATGTCGCCTATGAGATTTTCTTTCCCACCGGGCCGTTTGCGCTTCTGCCGATGAGCGATGCCGCCGGAGGGCACCGTTCGGCGATCGTCTGGTCAGTGCCGAACGAGGATGCGGCCGGGTGGCTATCCCTCCACGACGACGATTTCGCGGGCGAAGCCGAGGCGGCGATGGGCGGCTTTCTCGGTAACATCCAGATGTTGGCGCCTCGTTCATCCTTCCCGCTCGGCTTCCATCATGCCGCACAGATTAAGGCGAAGCGATTGGCATTGGTCGGTGACGCCGCTCACGCAATTCATCCAATTGCCGGTCAGGGCCTGAACCTCGGCTTCCGCGACGTTGCCGCCTTGGCTGAGGTATTGGTGGAAGGCGGACGGTTGGGGCTGGATCTTGGCGATCAGCAGCTGCTCGACCGCTATCAGCGCTGGCGCTCGCTCGATGCGCTGTCGGTCGCATTCGCCACCGACAGCCTGACCCGGATCTACGGCGTACCAGGACGCGCCGCCTCCGCCGTCCGGCGGCTCGGAATGGGCCTCATCGACCGGATTTCGCCGCTCAAGAACCGCTTGATGAGCGAAGCTCGAGGCACCAGCGGCGAACTTCCGCTGCTCCTTCGCGGCTTGCCGATCTGATCACTGAAGCGTCGGCTCGATCTCGACTCCGCCATTCACGGCCGCGCGGTGAAATTGCATCAACTGCACCAGAAGGTCAGCGCGGTCATCAAGCGTAGCCTGCTCCAGCAGCGCCTGCTTGGCGCCGACGTCGAAGGGCGCCACTTGCGCGATTGCGTTGACAAGCATTTCATCGTCGAGCCGCCCGACCGCCGCCCAGTCGACGCCCAGGCCCATCGCATCGCCCAGGCGCCGAGCTTCGCGCTCGACCTCAGCTCGCTGGCCGAGCGACAGTGGCGGCGGCTCGCTATCATCGAACGATTCGATATCGACTTCGGCCGATCGGTAAGCCTCGTCTTCTGACGACTCGCGAACCATGCGAAAACGATTGGTCCCGAGCAGCACGATGTTGAACCGGCCGTCATCAAGCTCCTCGATGCCCGCCAGTTCTCCTATGCATCCTACGTCGAAGAGCGGCGCGTGGTTGTCGTCGTCGAGCCGCAGCGGTTGAATCATTCCGATTCGGCCGGGGCCCTCGATCGCGTCACGAACCATGTCGCGGTAGCGCGGCTCGAAAATGTGCAGCGGCAGCTGCGCGCGCGGGAAAAGTATTGCTCCCGGAAGCGGAAAAATCGGAACCCGGAGCAGCCGGCTCACGTGAAGAGAACCGCCGAAAGCCGACGACGCTGAGCACTCGACCAAGGGTCTTCCAGTCCCTGGGCCTCAAGCAGCTGAAGAAAGCGTTTGCGCGCCGCGCCTTCATTCCACTCCCGGTCGCGCTTGACGATCTCGAGCAGCGCTTCGGCGGCGAAGTCTCGGTCGCCGGCCGCCATCCTCGCGGCGGCAAGCTCGAACCGGGCTTCATGGTCGTCGGGATTGGCCGAAAGCCGGTCCTCCAGAGCGCTTGTGTCCACGGCGGACGCGGCGGAGGCGACTTCAAGCGCGGCCTTGGCGCGGGCAACTTCCGGCTTGCTGGCGAGATCATCAGGCAGGCCATCGAGCAGTTCGCGCGCTTCTCCGGTGTCGCCCGCGGCGATCAGGGCACGGGCCAGACCGCCGAGGGCTTCCGGATTGTCCGGTGACATGGCGCGAATCTGGCGGAAAATCGACGCCGCGCGCGGCGCATCTCCTTCGGCCAGAATCTGCTCGCCCATCGCGATTAAAGGCTCGATCTCGGCTTGGGGAGTCGCGCCCTCGGGCTCGATCTTGAGCTGGGTCAGAAGCTGATCCAGCACCTTCTTCAGCTGACCCTCGGTTCGATAGTTGGTGAGATCGGCGACAGGCTGCCCGCGATAGATGGCATAGACGGTGGGGATCGACTGGATTCGGAATTGCGCGGCAATCATCTTGTCTTTTTCGACGTCGATCTTGGCGAGCTTTACTCCCTTGTCTGCATATTCGGCGGCGAGCTTCTCGAGGATCGGACCGAGCTGCTTGCACGGGCCGCACCAGTCCGCCCAGAAGTCGAGCACCACCAACGAGGTCATCGACGGATGGATGACTTCCTGTTCGAAACGCTCGACCGATTCGCGCTCGGCTTCGGTGAGGCCCAAAGTCGCCATAATCAGGCTTGCAACTCCCTTCAGTTACGGCCGCTGGCGCCCCATATGGCTGCCCCGCGCGGCGGCCACAAGCCAAGGCCAAGCAAAGCCTTGCGGGAGCGAAGTCCGGCATGCTAGGCGCGCGCCTCACCTCCGCCGGCAAACGCAAAGGCGCGCCGGCGTCAGCTCAGAGCGGGCGTAGCTCAGGGGTAGAGCACAACCTTGCCAAGGTTGGGGTCGAGGGTTCGAATCCCTTCGCCCGCTCCAGCTGATCAATCCATTCGATCATCGTCCAATCGCCTCAGACGATCAGCGCAAACGAATCATCTCATTTCCTTTCGTGCGCCTACGGGCGTAGTGCGCTGGTCGCCGAACGTGACCGATCGGTCATGAAGCAAACGCAGTGCTGAAAAGCTGAGGTGCTAGACGCACCCCCCAGCCTGATGCGAAGGAGACATTCATGGACACTCAGGAAGCGCTGATCCTGCGGACCGCCACTTTGGCCACGCCCACCGACCTTTCGGCTGAAGCGGTCCGCGACATTTCGGGAGCGCTCAATGGGCTGCTGGCCGATATGTTCGCGCTCTACCTCAAGACCAAGAATTTCCACTGGCACGTATCGGGCCCGCACTTCCGCGACTATCATTTGCTGCTCGACGAGCAGGCGGATCAGATTTTCGCGACGACCGACCCGATCGCCGAGCGAGTGCGCAAGATCGGCGGAACGACCTTGCGTTCGACCGGCCAGATCAAGCAGCTGCAGCGCGTGCTCGACAATGATGCGGATTACGTGACTCCGCACGACATGCTTGCCGAGCTTCGCGAGGACAATAAGGAACTCGTCAATGAAATGAGGCGCACGCATGCGCTGTGCGACGAGCATGAGGACGTCGCAACGGCAAGCCTGCTCGAGGTATGGATTGACGAGGCCGAGCGCCGGACCTGGTTCCTGTTCGAAGCGAGCCGTTCGAGCGACCTATAGAACGGAGCAACCCCATGCCCGACCAGCTCGAGCTAGCGCGTTCGGAGAGTCTTGAGAAACTGCAGACGGTGAACCCGGCCACGGAGGAACCGGGCCGATCCTACCGGCAGAACACATCGGAGGAGGCGAGCGAAGCAGCCGCGGCTGCGCACCGCGCCTTTCTCGACTGGCGCAAGACGCCCTTGGGCGAGCGCTCAGCCATCATCCACAAGGCCGCCTCCAATTTGCGTCAGCGGAAGGATGAGTTCGCTCGGCTCATGACGGAGGAGATGGGCAAGACACTCGACGACGGCCGGGCCGAAATCGAGAAATGCGCCTTTCAGTGCGACTGGTTCGCCGACCATGCCGAGGGCTATCTAGCCGAAGAACCGGTGGACGTCGGCGAAGGCGAGGTCCTCGTCACCTTCAATCCGCTCGGCATCATACTAGCGGTCATGCCGTGGAACTTCCCCTTCTGGCAGGTCTTCCGCTTCGCCGCTCCCGCACTGATGGCGGGGAATGGCGCGCTGCTGAAGCATGCCAGCAACGTCCCTGGCTGCGCGCTCGCGATCGAGGAAGTGATGCATCAGGCTGGTGTCCCGCGCGACCTGTTTCGAACTCTCCTCCTGCCCAGCAGCCAAGTCGAAGCGCTCATCAAGGACGAGCACGTCGCCGCGGTCACGCTCACCGGCAGCGTGGCGGCGGGTCGAAGCGTCGCCACCGCCGCGGGTTCGGTGCTCAAGAAGTGCGTGCTCGAGCTCGGCGGCTCTGATCCGTATCTCGTGCTAGAAGACGCCGACATTGTTGCCGCGGCCAAGGTCGCCGCCACCGCGCGAATGGTGAATGGCGGCCAAAGCTGTATCGCCGGCAAGCGCTTCATCGTCATTCGTTCCATTCTCGAGCCGTTCGAAAAAGCGATGGTCGATGCGATGCGCGGCTACGAAATGGGCGATCCGGCGAAGGAAGGCACTCGGCTCGGACCGATGCAGAGCGTGAAGGCCCGCGACGAAATTCACAGTCAGGTGAACGAAAGCATTCGGAAGGGCGCGCGTCTGCTTTTGGGAGGCAAGGTCCCGGATCGCCCGGGCGCCTGGTATCCGGCGACAGTCCTTACCAATGTCCTGCCCGGTCAGCCGGCGCATGATGACGAAGTCTTCGGCCCCGTCGCGGCGATCATTGCGGCCGATGACGAGAAGGACGCGATTCGCATTGCCAACGACAGCGAGTTTGGACTCGGGTCTGGCGTTCTAACCTCCGACCTCGACCGCGGCCGGCAGATCGCGGCCGAGGAACTCGAGGCTGGCTCGAGCTTCGTCAACGAAAACGTCCGCTCCGATCCGCGCACACCGTTCGGCGGAGTGAAGCACTCGGGTTACGGGCGCGAGTGTTCCGCTTTCGGAATCCGGGAGTTCACCAACATCAAGACGGTGCACGTGAAGCCGCTCGGCCACGGCGGCGGAAGCGCGGTCGAATAAGCCGAGCCACGCGGAACCTTAAATCCTGAGCAGCGAAGATCACTTCGCGCGGCTATCGCCCTTTTGTCGGTCAACGGGAACATTCCGGATGGTGAATGCGCGTCAGGTCTTCAGCTCGGTTTTCGTCGCCTCCCTGGCCGGGGGTCTGGCCGGTTCAGCGTCCGCCGAACCCAGGCAGACGCCAAAACCACTGTCCGATGCTGAATTTCGCGAATATCGCGACAAGATCGAAGGGCACGTCCGAAAATGTATTCGCGACAAACTCGGGAGCCCCGAACTGTGCCGGATGATGACGTATGGACCCGCCCTCGCCGCCGGATGGCCGCCTGAAGAGGCGGAGCGTGTCACGGGTTATCGTCCTAAGTAACAGCCAAATGCCGCTAATCGCCTGAGCGCTCGCGAAACCATTTGGTCAGCACATATTTGGTGCCGCGCCGAACCTTCATTCCCTGATGCAGCGTGGCGGGGTTTGGCCGACCATCGGGCAGCAGGTTGTTCCAGGTAAGGAGCTTGCCGGCCTCGGGCTGGATCGTCTTGCCGATCGTCTTGAACCGCGTCGCCCCGCCGTCTTCCGGCTCGTTCAAATAGATCATCGCCGTCCACGTGCGCTGGCCGGTGTCAGCGGTGTGCACATAGAAATCGTAGCCGCCGGGCTCGAACGTATCGGTGTGCGGCTTGAACTCCTGCCCCGGTGCATAGCGCTGTCCCTGCAGCGGCTCGCTTGATGAGAGCGAAAGGCCGAGCAGATTGGCGATCTTCCGGTCGACCTCAGCCACGACCGGATCGGCAAAATCGAGGTCGCACGTCTCGCTCGTCCGGAAGTTGGCAATCCCGACGTCGTCTGCGATTTTCGAAGGCCGCCGTTGCGCATCGATCCGTTCGATGAGCGCCGCGCAGGCGCCCGCATCGAGAAAACTCCGGAGGATGAACAGCTCGAGCTCGCGCGTCGGCACGCGCTGAACGCCCGGCGTTGCGGCCAGCTTCGCCGCCGGATTCATCTCACTGCTGGGCGTAGGGCGTGCCGCGGAGCATCTCATGCTGCGCGATTACCGCGCGGACGACATTGTTCATTAGCGTCATGCGCGTCGGCAAGGGCACGGCCGTCTTCTTGATCATCACCGCGACGGAATAGCTCCGGCCGTCCGGCGCAGTCAGGATGCCGATATCATTGTATCCCGCCTGATAAGGCCCAAGGACCTGGCCCGTGCCCGTCTTGTGGCTGAGGCTCCATCCGGGCTGGAGGCCGCCTTTCAAACGGTTGGCCCCCGTCTTCGTATTGCCCATGATCCACAGCAGCCGCTGCGTCGAGGAAGGCGAAAGGAGCTCCCCTCGCTTGAGCCGCGCCAGGGCATTGACGATCGCGCTCGGAGCGGCGCCGTCATACGGGTCATCGACATAGCGGTTGAAGGCGGCCTGGCGCACCGATTTCGGGAGCGCGTTTCGGGCCTGGTAGAAAGCATTGCCGACCGAGTAGCTCGGACTCCAGATGAGGCCGGCGATTTTGCTCTGCAGCGCCCGCTCGCCGTTATAGAAACGGATCGCGCCAAGCTGCTTGCTGTCGATCATGTGGCGCACGGCGTCGGGCCCGCCGACCGATCGCATCAGCTTGTCGTTGCAAGTGTTGTCGCTGGTGGTGATCGCCTTGAACATCAGCTCGTCGAGCGTGGTCGTGTAGCCCCCGCCGAGGATCTTGGATGCTATCGGCTGATGGAACAAGGTGAGGTCGGACCTGGTGAGCGTGACTCTGTCGTTGAGCCGGACCCGTCCTTTGTCGACGTCATCGAGAGCGGTAATGGATACCCACAACTTGCTGACGCTCTGCTGCGGATAGAGGTCGTCGGCTTTCCACCCGGTGCTCCAGCCATCGTCGACCGATCTGACGGCAATCCCGACGCGACCGTTGAAGTCGTGGCCGAGCTGGTTGACTCGATCCCGTATGTATTGCGGGGCAACGGGCGCCGGACGGACGTATGAGGCCGCGTGCGGGACCGGGGGCGCTGGATGCGGGATGGGCCGCCCGACGCCTGGCTGGCTTGCGGCTGATGCGCTGACCTGCGCGGTCGCGACGATCACCAGCCCCAACCCCAAACGCTTCCAGACTGACTTCATGACTTCAAACTCCCCCCGAGTTCGATCCGAATCACAGATGCTTAGCTTGGGCGGGCTGAATCCCAGCTTGCTTCGCGGGCAGAGAATCGCATTCCGCGAGTCGCTTGCCAAGCCTAATTTGAACGGATCAGCGGACGGGGTTGGGCCCGGTCAGAAGCGCCGCGGACTCGATCTCGTCCAAGGCGCGGTGCGCTGCGATGTAGCGGCGTGCCTTCGCCACCCAATCTCCGGCGTTTGTCGCGCCCGGGAGGCGCATGGTTTCGGCGAGTGCTTGATCGACGTCACCCGATGAGAGGCGCTGCATGGCGCGGTTGTAACGCGCGTCCGGATTGGTGCTGGGCTGGTCGGCGCGGCGGACTTCAACAAGCGAGCTGATCTCGTGCTGGAAGTTGGACCACCAGCTCGTTTGCGGTCCTCCGCGCCGAAGTTCGGGCCCTAGCGTGTCATATTCCACAATGAGATCGTTAAGCCGCACCGGTTGATGCGATGCGGTCACGATCGTCGCAACGGCTTGCCGGTGTTGCGGGCCAAAGCGTTCGACGAGAAGGTTCTCGAGATACCCGAGCGCTACCCCGCGATCGATCGCCCGGCGGGCAGCGAAGGCGACGACGAGAGCGTCGGCCCGGCCTGCCGATCCCTCGGCGCGCTGGGTCGCATTCTCGACACGCGATAGCCGCGTTTCGAGTGTGGCGAAGCGCTGTGCTTCCGGCAGCGAAGGCTGAGCTGCGGGGCTCTCGGCCGTTCGCGGTATCCGCGTAATGGCGACGGGTCTGGGAGTGATCGGCGGTGGTGGCGAAACCACCCCCAGCAAACGTGCGGCCGGCTGATAATGCGCAAGTCCCCAGGTTGCGGCGGCAGCTCCGGTCACGATCAGCATCAGGCCGATCAGCAGTTTGGCGGTCCAGGTCAAGCCCTGCTGAGAAGTCGTCGCGTTCATTCTGTCGACGGGTTGTTGCACAGGCTCGCCGCGAGAGCCAGCAGCGCATCGTCGCTCGGCTCGTCCGTCGTCGCGACAATTTCCCAACCGGAGCCGACCGCCTCTGCGGCGGCGGCGCTGATCGCGGCGATCGCGATGTCGCCACGATCCTCGATGAGCTCGGCGAAGCGTCGGCCTGCGCGGGGCGAATGGATCAACGCGAGACAGCCGGAAGCATCGCCCAGCTCCGGCTCAGAAATTTCGATTGCGCGATAGACAATGATGGGCGTGATTTCCTGCCTCATCGCCGATGGCATTTTCCGATGCTCGCCGCAAAGATGCAGGAGCTTAAATCCTGGAGGGATGAATTCGAGCAGCCGGTCGACTCCTCCGTTACCGCTCGCCGCGATTTTGAAATCCCCGTCGCGCGCCGCCTGCGCCGTGGCCGCGCCCACCGCATAAACGGGTAAAGCGTGCAATTTCTGCAGCTCTTCCCCGCCGTGCCAAGCGGCATTCGCGCTCGTCAGGAGCAAAGCATCGAATCCGCGTACATCTGGCGCAATCCATGGAGCGGGCTCGGTCTTGAACAGCGGAACCGCGGTCGCCTCCAGCCCCATCTCGTGCGCTCGCTCGACGGTGGCGGTTGCGGCGGGCTCCGGGCGCAAGACCAAAACCCGCCTCATTGGGCGGCGAACAGCCTCCGGATCGACTCGGGCGCGATAGCCAGCATCTCGCGTGCGAGCGCGGCCGGCGCTTCATGTTCATCGCAATCGAAGACCGCGCGCTGCTCGACCATGTCTCTGCCATCCTCGCTGAAGATCTGGGCGCGCATTCTAAGATCCCCATCCTCGAGAACGCAGAAGGCGGCGACGGGTGAGGCGCAGGTTGCGCCGAGCGCTCGGGTGAAGGCTCGCTCCGCCATGACGCAGTCGTAGGTGATTTGATTGTTCACCGTGGTGAGCACGCTTTGTGTGCGCGTGTCGTTGGTCCGGCACTCGATTCCGATCACCGCCTGACCGGGTGCTGGAAGCAGGATCTCCGTCGGAATGGCGGTACCTACGGTGATCTCCAACCGTTTGAGTCCCGCGGCGGCAAGAAGTGTTGCGTCGATCTCGCCGCTCTCGACCTTGTTCAATCGGGTTTCGACATTTCCGCGAATGGGCACGATCTTGAGGTCTGGCCTCAAGCGCAGGAGCTGGGCAGCACGACGCTTTGAGGAAGTTCCGATCACCGCACCCTTCTTGAGCTTTTCGATCGATTCGACACCGATGAGCCGGTCCCGCACGTCGCCGCGCGGACGTACTGCGGCGATGTGGATTTCCTCGGGTCGAATGCTTTCGACGTCCTTCATCGAATGAACGCAGAAATCGACTTCGCCGTCGAGCAGCGCCCGATCGAGTTCCCTGGTCCACAGCCCTTTCCCGCCGATTTCGCTCAGCGGCCGATCCTGAATCTTGTCGCCGGTGGTCTTGATTGTGACCAGCTCGACATAGCCTTCCGGCCACCGCTGCGCCGCTTCCAGCGCTGCAGCGACCTTGCGCGCCTGCGCCAATGCTAGCGGTGATCCGCGAGTCCCTAGCTTTAAGCCCTGCATGCCGCACCCCTAGTGCATCGCGGCGCCTTCAGGCAAAGGGCGGCAGCCAAATGACTACGATCCTCGGCCTCGAGTCCTCGTGCGACGACAGTGCGGTTGCGCTTGTGACCGGGGACCGGCGAATCCTCAGCCAGGCGGTGATCGGTCAGACGCAGGCTCATCAACCCTATGGCGGAGTTGTGCCCGAGATCGCTGCGCGCGCTCACGTCGAGATCCTCCCCCAACTGATCCGCAAGGTCCTGGATGACGCCAAGCTGTCGATTCATGAGGTGGATGCTATCGCAGCCACCGCCGGCCCGGGGCTGATCGGCGGAGTGATGGTTGCCTTGCTCGCAGGGAAGGGCTTGGCGCTCGCGGCGGATAAGCCGCTCGTCGCCGTCAATCATCTCGAAGGCCATGCGCTCTCACCGAGGCTTGTCGATCCGGATCTCGGCTTTCCCTATTTGCTGCTGCTCGTTTCCGGCGGGCATTGCCAGCTGCTGGAGGTGCGCGGGGTGGGGGACTATCTGCGCCTGGCAACGACGATCGACGACGCGGTGGGGGAAGCCTTTGACAAAGCCGCCAAATTGCTCGGCCTCAGCTATCCCGGCGGTCCTGCCATCGAGGAACTTGGTAAGCGGGGCGACGCGGCAGCCGTGCCCTTGCCGCGCCCGCTGGTCGGTTCGGGGGAGCCACATTTTTCTTTCGCCGGCCTCAAGAGCGCGGTCCAGCGCGCGGTCGCCTCGGCCCAGTACTCCAAAGAAGACATGGCCGCCAGCTTCCAGCAGGCGGTAGTCGATTGCCTGGTCGACCGGACTGCGGCGGCTCTGCATAGAAGCGATGCTCCCGCACTTGTCGTTGCCGGGGGGGTCGCCGCCAACCAGGCCATCCGCAACGCGCTCGGGGATTTAGCCGCGCGGGAGGACCGTCGGTTCACAGTTCCGCCTGCCTGGCTGTGCACCGACAATGCGGCAATGATTGCCTGGGCCGGTGCCGAGCGGTTCGCGGCGGGCCTGTGTGATGCACTCGATGCTCCGGCAAGGGCCCGCTGGCCGCTCGATCCCGAGGCGGAGCGGGTTCGGGGAGCAGGCGTGAAGGCATGAGCTTCGACAAGGTCGGAATCATTGGCGGAGGGGCATGGGGAACTGCGCTAGCGCAGGTTGCTTCAGCCAGCGGTCACGAGGCTCTGCTCTGGGCGTTCGAACCGGAAGTGGTCCAAGCGATCAACGACGACCGGGAGAATCCGCTGTTCCTTCCCGGCATCCCGCTGAATGAATCCATCCGCGCGACAAGCGACATCAACGATCTTCGCCTTTGCGACGCTTGGCTTGTCGTCACACCTGCCCAGCACATGCGCGAGGTGCTCGAGAAGGCGCCCGTCTGCGACATCCCCATGGTGCTTTGTTCGAAGGGCATCGAGGAAAAGAGCGGCGACTTCCTTCACCAGGTCGCGAGAGAGGCCTGTCCAGGTGCGCAGGTTGCGGTTCTGTCGGGACCGACCTTCGCTCATGAAGTCGCGGGTGGGCTGCCGACTGCAGTCACTCTTGCCGCGGAAGATCTGGCGCTTGCCGAACGGCTGCGCGACCGAATCGCCCAGCCCACCTTTCGGATTTACGTATCTGATGACGTCGCGGGGGCTGAGATTGGCGGCGCCGTCAAGAACGTGCTCGCAATCGCGTGCGGAGTGGTCGAAGGGAAGGGTCTGGGTCAAAATGCGCGCGCGGCCCTGATCGGCCGCGGCTTTGCCGAAATGACTCGCTTCGGTCTTCATTGCGGCGCCCGCCGGGAAACCTTGGCCGGCCTTTCCGGCCTTGGCGATCTGGTGCTGACCTGTTCTTCAACGAGCTCACGCAACTATGGGCTCGGGCTTGGAATTGGACAGGGCCGCTCGACTGGCGAGTTGCTCGCCGACCGGAGGACAGTCGCCGAAGGGGCGTTTACGGCGCCGGTGCTCGCCCGCCTCGCTCGCGAGCGAGGCATTGAAATGCCGGTGGTGGAAGCAGTCGACGCGCTACTCGCCGGCCGGGCGACTGTGGATCAGGTTTTGGGCGAATTGCTGGCGCGACCGCCGCGGCCGGAGGTCGTCTAAAAATCGACCGCGACGCCCTTCTTTTCCCAGTCGCCATATCGGGTGGGATCGAGCCGCTGCTCCTCGCCAACAGGCGGCGCTTCTGGCTTCACCGACTCCGGTTTGGGAATTGGAGGGGACGAGCTAAGATGCGCAGGCGGGTCGAGGTGCTTGGGCCGCTTCATGGCTTGCGAGATGGGCGATGACGTCGTCCACGCCAAGTGCCGAAGGCCTCCAGCCCAGGCGTGCCGCCCTCCGAATCCTGGATCGTGTCCTCCGCAGCGGACAAACAGTGGATTCTGCTTGGGCGGCGGCGAAGAATCTCGCACCGGGTGATCAGGCTCTCACGCAAGCCATCGTCGGCGAAACTCTTCGGCGAATTCCCGAGCTGGACGCATTGATCGACAGCACGACCCTCCAGCGGATTCCAGATGACAGCAAGGCGCGCATGGTGCTGCGTCTTGCGCTTGCCCAACGGCTCACGATGAACGTGCCCGATCATGCGGTCGTGGCGACAGCTTTGCCGCTCGTTGACGGCGGACCGCGACGGCTGGTTCACGGCGTCCTCGGTACTTTGCTCCGGAGGCCGCTCGTTGCGAGCGTAGCACCGCCGCTTCCTGCCGAGGTCGAACAACGCTGGGGGAGGGCTTGGGGCGATGAGACAATCGCGGCGGCACGACGTCAAATTGTCAATCGCCCGCCGCTCGACCTTAGCTTTGCCGAGGCCGCCGATGCACAAAGATATGCGAGGCAACACGGCGGGATTTCGCTGGCGCCCCACCATGTTCGCCTGAAGAGCAGCCCCGTTTCGAATCTTCCTGGCTTCGGCGCGGGCCGGTGGTGGATACAGGATCTTTCGGCTTCCCTGCCGGCACGACTGATCCCGCCGGACGCCGGCGATGTCCTCGACGCATGCGCTGCCCCGGGGGGCAAGACCATGCAGCTAGCGGCGGGCGGGCATCGAGTGCTTGCGCTCGACCGATCGGAAAATCGCCTCGCGCGACTGGCCGAGAATCTCCGTCGAACGAACCTCGAAGCGACTTTCGAAGTGGCGGATGTGTTCAAATGGCAGCCGCAACGCCACTTCGACGCGGTGCTCATCGACGCACCCTGTTCAGCCACCGGAACATTCAGGCGTCATCCCGAAGTCCTATACCGGGTACGGCCCTCGTTTGTTCGGGAGGCTGCGGTCGCGCAGCTCGAGTTGCTCATTCGAGCGAGCGAATGGCTGCGGCCCGGCGGCGCTCTGGTCTATTCCGTCTGTTCGCTGGAACCGGAAGAAGGCGAGCAAGCCGTCCGCGCGTTCCTCGAAACCAACCGTGCTTTCCATGTTCAGCAACCCGACGGAATCGCCGATTGGCTCCCTTCCGCGCCTGAAGGCTGGGTACGGATCCTTCCCGGCTTGCTCGATGAGCAAGGAGGGCTAGACGGCTTCTTCATGGCCCGCCTTGTCCGATCCGGCTAATCCCGTCTAATCGGACCCATGGCCGGTCCGTTAATCGCCCCTTCCATCTTGTCTGCCGACTTCGCGAAACTCGGCGAGGAAGTGCGCGCGATCGATGAAGCCGGCGCGGACTGGATCCACGTCGACGTGATGGACGGACATTTCGTGCCGAACATCACGATTGGTCCAGCTGTGGTGAAGGCGCTGCGCCCGCACACCGCGAAACCGTTCGATGTCCATCTGATGATTTCACCGGTCGACCCATTCCTCGACGCCTTCGCGGATGCCGGTGCGGATATCATAACCGTCCATCCTGAAGCCGGGCCGCACCTGCACCGCACGATCCAGCGCATTAAGGCGCTCGACAAGAAGGCCGGTGTGTCGCTCAATCCGGCGACACCGGCCAAGATGCTCGACTATGTTCTCGAAGAGCTCGACCTCGTCCTGGTAATGAGCGTCAATCCGGGCTTCGGCGGACAGAAGTTCATAACGAGCCAGCTTAAGAAGATCGAGGCGATCGCCAATCGCATAGCGAAGGAAAACCTGGACATCCGCTTGGAGGTCGACGGCGGGGTCGACCCTGAAACTGCGCCGCAAGCTGTCAGTGCCGGCGCCAATATACTCGTAGCCGGCACCGCCGTGTTCCGTGGCGGTCCGGGCGCTTATGCGGCCAACATTGAGGCGCTTAGGGGATGAATGCGGAAGGCTCGGCTGCCGAGCGCGCGGTCGTTCGCAAGCTCGCGCGGGGTTCGCTCCTGTCACGGCTCAAGCGCTCGAAGCAGCCGCTGAAGCTGGTCGCGGTCCCTCGCGATCATGTGCAAGGGGATCGCCAGCGCGGTGATGCGCTTCTCACTGGCCGATTTACTGTCGGCAGCGAGACCGTTTCGTTTGCCGACCTCGACTTCGTTGAGATCGGCGCGACGAGTCCTCTCGCAGAAACGCTGCAAGGTTTTTCGTGGCTGCGGGATCTCGCCGCGGCCGCATCGCGCGAGAATGGCGCGCGACTGGCAGAAGCCGTCGTCGGGCGCTGGCTCCTCGCGCATGGTACTCGGGTCGACGAAGCCTGGATCCCCCAGCTGTGGGGCGAGCGGATCCTCTTCTGGACGGCCTATGCGCCGTACATCCTGTCGAGCACCGACGGCGGCTACCGTTCGGCTTTGCTCAACACTTTAGCCCGCGGCGCGCGTCACATCGACGCATATGCCGAAAAGGCCACTCCGGGACTGGACCGGATTACCGCCTGGTGCGGTGTGATCGCGGCAGGATTGCTGGTCCAGGGAGGTGTCTCACGAGTCGCTCGGGGCGAAGCCGGCCTCTCTCGGGCGCTCGCATCCGCCCAATTCGACGACGGAGGATTGGTTAGCCGCTCGCCGTTCGAACAGGCGCTCCTGGTAGATCGCTTCGGCCTGCTCCGCGCCTGCTACCACGCGGCGAAGCAGACAATACCCGACAGTCTGGAAGCTGCTGCAGCAGCGTCGCTTGCCGCACTTCATGGGGTTACGATGGGCGACGGCGCTTTGTCGAGCTGGCAGGGCTGCAATCCGAGCGAAGCGTCGCGCCTCGCTGCATTGATCGAAGGTTGCGGCCTGCGCGCTCGTCCCCTGCGGCAGGCACGCGGCTGGGGCTATCACCGCCTCTCCGCTCTTGGCACGATCCTCGTCCTCGACGCCGCGCCACCGCCGCCGCAGAAAATCTCTGCCCACGGTTCGGCCTCTACGCTTGCCTTCGAACTTTCGGATGGCGCACAGCGTGTGGTGGTCAATTGCGGCGGGCCTGGACCGTTTCCGACGGATTTGTCCGACGGGTTCGTCCAGGGCTTGCGAACGACCGCAGCGCACAGCACGCTGGTGCTCGCCGACACTAATTCGACGAACATTCTCGCCGACGGATCCCTCGGCAAAGGGGTCGAAGAAACGACCATCGACCGTAGCGAAGACAATGACGCGAGCCGCCTTGAATCCAGTCACGACGGCTACGTTCGCGCCTTCGGCTTAATCCACAAGCGGAGCCTGATGCTCGGCAATGACGGAAAGGAGCTGCGCGGCGCTGATCAGCTCATTGCCAAGGGGCGCAAGAAGATCCGCGAATCGGCGCCCTACGCGGTACGCTTCCATTTGGCGCCAGGAGTCGAAGTGACGATCACCGCCGACGGCCTGGGGGCCATCCTCCGCTCGCGTGGCGCACCGCCATGGAACTTTCGTTGTCGCGGCGGGGGACTGACAACAGAAGAGAGCGTGTGGATCGACGGCCTCGGACATCCGCAACGCACGACCCAGCTTGCGGTTGTCGGGGAAGTTTCGGCATTGGGTGGTGAAATCGGCTGGCAGTTCCGCCGCACCAGCTAATCAGAAGGACGATCATGACTGATCTGGTCCCGGTCAAACGGGCTTTAATTTCGCTTTCCGACAAGAGCGGCCTCAACGAGCTCGCCGCCGGGCTGGCGCGGCATGGCGTGGACCTTGTCTCGACCGGCGGGACCGCGGCGAAGCTGCGCGAAAATGGCGCCGCAGTGCGTGACATTAGTGAACTTACGGGTTTTCCGGAGATGATGGACGGGCGGGTGAAGACCTTGCACCCGAAGGTTCACGGCGGCCTGCTAGGCGTTCGCGACAATCCCGAGCATGCCGCAGCGATGGAGGAGCACGGGATCGCGCCGATCGATCTCGTGGTGGTGAACCTTTATCCGTTCCTCGAAACGGTGATGAGCGGTGCGGACCGCGAGGCGATCGTCGAGAATATCGACATCGGCGGGCCCTCCATGGTGCGCTCAGCAGCAAAGAATCACGCGCATGTGGCGATCGTAACCGACCCGGCGGATTACCCGGCGCTACTGGCCGAGCTCGACGCCCATCGCGGAAGCACTACGCTAGAGTTGCGCAAGAAACTTGCCGCCAAGGCCTTTGCACTGACCGCAGCCTACGATTCGATGATCTCACAGTGGTTCGCTTCGGCCGACCGCGGCGAGCGCTTCTCCGAAACATGGAACCGGGCGAGCAAGCTCAAGATGGGGCTGCGTTATGGCGAGAATCCGCACCAGCAGGCGGCGCTCTACGTGCCCGTCGGCCCACACTCGCTGGGCGTCGCACAGGCGGAACAGGTTCAGGGCAAGGAACTCAGTTACAACAATCTGAACGACGCGAATGCAGCGCTCGAGCTCGCAGCCGAGTTCCGCACCGGGCCGCCGACGGTGGTCATCGTCAAGCACGCCAACCCGTGCGGAGTCGCCACCCGCAATACGCTGGTGGACGCATGGGGCGAGGCCCTTGCCTGCGACAGCGTCTCGGCGTTCGGTGGAGTCGTCGCCACCAACCGGCCGCTCGATGGACCGACTGCCGAAGCGATCACGCAGATTTTCACTGAAGTGGTGGTTGCTCCCGACGCCGATGAAGAGGCGCAAGCGATCTTTGCGAAGAAAAAGAACCTCCGCCTGCTAATTACAGGCGAGCTGCCTGACCCCTCGCGGAGCGGTCAGACCATAGCCGTGATCGCCGGCGGAATCCTGGTTCAGGATCGCGATAACGGGATGATCACTCGCGAACAGCTCAAATGCGTGACGAAGCGTCGGCCGACGGAACAGGAGCTTGCCGACTGCCTTTTCGCGTGGACCGTCGCCAAGCACGTCAAGTCCAATGCGATCGTCTATGCCAAGGACGGCGCAACCGCAGGCATTGGCGCCGGCCAGATGAACCGCCGTGACAGCGCCCGCATCGCTGCAGCCAAGGCGAAAGAAGCGGCGGAAACCAACGGCTGGGCCCAGCCGCGAACCGTGGGATCAGCGGTCGCGTCGGACGCCTTTTTCCCATTCGCTGACGGCTTGCTCGCCGCGGTCGAAGCTGGCGCGACGGCAGTGATCCAGCCGGGGGGGTCGATCCGCGACGAAGAAGTGATCGCCGTGGCGGACGACGCCAATCTCACGATGGTCTTCACCGGAATGCGCCACTTCCGGCATTAACCTCTCAAACGAGATCATCCTGGATCTGGTCGCGGGCCTCTGCGGCCTCTGCGGCTTCGCGCAGCTCGCGCACGTCTTGCTTGTTCAGCCGGAACAGTGCGCGGTCCTCGGGGCTCAGGCCCTTGGTCCATAGGACCGCGCCAAACGCTCCCAGGATTGCCGGAATGCCGATGATCAGCTGCCAGGTCTCCGGAAGGAAGGACCGTACGGCAACGCCCATCAGCAGGCCCGCAGCTGCTGCCCAGCCGATGTCCCAGCGCCAGCCGGAGACCGACGCACGAAGCTCCTTCTTCAGCAACCAGGACTTGGTGATGGAAGCAAAGCCGAGCGCTACGCACAAGGCGATCGCGGGCCCTGTCGCCTGATAGGCTTGCGGAAATCCTTCATCCTTCATGATCAGGATGAGCGCTACGGCTAGCCCCGCCTCGATCACCAGCATGGCGATACTGATTGCCATGTTGCGTTTGCGCGCGACGTAGATCAGCGCCGCTTCGCTGACGACCGCCGTCGCGGCAATCACTTCGGCCGCAAGCAGGAAGCCGAGCATCGCTGTTCCGCCGGTGAAGCCCGAACCGACCAAGGCCATCACTGCTCGTCCCGGAATGGCGAGCGCAATCGCAATTCCAATCTGTGCGGCGATGATCCAATAGGTGACCTGCCGCACTTGCTGAGCGACCGATGCTCGATCGCCGACCGCAATCTTGCGAGCGATGGCGGGGCCCAGCACCGGCTCGAAGCTGGTCTTGAGCTTGGCGGGCAGCGTCGCGACCTGCTGCGCGACATAATAGATTCCAACGAAGCTCGCCGGCATGAATGCTCCGAGGACAGCGAGGTCGATACGGCGCGAGGCCCATTCCACCGCGTCTGCTGCAGCGAGCGGAACGTTGCGCGCCGCGGTCCACCACGCCGTTGCCAAGTCGGGCTTCCAACCGTGCGGAATTCCGTAGCAGCGAACGAGAGGGATCAAGGCCGCGATCAGCGCCGCAACCATCGAAAAGACGTAGGATACTATCAGGCCATCCTCCAGCGAGATATACGACCAGATGAAAGCGACGATGCTGATCACCCATGGCTCAACAATGGAGCGCGCGCGCACCGTCGCTCCGACGTCGTTTTGGTAGGCGAGCGCCGCTAGCGCGATGTCGGTCCAGCTAATCGCCAGCACGGTGATTGCGAGCAGCCGATCCATGCCCGCAATATCCGTGGTCGGATACATCGCCTTGGGGAAAACGAACAGGATCGCCATTCCGACCACCGAGCCGATGGCCGCGACGAGCATCGCGTCGGCAACCACGCAGCTCTCCGGCTTCTTCGCGTTGGCGAGGAGCTGGGCGAGCCCGCGCCTTAGGCCGAGCGCCGCGAGCTGCGCGGCAAATTCGACGACTAGTACCGCATAAGCAAACCGGCCCAGTGACTCCGCACCGTAGATTCGCCCGGCGATGAACAGGAAGGGCAGTCGCGCCGCTAGCCGGAGAGCGAAGCCGAACACATTGAGACGCCCGCCTCGCGCCAGGGTTGCCATGTCCGCATCCGGGGCTTCGGTCTCCGCCGTCGCGGCGAGGACGCGAATACGCTCGGCGTCGCTCAATGCGCTTCGCCCCAGTTCGGACCCCAGCCGACCTCCACATCGAGCGGCACATTGAGCTTGATGGCAGGCTCGGCCGCGGAGGCCATGACGCGCCGGACTATATCGGCGGCCTGCTCTTCCTGACCGTCAGGTACTTCGAAAACGAGCTCGTCATGCACCTGCAGCAGCATCTTCACACGATCGAGTCCCGCCTCGGCGAGTGCGTTATCGATGCGCGCCATCGCCCGCTTGATGAGGTCGGCGCTCGTTCCCTGGATCGGTGCGTTGATCGCCGCGCGCTCGGCGCCGCCACGGATCGACGGATTGGGCGAGCGGATGTTGGGCATGAAGTGCGTTTTTCGCCCGAACAGGGTCTGGGTGAAGCCATGTTCACGTGCAAACCCCAAAGTCCCATGGATGTAGGCGCGGATCCCGGGGAAGCGCTCGAAATAGCGGTCGATGATTGCCTTGCCTTCCTCCTTCGAAACTCCCAGGCGACCGGCTACGCCCCAGGAAGAAATGCCGTAGAGGATTGCGAAGTTAATCGTCTTCGCCTTATTACGGGACTCGCGGTCGACAGTCCCGAACAGTTCCTCCGCGGTCATATTGTGGATGTCCTCGCCCGCTTTGAACGCCTCCTTCAATTGCGGCACGTCGGCCATGTGCGCAGCAAGCCGCAGCTCGATCTGGCTATAATCGGCCGAAAGGATTTTGTGGCCCGGATCGGCGACGAAAGCATCGCGGATCTTGCGCCCTGCTTCGGTCCGGATCGGGATGTTCTGCAAATTGGGGTCGTTCGATGACAATCGTCCCGTCTGCGCTCCGGTCAGCGAAAAGCTTGTGTGGACTCGGCCGGTCTCGGGATTGATCACTGCCTGCAGAGCATCGGTGTACGTTGAGCGCAACTTCGTCAGCTGGCGCCAATCGAGAACCAGCCGGGCGCAATCGACGCCCTCGGCAGCGAGCCGTTCAAGTTCGTTGACGTCGGTCGAATATTGCCCGCTCTTGCCCTTTCGCCCGCCCTGGAGGCCGAGGCGTCCATAAAGCACTTCGCCGAGCTGCTGCGGCGAGCCGATCGTGAACGGACCGCATGCCGCTTCGTAGATCTTTTCCTCGAGCGCCTGGATGTCACGGGAGAATTCGGCAGAAAGGCGCGCCAAATAATCGCGGTCGACCTTGATCCCGCGCCGTTCCATCCGACCGATCACGGAGACGAGTGGCCTGTCGACCCTTTCGTACACGCGAACCACGTTCTCGCCGGCCAGCCGCGGCTTGAGCTTCAGCCAAAGCCTTAGCGCGATGTCAGCGTCCTCGCCCGCATATTCGGTCGCGGGTCCCAACGGCACCTTGTCAAAGGTGATCTGCTTCTGTCCGGTTCCGCAAAGCTGCTTGAACGGAATGCATTCGTGGTCGAAGTGGATCTTCGCCAATTCTTCAAGACCGTGGCCGAAGGATCGGCCTGCATCCAGATCGAAGCTGATGACCATGGTGTCGTCCATCGGGGCGACGTTGATTCCGAGCTTCTGGAACATCACCCAGTCGTATTTGAGATTGTGTCCGACCTTGAGCACCGCCGGATCTTCGAGCAGCGGCTTCAGCTTCGCCAGGACGAGTTCCTGCGCGAGCTGGTTCGGAGCTTCCGAATAAAGGTCGCCGCCGATATGCCCCACCGGTATGTAGCAGGCTCTATTCGGCGCAGTCGCGAGGCTGATACCTGCGAGCTTGGCGACGATCGAATCGAGGTGGTCCGTCTCCGTGTCGATCGCGACAAAGCCCTGCGCAGTCGCTTCCGCGATCCAGCGGTCGAGGGAAGCTTCGTCGGTGACCGTCTCATATTTAGAACGGTCGACGTCGATCTGTTCCGCTTCGGCGGCAGCGGGCTTTTTCGGCTCTAGCGCCGCCATGACGTCATTGCGGACCGTCGCCCCTGTCTGTTGCGCCCCGCCGCCAATCATCCGAGTCAGGAGCGACTTAAACCCTTGATCCTCGAGGAATTCCTTTAGCGGCTCGGGCGGTATGCTTTTAAGCTCCAGAGCCTCCAACGGTTCGGGAAGCGGCGCGTCGCACACCAGCCGCACAAGCTCGCGCGATAACCTCGCATTGTCCGCATGATCGATCAGCGACTGCTTCAATTTCGGCTTGGAAATCTGGTCGGTCGACGCGAGTACCGTGTCGAGATCGCCGAACTGCTGGATCAGCTGCGAGGCCGTCTTGGGACCGATCCCGGGCACGCCCGGCACATTGTCGACGCTGTCACCCATTAGAGCGAGCACGTCGCCGACTTTCTCCGGCGGGACTCCGAACTTTTCGAGCACCTGCTCGCGCCCGATCCGACGGTCGTTCATCGTGTCGAGCATGTCGATCCCGGCATCTTCGTCGATCAGCTGCATCAGATCCTTGTCCGAGCTGACGATGGTCACTTTCCAGCCGGCACTCTTCGCAGCGGTAACATAGCAGGCGATGATGTCGTCGGCTTCGAGCCCATCCTCCTCGATGCAAGGAAGGGAAAAGGCGCGCGTCGCGGTACGGATCAATGGAAATTGCGGGACCAGATCCTCCGGCGGCGGCGGCCGGTGCGCCTTGTACTGGTCGTATAATTCGTTCCGATGAGTGTGCTCGGACTTGTCTAGGATCACCGCCAGATGTGTTGGCCCATCGGCCTTGCTCAGCCCGTCGGCGAGCTTCCACAGCATGGTTGTATATCCGTAGACTGCGCCCGCCGGCCGGCCGTGCCGGTTAGTAAGCGGCGGAAGCCGGTGATAGGCGCGAAAAATGTAGCTCGATCCGTCGACGAGATAGAGATGGTTCGCCGTTCCAGCGCTTAGAACTGCGGTCGCAGGTGCTTCGGTCGTTTCGGTTTCGGACATGGGACGTGGCGGTTTAGCAGGGTGGCGGCGGGAAGGAAGCTAATCACAATTCAAGAAGTGGAATTCTGCTTGCGCCACCTTGGCGGTCGCCTATCAAAAAAAGCGCTGATTCCCTCTTCCGCATCGGCTGCTAGCATGTTCTCGACCATCACTTGGCAGGTGTAGTCGTAGGCCTGGGCGAGGCCCATGCCGGCCTGCTTGTAGACCGCTTCTTTGCCTAACTTCACTGCGGCAGGCGACTTGGCGGCGATCGTTTTCGCGTATTCGCCCACGACGTCAGTCAGGGACTCGCGCGCAATGACGCGGTTGACCAGGCCGAATTCGCAGGCCGTTGCAGCATCGATCATCTCCCCGGTAAAAAGCATTTCCATCGCGCGCTTCAAGCTGATGTCGCGCGTCAACGCCACCGCCGGAGTCGCGCAGAACAGACCGACGTCAATGCCGTTGACGCCGAATCTCGATTGATCCGAGGCGACGGCCAAGTCGCAGGAGGCGACCAACTGGCATCCCGCTGCGGTGGCGATTCCGTCGACCTCCGCGATGACCGGCTTGGGAAGGTTCACGATCGACTGCATCAAGCGTGAGCAGAGGGCGAATGTACGGTCGAAAAACGCCTTGCCCCGATCGTTATCCCCGCGATGCGATGTCAATTCCTTGAGGTCGTGACCGGCCGAAAACAGCTTCCCTGCGGCCGCGAGTACAATGACTCGGACGACCTCGTCGTTTCGCGCGGCGTCAAGTTCTGCCAGCAGCGATTCCATCACTTCGATCGACAGGACGTTGGCCGGAGGATTCTGGAGAGTGAGGCGGAGGATAGGCCCCTGCCGTTCTGCCCTGACCAGGTCCAGGCGGTTGTCGCGATGGGCTTTAAGAACTTCGGCCACGTCTGCTCCTCTTGGGGTAGGTGCCGAAAGGATTAGCACCGTAGCGGCTTCGAGACAGCCGGTCAGATTCGCGAGCGAAAATTCGCTGCACCGTCGACTTCGAGATGTTAGGACACGAGCACCGTGTCCTTCGCTTCCGGAAGCAACTCAGGATAATCGAGGGTGTAGTGCAGCCCTCGACTTTCGTGGCGGCTGAGCGCGGAGCGCACGATCAAGTCAGCGACTTCGACCAGGTTTCGAAGCTCGATCAGATCCGGCGTGACGCGGAAGTGCGCATAATAATCGTGAACCTCCTGACGGAGCATATCGATCCGGCGCTTCGCGCGCTCGAGGCGCTTGGTGGTGCGGACGATGCCCACATAATTCCACATGAAGCGGCGGATTTCGCCCCAGGTCTGGGCGATCACCACCTCCTCGTCGCTGTCCGTGACCCGGCTTTCATCCCATGCGCGGATTTCGGGCACTTCGGGCATGTCGCCCCAATTGGAAGCGATGTGCTTTGCGGCCGCCTCCCCGAACACCAGGCATTCGAGCAAGCTGTTCGACGCGAGGCGATTGGCCCCGTGGAGACCCGACTGACTGACCTCGCCCGCGGCGTAGAGTCCCGGGGCGTCGGTCCGCCCATGGAGGTCCACAACCACTCCCCCGCAAGTGTAATGCTGCGCGGGAACGACCGGGATTGGCTCCTTGGTGATATCGATGCCGAGGCCTAGCAGCTTCTCGTAAATGTTCGGGAAGTGGGCCTTCACGAAATTCTCGTCTCGATGGGAGATGTCGAGGTGCACGTAATCGAGGCCTAGCCGCTTGATCTCGTGGTCGATCGCCCGAGCGACAATATCGCGCGGGGCAAGCTCGCCGCGTTCATCGAAGCGCGCCATGAATCGAGTGCCGCCTCCTTTCATCCCCGGCGGAAGCTTCAATTGGCCGCCCTCGCCCCGGATCGCCTCGGTAATGAGGAAGTTCTTGACCTCGAGATTGTAGAGGCAGGTCGGGTGGAATTGCATGAACTCCATGTTGGAGACCCGGCAACCCGTCCGCCACGCCATGGCGATCCCATCACCGGTCGCTCCGCGCGGAGCGGTCGAATAGAGATAGGCTCGGCCTGCACCGCCGGTGGCAAGGATCGTCGCCCGGCCAGTTAGCGTTTCAACCCGCTTCGTCTTGCGGCTGTAGGCATAGAGGCCGTGCACCGTCCCGCTTGTCGAGAATTGCGTCGCATGCCGCCCGGTGATGAGGTCGATCGCAACCATGTCCGGAACGAGCGTAATGTTGGGGTGCTTCGCGGCAGCGGCTTCGAGCGCCTGACTAATGGCATAGCCGGTCGCATCCGCGACATGGACGATCCGGCGGTGACTGTGCCCGCCTTCACGCGTCAGATGCAGCGCGCCATTCTCGCTCGCAAATGGGACCCCGAGATCGATCAGGTGCTGAATGGCACGCGGCGCGGCTTCGACGACATGCTCGACGACCTTGATGTCGTTGAGGCCTCCTCCGGCAATCATCGTGTCGTTGACGTGCGCTTCGAAGCTGTCGCCCTCTTCCAGCACGGCGGCAATTCCGCCTTGCGCGCGGCCCGTCGCGCTGTCGCCGAGCGCACCCTTGGCGATGACTGCGACCTTGTGCGTTTGGGCGAGGTTGAGCGCCGCGGTGAGCCCTGCGGCGCCCGACCCGACGATCAACAAGTCTGTATCGATGCTCATGCCGACTCCTGGTCGGACGAGACCAAACTTAGGAACACATCTTCAAGATCGGGATCGCGCGTCGACACGTCCACGATGGCGAGACCGTCGGCGGTCAAGGCGCTCAGAACCTGGCCAGCGTTCACCTTGTCCTTGCGAAATGCGATCTCGAGCGTCCGTTCGTCGATCAAGGTGATGTTCTCGAAGCAATTGCTTGTAGGGACTTCAGTGATATCGCGATCGAACGTGACGACGACGGCTTTTTCCTGCGCCTTCGCCACCAGCTCCCGCGTCGGTTCGTTGGCGATCACCCGGCCGTGGTGAATGATCGCAATCCGATCACAGAGCTCTTCGGCCTCCTCGAGATAGTGAGTCGTGAGGACGATGGTGACACCTTGGGCGTGCAGCTGGCGGACATAATTCCACAACTGCCGGCGGAGCTCGACGTCGACGCCTGCGGTGGGTTCGTCGAGCACAAGGATCGGCGGCGAATGAACCATCGCCTTGGCGACCAGCAGCCGTCGCTTCATGCCTCCCGAGAGCGTGCGCGAATAAGCGCGGGCCTTGTCGGTCAAATGCATCGCCGCGAGCAGCTCGTCGCTTTTGCGCTGCGCGGGTGGGATGCCGTAAAGCCCAGCCTGGATCTCGAGAGTCTCGCGCGGCGTGAAGAAGGGATCGAAGATGATCTCCTGCGGAACCACGCCGATGGACCGCTTAGCATTACGGGGGTGCTCGTCGATGTCGAAACCCCAGATCGTGACCGTGCCACTGGTCTTCACGACGAGTCCCGCGAGGATGTTGATCAGAGTCGATTTGCCCGCCCCGTTCGGTCCCAGCAGGCCGAAGATTTGTCCGCGAGGAACATCGAAGCTGACGTCGCGGAGCGCCTGCTTGCCGCCCTCATAGGTCTTCGACAGGGATTCAATACGGATTGCAGGCTCGTCCATATTCCTGGGCGCATAGGAGGGGCGCGATTGAGCGACAAGCACGCAGGGTCGGTCCACACTCAGTGCTAAGCGACTAGGTTACGGCTGTGCTTCAACGCGACCTTCCCCCTCACTGCGGATGACAGGTAACCTTGTGGGCGCCCTGTGCTGCCCTTAAGTGGCGACCATGACCTCGTCCTTCCCGCCTCCCGAAGTGATCCGCGTGTCGACCGACAGGGTTGCCTGCGACGGATCCGGCGAAGTCTCGGCCGAACTCGGCCATCCGCGGATCTACCTGCGGATTGATTCGGAATTGGGCTTTGTCGAATGTGGCTATTGCGATCGCCGCTTTGTCCTTGAGGGGGGACCAGCAGACAGCCAAGCGGCATGAGCACCGCCGACCCTCGCCGCTTCCTCTACCGCAACCTTGATCCGGACTCCGCGCGTGCGCTCGCATTGAAACATCTTTCGGCGTGCGCCGACGGCGAACTTTTCCTCCAATACAGCGCCAGCGAGGCGTTCGGTTTTGATGACGGCCGCCTGAAGACCGCCGATTACCACACCAGCTCCGGCTTCGGCCTGCGCGGTGTGACGGGCGAAACCACCGCCTTTGCTCACGCCAATGAGATTAGCGAAGGTGCGATCGAGCGGGCTGCATCCATGTTGAAACTCCTCGATCCGCGATCGGGTGAGCCTGCTTCATCCCCGCATCGCACTAATCAGGCCATGTATGGCGCGGACGATCCGCTGAGCCTCGTCCCCTTTGCCGAGAAGGTCGCGCTGTGCGAGCGAATCGACGCTGCGGCCCGGGCTCGCGACCCGCGCGTCATCCAGGTCAGCGCCGCTTTGTCCGCCAGCTGGAGCGTGATCGACATCATTCGAGCGGATGGGTTCGTTGCCCATGATGTGCGGCCACTGGTGCGCCTCGGAGTCCAGATCGTCGCTGAGCAGAACGGCCGCCGGGAAACCGGTTACCACGGCCTCGGCGGGCGCTATCTCTACGGCCGCCTGTTCGACGAAGCGGAATGGAACCGATCGATCGATATCGCCCTCGCGCAGGCGTTGACGAACCTCGAATCCGTCGCCGCTCCGGCGGGAGAAATGCCGGTGGTGCTCGGCCCCGGCTGGCCTGGCGTTCTGCTACACGAAGCGGTCGGCCATGGGCTCGAAGGCGACTTCAATCGCAAGGGCACCTCGGCATTCTCGGGCCGTATCGGCGAGCGTGTGGCTGCGCCGGGTGTGACTGTGGTCGATGATGGAGCGATGTTCCAGCGCCGGGGATCGCTCACGATCGATGACGAAGGAACTCCGACCCGCAGCACCTGCCTGATCGAGGACGGTATTCTCAAAGGTTATCTGCAGGATCGTCTCAATGCGCGGCTGATGGGCATGGAGCCGACCGGCAATGGCAGACGCGAGAGCTTCGCCCATGCCCCCATGCCGCGCATGACCAACACGTTCATGCTTGCCGGCAAGGACGACCCCGCGGAGCTGGTCGAGCGTGTGAAGGACGGCATTTACGCCAGGAGCTTCGGCGGCGGGCAGGTCGACATCACCAGCGGTAAGTTCGTTTTCTCATGTACCGAAGCCTACCGCATCCGCGGCGGCAAGATCGCCGAACCGATCAAGGGAGCGACCCTGATCGGTGACGGGCCGACGGTGCTCACCAGAGTTAAGGGCATCGGCAACGATCTCGCTCTCGACGAGGGCGTTGGCGTGTGCGGCAAAGGCGGACAGAGCATCCCCGCGGGCGTCGGTCAGCCGACCCTGCTCATCGACGGCCTCACCGTTGGGGGCACCGCTGCATAGGCCTCATTGCAAGCGCAGCGGGCCCAAGTCGGCCGCAGGCCAAGAAATCCAGAAGAAAAGCTGGATTGCCCCGCCCATTCGGGGCTCGCAATGACAGACTGGCGAGCGAATGTTCTGCGTTTCTGGTTCGGCCTGACTTACGACGAATGGTGGAAGGGTGGGCCGGAGATCGACCATCGAGTCAAAGAGCGTTTCCTCAAGGTCTGGGCGGAGAAGCGCCAGCTGCCGGTGGAAAGCTTCCTTACCGATCCCCTGACCGCCCTTGCCGGCGTCATCCTGTTCGACCAATTCCCGCGCAACATGTTTCGGGGTCACGCCGAGCAGTTCGCGACCGATCATCTGGCGCTGGCAATCGTCAAAGGCGCGATCGACAAGGGCTTCGACGAGCAGCTGAAACCGAACGAGCGCAATTTCCTGTACATGCCGTTTCAGCACAGCGAGAGTCTCGCCGACCAGAATCGCGCCGTGCTGCTTTTTACAGAGCTCGGAGACGAGGAGCAGCTCGGCTACGCGAAGAAACACCATGACGTCATTGAGCGGTTCGGACGATTTCCGCATCGCAATGCGATCCTGGGACGAGCGCCGCGGCCGGACGAGATGGCGGCTGGCGACGTCTTTCCCTGGTGAGCGACCTCGTCGAAGCGGCGCGCTTCAATTGGCCGTATCAGGCGGAACTGTTTCGTATCTTTCTTGAGCAACATGGGATCGACGCGGTCGTCTTCGACACGCAAAGTTCCGGCTATTCGGAAGGCGCTTTGGTGGGCGTTCGAGTCATGGTGCTCGATGAAAACCTGGTCGGAGCCCAAAAGCTGCTGCTGGAGTATGAAGTCTAGAGAAGGTGGGCGATCGGTCCCGAATCGACGCCAGCCTCGGCGAGGCAGCGCTCGACCTCGTCCCGGGAAGCGCCTTCCTCCCGTATGGCGAGCGCCGCCGCGAGCGCGGAGCGCGTGCCCGAGCGACAGAAAGCGAGGAGCTTGCCGCTGCCGGCTTCGTTGCGCGCCTGCTGCATCGCTTCGACGTCCGCCGGTCCGATGCCCCGGATGATGGGCACGAAACGATAGGCGATTCCGGCCTGTGCAGCCGCCTCCTCGATTTCCGCCGCGAGCGGCTGTCCCGGCTCCTCAAAGTCCGGACGATTATTGACCAGCAACGTTACGCCTTGCTCCGCCAGACCGGCGACTTCGTGGACCAGGATTTGTCCGCTCACCAAAGTCTTCTCGTCCAGCTGGCGGATCATGACATTACCGGCCCCTTTCATCCGGCGTCGGCGCGGCCGGGGCCGGCATCGGCGAGGGCGGAGCTTGAGCCGGTGCGCCACCTGCGCCCGCCCCGGTCAGCCCGCGAAACTCAAGCATCGGTTCCACGCTAGGATCGTGCCCGGCCCAGGCCCGATACATCTCCGCATAGTCGATCGTGTTGCCACGCGACAGGACCATATCGCGAAAGCGCTGACCATTGGCGCGGTTCAGGCCGCCATGCTGTTCGAACCAGGCGAACGCGTCATGGTCCAGCATTTCCGTCCAGGCGTATGCGTAATAGCCGGCCGAATAGCCGTTGCTCCAGATATGGAGGAAGTAAGGCGAATAATAACGCGGCGGAACGTCGGCGGCGTCGAAACCGCTCTTCGCCAGTGATTCGGCCTGGAATTTGTCGGAATCCTGCCGCGGAGCGTCTGGCGACAGCGAGTGCCAGTCGAGATCCATCTTCGCCGCGGTGATCGCCTCGCCCAGCTTATAGCCCTGGTTAAAGGTGCGCGCTCGCTTGATCTTGTCGATGAGATCCTGCGGGATCGACTGGCCGGTCTGATAGTGGATTGCGTAATGGGGCAGGACCTTGGGATCGAGCGCCCAATTCTCGTTGAACTGTGATGGGAACTCGACGAAGTCGCGTGCGACGTTGGTGCCTGACAGAGTTGGATAGGTCTGCGCGGCGAACAGCCCGTGCAACGCATGGCCGAACTCATGGAACATGGTGGTCACGTCGTCCCACGTGATGAGCGCAGGCTTGCCCGGCGCCGGCTTGGTGAAGTTCTCGACGTTGAACACCACTGGCTTGGTCTCACGCAGATATGACTGGTTGACCAGGTTTGACATCCATGCGCCACCGCTCTTGTTGTCGCGCTTCCATGGGTCGATGTAGAAAAGCCCGAGCTCCTTGCCGTCCTGATCATTGACCTGGAATACCCGCATTTCCGGATCCCAGGTCGGAAGATCCTTCCGCTCGCTGAACGTCAGTCCGTAGAGTTGATTGGCGGCGTAGAAGACGCCGTCTTCCAGAACCTTGTTGAACTCAAAATATTGCTTCAGCTGGTCGCTATCGATCGCGTAGCGCGATTTTCGGATTTGCTCGGCGTAGAAATTCCAGTCCCAAGGCTTGGCCTGGAAGCCGCCGCCCTGCGCCTTCACAAGGGCTTGGATATCGGCATATTCCGCTTTTTCCTTTGCCGTAGTCGCCGGCTGCAGCCGCTGGATGAAGCCGATCGCCGCCTCCGGTGTCTTGGCCATCTGGTCGGTCAGCGTATAGGCCGCCCAGTTGGGGAAACCGAGCAGACCCGCCTTCTTCGCGCGCAGCTGCGCGATCTCGCTGATCAGCGCGCGCGTGTCGTTCTTGTCGCCCTTCGACGCGCGCGTGATGCTTGCAGTGTACAACGCCTCGCGCGTGGCCCGATTGGTCAGTGATTCCAGCGACGGCTGCTGCGTCGTGTTCTGCAGCGGAAGCAAATAGCTGGCGACCTTGCGATCCTTCGCTGCCTGCTCGGCAGCAGCGATATCTTCGTCCGACAGACCGGCGAGCTCTGCCTTGTCAGTGACGTGCAGTGCACCCTCCTTTGTTCCCGCAAGCAAGGTCTGAGTGAACTTCGTTTCGAGGCTGCTGATCTCGGTGTTGAGCTTCTTAAGCTCTGCCTGCTTCTCCGGTGAAAGCTTCGCGCCGGCCTTTACGAACTGATCGTATTGCACCTGCAGTAAGCGCGCCTGCTCGGGGTTGAGGTTCAGCTCAGCGCGTTTGTCGTAAAGATATTGCACGCGCTTGAAGAGCTTTGGGTTCAGGTAGATGAAGTCCCGGTGCTGAGCGAACAGAGGCGCAGTCTTGGTATCGGTTGCCTGCAGCGTATCGTTGGTGTTCGCGCCGTTGACGGCCAAGAACGTGAGTTGTGCGCGCTCAAGCAAGGCGCCTGACCGTTCCAGCGCCACAAGCGTGTTGTTGAACGTCGCCGGGGAGGGATCGTTCGCGATGGCCGCCACCTCGCGCTTTTGCTGAGCCATTCCGGCGAGCAAGGCGGGCAGGTAATCGCTGTCCTTGATCCTTGAAAAGTCAGGGGCTTCCAAGGGAAGAATGCTCGGTTTGGTAAACGGATTCGATGCGGGCAGCGTTGCCGCGGCTGTCGAGGTCTTTTTGCGCGGGGCGGCGGCGACTTGCGCGGTGGTCACGACGGCAAGCGCGGCCGTCGCAAGAAGAAGCCTACGGATCATGTCTCTCCCCTAAGCGGGTCAATTTGTGCGTGAAGCGCTGAACAACCGTCGGCCGTCTTACGCAAGCCTGAATATCGGCCGTTCAGTGAAAGGCTGATCCTAAAAACAGAGTTGGACGATCATTTCATTCATGTCATTCCGCCGCCTGGGCCGCTTCTTCCGCCAATTGCTCGGCCGCCTGGCGATACCATAGATCGGCATAAAGCCCCCCGCGCTCGAGCAGCTCCTCGTGGGTCCCGCGTTCGGCGACCCGGCCTTCGTCGAGCACTACGATTTGATCGGCATTGACGATCGTCGACAGGCGATGTGCGATCATGATCGTGGTGCGGCTTTCGGCCACTCGGTCGAGGGTTTCCTGAATGGCCTGTTCGGTGCGGCTGTCGAGCGCACTCGTCGCTTCGTCGAGGACCAGGATGGGTGGGTTCTTAAGGAGGGTCCGGGCGATTGCAACGCGCTGCTTCTCGCCGCCCGAGAGCTTCAGCCCGCGCTCGCCCACCATCGATCCATAGTCTTCGGGAAGAGCGTCGATGAAGCGGTCGATTGCGGCGCCCTGAGCTGCGGTTTCGATCTCAGCTTGTGACGCTTCAGCTTTGCCGTACGCGATATTGTAGCCGATCGTATCGTTGAACAGGACAGTGTCCTGTGGGACGATACCGATGGCGGCTCGGAGGCTCTTCTGAGTCACGTCGGCGATATCCTGACCGTCGATCAGGATGCGCCCCGCGACAGGATCGTAGAATCGGTAGAGCAAGCGGGCGATCGTCGATTTGCCGGCTCCTGAAGGCCCGACGATCGCGCAGCTCGTGCCAGCGACAACGTCGAGGTCGAGTCCTTGCAAAATCTCTCGTCCGCGCTCGTACCCAAAGCGTACATCTTCGAAGCGAACCTGACCGCGAGTGACGTGGATCGGCTTGGCGTCACGCCTGTCCACGACCTCCGCAGGCGTATCGAGCAAGTCCCACATCGCTTCCATGTCGATCAGGCCCTGCCGGATCGACCGGTAAACCCAGCCGAGCGCGTCGAGCGGGCGAAACAGCTGCATCAGCAACGAATTGACGAGTACGACGTCGCCTGGCGTGAAGCGGCCCTTGCTCCACCCCCAGACGGTGAAGATCATCGCGCCGGCCATCATCAAGTTGGTGATGAACGCCTGACCGATGTTGAGCCAGGCCAGCGAGACTTCGTTGCGGACCGCCGAACGCGAATAAGCAGCGACGGCATCTTCATACCGCCCCGCCTCGCGATCCTCGGCGCCAAAATATTTGACCGTCTCATAGTTGAGAAGCGAATCGACCGCACGGCCGATGGCTTTGTTGTCGACCTCGTTCATTTGGCGCTGAAGCTGCGCGCGCCAGTCGGTGACCTTGCGCGTGAAGGTGATGTAGACCGCGACCATCACGAGCGTAGCCGCGACCAGGCCGGCGCCAAACTTCACCAGGAAGATGACGCAGATCGCGCCGAGCTCGATGACCGTCGGAGCGATGTTGAACAGGAGGAAATAGAGCATCATGTCGATGCTCTTGGTGCCGCGCTCGACGATCTTGGTGAGCGAGCCTGTGCGGCGTTCGAGGTGAAAGCGCAGGCTCAGATCGTGAACGTGTCGGAAGACGCTGCCGGCCAGCCGCCGAACCGCGTCCTGCCCGACCTTTTCAAACAAAGCATTGCGCAGATTGTCCGACAATACTCCGGCAAAGCGCGCCGTCGCATAGCCCGCGACCAACCCGGCGACGACACCAAAGGCGACGGTGCGGCCGGACATTCCGTCGATCACCGCCTTGTAGGCGAATGGCATAAGAAGAAGGGCCGCCTTGCCGGCCAACACAAGCACCACCGCGGCGACGACGCGCGCCTTGAGCTCAGTTTCGCCCTTAGGCCAGAGCATTGGCAAGAATCGCCACAACGCGCCGAAACCACCGCTCGGTCTTTGCTGCGTCACTGCCTTGCCTGCCATGAACTTAAGGTAGGAGCGTGGATCAACCGTCGCAAACCGAGACTAAGTGCGGAACTGTGTTGCGACGCAACGGTTCGTAGGGCGCATGAAGCTTCTAAAGAAAAGAAAACCCAAAGTGCCTCGCGGCCGGCGAGGCGAAAGCGCCAAAGAGGGCGAGCTCAATCAGGCGACTGCCGAGGAGTTCGAGAGGGAAGGCATGGGGATCGCACCGAAGGAGTGAGCCATGCCTGACGTTATGGAACCGATGATTCACGAGGATCAGCTGCCCGGTCACGAAAGCAAGCTCGAACCCAAGCCCGACTGGGAACCCAAATATCGCGGCTCCGATCGTCTGAAAGAAAAGGTTGCTCTCATCACCGGCGCTGACAGCGGTATCGGCCGGGCGGTCGCCGCACTGTTTGCCCGTGAGGGCGCCCACATCGCAATTCTCTATCTTTGCGAACATGACGACGCCGCCAAGACGAAGGAAATCGTAGAAAAGGAGGGGCGCCGAGCACTGACGATCGCCGGAGACGTTGGCGACAAGAAATTCTGCGAACGTGCGGTTGAAGAGACGGTTCGCGAACTCGGCCGGCTGGACATACTCGTCAACAATGCGGGAGAGCAGCATTACGACAAGGACGTCACTGAGATCACCGAGGAGCAGCTGCGGCGTACCTTCCAGACCAATATTTTCGGCATGTTCTATCTGACCCAGGCGGCTGCCCCGCACCTCAAAGAGGGCTCCGCCATTATCAATTGCACGTCCGAGACGATGTACGCAGGTTCGCCCGGCCTCCTCGACTATAGCGCGACGAAAGGAGCGATAACCGCCTTCACTCGCTCGCTTGCGCTAAACCTGGTCAAGAAGGGGATTCGTGTGAACGCGGTCGCTCCGGGCCCGATCTGGACTCCGCTCAACCCGTCGGGCGGGCAGCCGCCGGAAAAGATTCCGGAGTTCGGCAAGGATACGCCGATGGGCCGCCCGGGCCAGCCGAACGAGGTCGCCCCCTCCTTCCTGTTCCTGGCCTGCCAGGATTCGAGCTACATGACGGCGCAGGTGCTGCACCCCGACGGCGGCGATACAACCTCGAGCTGACACTGGTTGGTGTTTTTCACTAACTGACGGCGGCGAGTGCTAGCAATTCTCGCCAATTAGCAACAGGCGACATTGAAAATACACGACATTTTACGATTGGCACGCCCCCTGCATGATATTGGCGTGGGCCCGATGGTCGGGTTCGCCAAAGATGAAAGGGGTTTTACGATGTCCGCCACTTTTGCTTCCGCCCGTGCGACTGCCACCATTTTCGCCGGTGCGTTCGTCTCCGCGCTTCTGCTCGTTTCGGCCGCCACTTCGCTGCCGATCGCCTGAAGCCCCTCAACACAACAAGGAAACCGAAATGAACGGACGTTTCCTGATTAACCGGCGCGACGCCAAGGTCATGGGCGTCGCCGCCGGTCTTGCCGATTATAGCGGCATCGACCCGTTGATCATTCGCCTGGGCTTCATCGCCGCGACCTTGATCACCGGCCCAATCATGATCCTCTTCTACGTTCTGGCCGGGCTGCTCGCGCCTCACCAATAGGCGCGAGCCGCTCTTTCCCGCTGCCGGCTCCCGGCCCATGATGCCGGAGTGATCGGCCCTTACAATCTCGAACGCTTCGTCGATGCCCAGGATGGGACTTTCGAGACCGCCCTTGCAGAGTTGTCCGCCGGCTTAAAACGAAGCCACTGGATGTGGTTTATTTTCCCGCAGCTCGCCGGCCTTGGCCGGAGCCCCACAGCACAATTCTACGCCATTGCCTCCATCGCGGAGGCGCGTGCCTATCTCGGCCATGCCATCCTCGGATCGAGGCTGAGGGCGTGCGTCGAAGCGATTCTGCCATGGGAAGGCAAGCTCTCCGCCGAGCAAATCTTCGGCCCCGTCGATGCCGTGAAGCTGCGCTCGAGCCTCACCTTGTTCGATCGAGTCGAGCCAGGAGGCCTCTTCGACGCTGGCCTCGCCGTCTTCTTCGCCGGCGAACGCGACGAGCGCACGCTCGCGCTTTTGGACGCCTCACGCTAAGGCTACACGCCGAAGGAGACTCGCAGATGCGCAAGTTCTTGGTTGGTCTCGCGATGTTTGGAGTGGCGGCAGGTCCCGCGACGGCGGCTTTGCCGGTTGGAGCCAAGGCTCCGGACTTTGTCACGACCGGCGCGGTCGGCGGCAAGCCGTTCAAGCTTCGGCTAGCGAACGAACTCAAGAAGGGGCCAGTCGTCCTCTATTTCTTCCCCAAGGCGTTCACGAAGGGCTGCACGCTCGAGGCACACGCCTTCAGCGAAGCGGTGGGTGACTTTAAGAAGGCCGGCGCCGAAGTGATCGGAATGTCGGCTGACAACCTTCCGACCCTCAAGAAATTCTCAGTCGAAGAATGCCGCAGTGCGTTTCCGGTCGCCACTGCAACGCCGGCCACTCAAAAAGCCTATGACGTGGCCTGGGCCGAGCATCCGGGGCTCACTACACGCACGTCTTATGTCATCGACAGCAAAGGCCGTGTCGTCATGGTTCACGACGATCTCGACTGGAGCGATCATGTGGCGAAGACGCTCGCGGCGGTGAAGGCTCTGAAATAGCCGATGCGGGGGGCGCTATTGCCGCGGTAGTGACGCGGCTGGTGAAGCAAGGCACGACGTCGGTTTCGATCGGTTGCGAGGAAATATTACGGAACCGTGACGCCTCTCGCGCGCTTTGGCTTGCGCCATTTCGCGATCAACAGGAAAAAGCCGATGAAACTCACGACTACTCTGGCCGTCGCTGTCGGTCTCGCTGCCCTTGCCGCCTGCAATCAGAGCCCCCGGGAAAATGCGGCGGAGAATATCGAGGCAAACGCCGAGAACGTCGCCGAAAATATCGAGGCCAATGCCGCGAACGTTTCGGAAAACATCGAGGCGAATGCCGAAAACGCAGCCGAGAACGTCCAGGCCAATGCCGAGAATGCCGCTGATGCCGTCCGCAACTCGGGCGATAACACGACCAACTCCTACTGACTTGAAGCGGGAGGTGCATTGAAGTTGAAGGGCGCCCGCGAAAACGGACGCCCTTCCTGTTTTATCGGCGCGTCAGTCGTCATTGAGACTGCTTCGATCGCGAGTGGGCAAATCGGGATTGAGTACGTCCCAGCTAATCTTATGCTTGAGCCAGATTTCTACCGCGGGCGGGAAGCGGTCGGGGTCGTCGAGCGTGCCGGTGGTAATGTCCATATGCGTCGGTCTCGACGAGCGGCGATAGCCGACGAGGGTGCCGCAGCAGGGGCAATGCAGCCACTCCAGTCCAGGCGACGAGGAATAGGCCTGTGGGTACCCCCACAGCCATTCGAAATTGGCAAGGTCGAAGACCGCCCAGGCGACATTGGTACCGCCGCTCGCCCGGCGGCAGGAGCGGCAATGGCAGAGCGTGGTCGCGACCGGCTCGTTGGAGACCCGATAACGGATCGCGCCGCATAGACAGCCGCCTTCCGCGGGCGCGGCGCTCATAGGTCCTCCGGCCAGACCGGGTTCGCGGCGAGCTCGCCAACGACGGTGGTCCATTCACGCACGTACCAGCGGGCGACGAGACCGTTGGTGACGTAAGGATCGGCCCGGGCGAACTCCTCCGCGACGGATTTGTCCTCGCCGCCGAACATCAGCACCGCGCCGTCGACCGGATGGGCGAGCGCCCCGGCGACGATCAGCTCGCCGCGTTCGTGAGCATCCCAAGCGTGCTTCAGATGCTCCGGCCGCAACTGCGGCCGACGCTCCAGATATTCCGGACCGGCCTCATAGAAGAGGAGGAAATGCGTCACGGCTATTTTCTACTCCCATCACGCGAAAAGGCCCAAGTATGAAGATTCATTGCGCGGCCTCGAAAATGGCGGCGGAGTATGGGCGCGAGCATCTGACACGCAACTTGTCGGGATCGCCCTTGTGACAGACCGCGTCGCCGCGCGCTGGCGCGCTGAGACCCGGTAGCGACAAAACCGCATCATATTGCGGCGGATTACGGAACCTTTCGCGGAGCTGAACGAGGCGTTCATTTCGTCCATGCAATCCCTCAAATCGCCGATAATCCGACACTTACCTGGCCTATCAACCGTTGTTGCGGCATGATGATTACGACCAAGATGCTCTATGCACGAGCCGGCGCCGCCGCGATTGCCGCGGCATTGGCGCTTTCCCCAACCTATGCGAAGGCCCCCAAGCCGATCGTCGACCTGTCGAAAAGCCCGGCGTTGAACGAGAATGCCCAGCCGGCTCCGACGGCCAAGCCAGCGCGTAAGGCCGAGCCTGCGGTCAACGAGCAGATGCTCGTGTATGGCGGTGGGGCACTCGCCCTGCTAGTGCTCGGGGCCGGAGCCTTCGCGCTCTCGCGGCGAAAGAGGCGTGAGAATGCAGAGACGGCCGAGCATGTAACGGAAACCGCCGCAGCCCAGCCGCGTGACCCTCTGTTCGACGAGCCCATGTTCCAGGATCAGCCCGCGGCAACAGAAGCTTCGGCCTTTGCCTGGGGCAATGCGCAGCCTTGCGACGAATCGTTGGACGACGGTTCGGACCGTTGCCCGGGTGAGACCTGGGTCGAGCGCGCCCATCGCGGCCCGTCGCCGGCCAACCCGTCGGCGTCGCTCAAGCATCGTTTGAGCCGCGCGGCCTTTTTCGACAAGCGCGAGCGGGAGGTCGCCGCGGGTAAGGCCGAGCCGGTCGATCCGGAAGCCGGCCTGCCGGAAGCGATGGTCGAGGAGCAGGAGCGCCAGGTCGAAGCCGCCTGAGGCAACATCACACGGGAGAGCAAAGCCGCCGCTCGGGCAATCGGGCGGCGGTTTTCACCTTAACGCGGCCCGAATGTTCACAATGTTCACACTGACTCGCGCGTGCGCGCCTCCGCCGCCAATGAATGAGAATTGGGGCCTTTCGCCTCTTTCCATTTTGGTTGGGTGGCCGCGCGGTCAAGCCGCCGCTTCGCGGGTCGGGGACTTTGCGAGAATCGTGCTGGTGCATCGACCAGCTTGGATCACAATCGAGGTGCTGTAGGACAGCGAAATGTGAATCGGCTCAAGCCGCGCGAGGCATCTCGCTCTCGGCGAAGGCCAGGACCGCGTTCGGGTGAAGCCCGTCGAGGACGCAGATCAGCTGCCGCCCGAAAACCTCGAGGCAATGGAGCGAGCGGCCTTGTTCGCAGCAGAGATCGAGACCGAAGCGGCGCCAATGCGCGTTCGGATCGCGCGAATAGTGGCCGAGCGGATCGAAATTCACCTCCCATTCGGCGCGGACATATCGGGCGCGAACTGCGTCGGGCAGCGCCGGATAGAGCGTCTCGTTCGCGGTGATGCCGAACAAGGCGCGCGAGGCGTCGTCGATGAGATGCGGCAGCTCCTCGATCTCGTCGTCGGGCAGCAGGCCGCGGGACTGGAGGCGAAGCTGCTCCTCGACCGCGGCAACGGCGGGCAGATGGCGAAAGACGATCAGGGTCATGGTGCGAGAATCAACGAGATTCGCGTGAGTTCCAAGGTCAAAAGTTCAACGAATCCACAGATTTGTGCGAGTGATCAGGTCGGCGCTTCGTCCGACAACGCGAGCCGGCGTGAACAGCTTGGGCTGATTGCCCGGCAGCCCCTGCGCGGCGTCCGATTGAACTAGCGCATGCCGAATTGGCCGAAGTTCCATCTTCGCGGCGCGTCTTCGTAGATGTGCCCGATATCGTTGAACCAGCTTTCCTTGAGCACTGGTATCACGGGCGGCAACGTGCCCTCGTATCGCCTGATGAATAGTCGTGCTGGTTCGCATCATAGGTCGCTGAGAGAAGCACGCGAGTGTGACCTGTATAGTCTCCCCAACCGGAATCGTTTTCGTGCATGATCAAGTCGCCGGCGCGAACCTCGGGCAGAGTGATCTTGCGGCTGTTTTCGATGACGTTGATTGCACCGAGCTGCTGCATCAGGACGGCCTTGAGTCTGTGCCAGTCGTCGACGCGCGGATCATAGATTAGCCACCGCTTTGAATGACCGGGCCCATCGAAGTCGAACAGGCGCACCGGAAGCTGTTTTTGAGCGGCGAATGTGATCAATGAGTCCAGCGCCAAGTCGGCACAATCGACTGGCGTTGAGTAGGCGGCCGCGAAGGTGGGCACGAACGCAGCGTATCCCAGTTGATCGGGTGCGACCAGCGAAGGGTCGGTTGCGTCTGGCCGATGGAGGGCGTTCCTCGTGCCAGGCAGACTGCCCCGAAACCAGAAAGAAAGGCTCTTCTTTCGAACTGCCGAATATTGCGCATGGTTGCCCCCAACGCGGCGATTCGGCGCGGGGAGGATACGCCTCAGTCATTTAAGGGACCAGAGCCTGTGGTCGTCTGAGCGATCGCGCGTCTGGGCTCAAAGACGCTCCCTTTGCATCACTTCGCTGGCTGCCCAGCGAGTCCGCATTGATCATCGGGGGCTCGTAACGGCGCGCGCTTCCCAGGAAGACGCCCGACTTGAACGCCGGGTCGGAACGCATGATCGCTTCGGCCTCGCCGAGGTCTTCGGCGAAGAGTAGCACCAAACCGCCGTCCGAGCCCAGCGGTCCCGCAGTCGCGATGCGGCCTTTTTTGAAGAGGTCTTTCCAGTAGTAAAAATGGGCCTCCAAACCTTGCTTGGCGAACGGAAGCCCCTGTTTCCAGGCTGGACCGGGGGTGAGTAGCAACGCGTAGAGCTGCCGCGCAGCGGCCGTTTCCGTGGAACTAGGAACGGCGCCTTCCGCCAGCAGCGGCGAGGCCGCAGCGGCAATCACGGCCAAAAGTGCGACATATGCTTTCATGACTAGTCCGCCGTTGGAACGTAAATCTCACCGCCGCTGTCATGGAATTTCTCCGACATTGCGGCCATTCCGGTCTCGGCCTCGGCTTCTGAAACGTCCTGCCCGCGCCCCTCGACTTCGCTCGGGACGAACGACTGTTGGTGCGCCTTCGCGAACTCGCGCACTTCCTGAGTAATCTTCATCGAGCAGAATTTGGGGCCGCACATCGAGCAGAAGTGGGCGGTCTTGGCGCCTTCGGCCGGAAGGGTCTGGTCGTGGAAGGCCTCGGCCGTGTCCGGATCGAGCGACAGGTTGAACTGGTCACGCCAGCGGAAATCGAAGCGAGCGCGGGACAGAGCGTCGTCCCATAGTCGCGCGGCGGGGTGGCCTTTGGCCAAGTCGGCCGCATGGGCGGCGAGCTTGTACGTTACGACTCCGACCTTCACGTCGTCGCGGTCGGGAAGGCCGAGATGCTCCTTGGGCGTGACGTAGCAGAGCATCGCGGTGCCGAACCAGCCGATCATCGCCGCTCCGATCGCGCTGGTGATATGGTCGTAGCCTGGCGCTACGTCGGTCGCGAGCGGGCCGAGCGTATAGAAGGGCGCTTCGCCGCAGGCCTCGAGCTGCTTTTCGACATTCACCTTGATCTTGTGCATCGGCACGTGGCCGGGACCTTCGATCATCACCTGGCAGTCGTGCGCCCAGGCTTTCTTCGTGAGCTCGCCCAATGTGTAGAGCTCGGCGAACTGCGCTTCGTCATTGGCGTCGGCGGTCGATCCGGGGCGGAGGCCGTCGCCGAGGCTGAAGGCGATGTCGTACGCCTTCATGATCTCGCAGATCTCGTCGAAGCGCTCATAGAGGAAGCTCTCCTGGTGATGGGCAAGGCACCATTTGGCCATGATCGATCCGCCGCGGCTGACAATCCCGGTGACGCGCTCGGCGGTTAACGGGACGTAGGGCAGGCGGACGCCGGCGTGGATGGTGAAATAGTCGACGCCCTGCTCGGCCTGCTCGATCAAGGTGTCGCGGTAGATCTCCCAAGTCAGGTCCTCGGCGATGCCGCCGACCTTCTCGAGCGCCTGGTAGATGGGGACGGTGCCGATCGGCACCGGCGAATTGCGAATGATCCATTCGCGCGTATCGTGGATGTTGCGGCCGGTCGAAAGGTCGATGACCGTGTCGGCGCCCCAGCGGATCGCCCACACCATCTTGTCGACCTCGGAGGCGACGTCGGAGGCGACGGCGCTGTTGCCGATATTGGCGTTGATCTTGACCAGGAAGTTGCGGCCGATCGCCATCGGCTCGCTTTCGGGGTGATTGATGTTGTTGGGGATGATCGCTCGGCCGCGGGCGACTTCGTCGCGGACGAACTCGGGGGTGACGAAATCGGGAATGGCGGCGCCGAAGTCCTCGCCGTCGCGGGCAGCGTTCAGCCCGGCTTCGCGGCCCATGTTTTCGCGGATCGCGACATATTCCATCTCGGCCGTGACGATTCCGGCCCGAGCGTAATGCATCTGGGTGACGTTGGCGCCCGGTTTGGCGCGGATGACACGCTTGCGAACTCGGGGGAAGGGCTGAACGCCGCCGCTGCGGTCGGGGCCGAGTTGGCCATTATCCTCCGGCCGAATCTCGCGCTGGTCGACTTCCTCGACATCGCCGCGCGAGTAGATCCACTCGCGGCGGAGCTCGGGCAATCCGGCCATGATGTCGATGCGTTGCTGCGGATCGGTATAGGGGCCGCTGGTGTCGTAGAGCACGACTGGCGGCTCTCCGCTCGACGACTCGAGATCGACGGCGCGCATCGCGACCCGAACGCCGTCGCGGCCATCGACATAGATCTTGCGCGAGCCGCGAATCGACCCGGTGGTGACTTGAATCTCGGTGCGGGCGGGCGCGTCGGCCATCTGGACTCTCCTCTTCCTCCGCCGGTCTCAACCGGATCAGGTTCGACGGGTCGCAGGGCGCTACGCCTGCCTCTCAGCCCAAGCGGGCTCCCCGGGGAAGAGTCATCCTTAGGACGCGAAAAAGCCGCGCGCCATAGGAGACACGCGGCTTTCGCGAGAAGTTCGAAAAACGGTGGCCTAGTTCTTGCGCGCCGCCGCGGTGGCCGCTTGGCGCTCCGCTTGGCTCAGCGTTCCGTCGTGGTTGGTGTCGGCCTTGTCGAAGCGCGACAGGATTGGCGCACGATATTCGTCGGGCGTGACCTTACCGTCCTTGTTCTTGTCCAACTGTGCGAGGAGATTGGCGCCGGTGGGGGCCGCGCCGGCCGATTTCGGCGCCGCGACCATGAATTCGGCCTTGCTCAGCTGTCCGTCCTTGTTGGTGTCGAGCTTGGTGAACTCCTCCTCGATCTTCGAGCGGACGGTGGTTAGCCGCTGCTGTTGGCTCTTGGCTTCGGCGGCGGCGATCTCAGATTGGCTCAACGTTCCGTCGCCATTGGCGTCAAGGGTCTTGAAGCTCGTTTCGAGATTCTTGAGCACTGCGGTTCGGTTTGGAGCGGCCTGCTGCGCGGCAGGCTTGGCGGCAGTCGGTTGGGCTGCGGCGGTCGCGAACGCCGGCGCTGTAATGCCGAGCGCAACCGCGGCAGCGAGTGAAACGTAGGAATTGAGCACGAAAAATCTCCCCTGGTAGAAATTCGGGATTTAAAGGCGTGCGGGCGCATAACGAGTCCGCCCGCTTCCGTCGACCGCGCCTTTTTCGGACGGCCAACATTGCTGCCAACTGAACCTGCTCAATCGGTTAGGGCTTGCTTCTGCAGAATTAACCCGCGCGCGCGTGATGCCGTCCTCACAAGGGCTCACCGACTGTTGCGCGGCGGCAACATAGATCACGTCAATACCAATTCACATCAACTTTTCCGCTTTTCTTTTGGCGGTTTGCCGCGATAAGCCATGCTTAAGGAATGTTCCACTTGGGGGCGGGCTGCGCGCGTGCCGTTGCGCGGCTCGGAGTTTGCGGTCCTCCAGGGGCACAATCCAGTGGAGTAACCAAGGACCGCGGCCGCGGCCAAAAACAGGGGATACATAAATGACGACCTCGCAACGGCGGATTGCACTTCTCACGGGTGCCTCGCTCGCAGCTCTTGGCCTCGCCGCGCCTGCCATGGCAGCGCCTCATGACGGATTGGTGGATGGTACCTACGCGGGCGATACGGCCGTCACTTCCACCGTCGAGCTCTGCGATTTAGCGAGCACGGCCAACTGTTTCTTCGGTGTGATCGATACGGCCACGCCGACGGCGACGGCCCTTGTGACGACAACCGCAAGCGGACAGATCGTTCATAACCCCGGAACGACCGGCGGCACGCTGACCAACTCCGGCAGCGCCGAAGTCGGCGCGATCGCATCGGCGACCGCGGCCGGCGCCGCCGCGGCCAACGCCTTTGTCGGTTCAGCGATCGTCCAGGCGACTGCGGGCCTCGGCGATGTCGGCCTCGTCGTCGACAACAGCGGCACGCTCACGATCGATGCGCTTGCCTCGGCGTCGGGCAGCGCTGCAGCGGCGACAGCCGTTGTCGCGGGCGGCCTGATTCAGGTGGCTACCGCCGCCGGGAATGCGACGGTCTCGCTGATCAATCCCGTTTTCAACGACCCGAACACGGGCGGAACCGTGACCACTTCCGGCGCGATCAATATCACCGCCGCAGCTTTTGCGCATGGAACCGCCGGCGGAGCCGCCGCGAGCGCTTCAATTACAAGCGGAGCGATCTTCCAGGGTGCATTTGCTTCCGGCGCAGCCGCTGCGGTCATTGACAATGACGGGGTGATCAACATCGCGGCTTCGGCAACGGCAACCGCGATCACGGGCACCGGCGACACCGCAACCGTAACGGGCCCGGCGGCTGCTTTCGCCCACGTCGGCGGATCCACTTTGACGGGCAGCAGCGGGGCAATCGCCCAATTCGCCTTTGGTAGCGTCGCGAACGCCACCCTCACCAACTCGGGCGCGGTGAACATCGCCGCACTTGCCAACGCGACTGGAACTTCGGCCGCCGCGACCGCCGTAGTTCTCGATGCGATCCACCAGTCGGTCGGGGCAACCAATGGTTCCGCCACGGCGCTAGTCAGTAACTCGGGCACAATGACAATTGCCGCCACCGCCAACGCCAACGCCACAGGCACGGCGGCCGCGCTTGCAGTCAACGCCTGGGGGATTCACCAGATCGCTACGGCAAGCGGCGGCAATGCGATCGCCTCAGTGGCCAACAGCGGCTCGATCGTGGTTGCCGCCAATGCGAACGCGAGCGGCTTCAACGCCAGCGCCAGGGCTACAGCTGCGGGCGCATTCCAGTCGGCCTTTGCAACCGGTACGCTCGGTGGGACCGCAGCGACGCCGGCCGTCGGCTCAGCCGTATTCGTTAATGGCGGCGCATTCAACGTGTCCGCGATCGCCAACGCTGTCGGTGGAACCGGCACGACAACACTAGCACCTGGTACAGCGGCCGCGGCGGCGGTTGCAGTCGGCGTCGCGCAGGTGGCGAATGTTGCCGTCTTCTCCAATACTGGCACATTCAGCGTCCTCGCGTCGGCGAATGCAACGGCGGGAACGACAGCCGGCACGGCGCTCGCGAACACCGCCGTTGCGCAGGCGGTCGCGATCGGCGCGATCCAGTCTGCTAGCTCCAACAGCTTCTTCAACAGCGGCTCGTTCAACGTAACGGCGAACGCGCACGCATCTGGCGCGACCAACACCATCGCCGGTGCGGCAGCCCAAGCAATCGGTTACGTGGCTAACGCCCCGACCGGAACTCCGCTCACGGCGAACATCGTCAACATAGGCGCGTTCAGTGTGAATGCGAATGCGACGGCGGCAGGACCGCTCGCGCCTGCGGTTGCGCGAGCGATCGGCATAGCGGCGACCCAAACCGGCACGGCCGCGAACCACGCATCGGTCGCCAACGGTATCGTCACCGGTACTGGCACGACGGCGACGGTCATCGCGGGGACGATCAACGTGGTCGCGAACGCTGCCGGCGGCGCGTCCACGCGGACGACGGTCACCGGCGTCGGAACGACGGCGACGACCATTACTTTGGTGTCCGCGAATAGCAACGCAACCGCGACCGGAATCCTCATCGCGGGGGGCGGGGTAGTCGACGGGACGGTCACTAACCTCGGCTCGATCAATGTCGACGCAATCACCGCCAATGGCGATGCGATCCCCGATCCGCTCGATCCGACGGGACCTCCCGTTGCGACGGCCTACGGCATCCACGCGGTGAGCGGGGCCTTAGCGCCAACGGCCGACGTCTTCACCATCAACAATGCGGGCAACATCATCGTTCGCCAGAGCGGTGACGGTGGAGCGACGTGGCGTCGCGGAATGGCGATCGACGTGGCCGGCGATTTCACCGGCGATGGCGGTCTCCAGAACCAGACCGTGATCAATCTGTTGGGTGGCAGCATCTACGGTAACATCGACATCAATCCGGGCGATGTGATCAATGTCACGGACGACGAGACGTCGTTCGACGGCATCATCAATCCCGAGTTCGTGACCGCGGGTGTGACCACCCTCACGCTTGACAGCGGCCTGTTTGGCGAGGGCACGGTTAACATCAACAATGGCGGCGTGCTGGTGCTGGAGGATCCGCGCTTCTCGGGCGATCCGGCGCAGTATGACGGTCCGTCCTATGCGGTCATCGACACGCTCGACATGCGCGCGCCGCTGGACGGCACGCCAGGAACGATCGCCTTCGGCCTCGAGCCGGAGACCGGTGGCGACCAGGTTCCGGGGACCTATCCGATCGTGTTCGCCAATACGGCGCATCTCGATGGGACCTTGGAGGCGCGGTTTGCTCCTGCCGGCGGCTTGTTCGCGGACGAGTATTTCTGGGACAATGTGATCGACGCCAACGTTCGCGACGGTGATTTCGACAGCTGTGAGATCGGCGGAGCCTTTGCCGGTTCGCTGTTCCTCGACTTTGGCTGCATCCTGGATGACGCCAACAATGTCGACCTGACCCTGAGCCGCATTCCGTTCAATGCGATTGCGGGCCTTAACCAGAACGGCCAATCGGCCGCCAACGGTCTTGAGTGTCTGTTCGATCCGACGCTGACGGGCGGCTTCGCGGATCTGCTCGCGGATCTGTTCCTGTTCACCGACGTGGCGAACTTCAACACCGCGTTGAACCAGCTGGCTGGCGCGAGCTACGCCAACTACCTGCAGTCGTTCCCGAGCCTTGGCGTGCACTATAACGACCTGCTCGCCAATGCGACGAACTGCGAAGTTCCGGCGCTGGCCGGCTCGGTGCTCGAGTGCCGTGCGAGTGGCCCGATCCACGTTTGGGGTCAGCTCGACTATCAGTGGCGCAAGGCCGATGGCGACAGCGAGGCTGGAACAGCCAAGGCGAAGCGGTTCACGGGTCTAATTGGCGTCGACACCAGCGTCGGCAACTCGGCCATCGTCGGTGGCGCCCTGGGTTATGTGAAGAACCACGTCAAAGATCACCTCTTCGACGACAAGGTTGACGCGGACGGCTGGCAGGTCGGCCTTTATGGCACCTACGATCCAGGCGCGTTCTACATCAAAGCGATGACCACCTACACCTGGTACGATGGCGACAGCCAGCGCAGCATCGGCTTCGCCGGTCTTGCTCCGGGAGCGACCTTCGCTACCCAGGTCTCAGGCGATCCGGACGTCAAGATGTGGACCTTCGGTCTGCATGGCGGGTACCGCTTCCCGGTTGGCGAGAACTCGGTGGTCACGCCGTACCTCAACTACGACTACGCCCACGCCAAGATGGATGAGTTCATCGAAAACGGGGTCTCGGGCGCCGAACTGCACCTCGACAGCAACAAGGCCAACCACAGCTTCCTGACGCCAGGCGTGAAGTGGGCGATGCAGCTGGGCGGAGTGGTACCAGAAGTGAACCTCGGCTACCGTCACCGTTTCGGCGACAAGCGCACCGACATCTCCGAGGCGTTCCAGTGCCAGATCAACACCTGTGCATTCGACGTCATCTCGGCGAGCCAGAAGCGAGGCACCTTCCTCGCGGGCCTCAGCGTCGGCGGAAAGGTCGGCATGGTCGACTTGAGGATCGGCTACGAAGGCGAGTTCAACAGCGACATCACGAGCCACAGCGGCAACTTCAAGATTGTCCTGCCGCTGGGTGCGAAGGCGCCTCCGCCGCCGCCTCCGCCGCCGCCTCCGCCACCACCGGAAGCAGCGCCTCCGCCGCCGCCGCCGCCACCGCCGCCGCCTCCTCCGCCACCGGTAGAGCGCGGAGAGCGCGGACAGTAAGTTCCGATACCAGGGCACTTCACTGGAGTTCTCTGGAACCGGGCAGGCAAAAAGGGGAGAAGAGGGAAGAAATTCCCTCTTCTTTCTTTATGTTGAAGCCGATTTCCGACTAGAACGGCCGAATCATGAGCAAGAGCAAATCAGCACCCGCACAAGCGCGTACGAGGCTAAATCAGCCCAGCGCGCCCCCCGTCGAGGACACTAATGAGGCGATCCAGCGCGCTCAACATGGCAAGGTCAATGTTACGGCGGAAAAGGCCGTCGAGATGGCCGGCCGGTTGTTCAATGAACGCAAATACGACCAGGCGGAAAGGGCCTGCCGACAAATCATCGCCGCGAGACCGACGAATGCTGACGCCCATAATATTCTTGGCGTGACCCTGAACGCGGTCGGGCGCGGAGACGAAGCGGTCGAGAGCCTGCGCCGTGCAATGGAGTTGGCGCCCAAGGCCGCAAGTATTTATGGGAACCTCGGGGAGGTTCTTCGGCAGCGAGGCGAAGTTGAGGAAGCAGCGAAAGTGCTTGAGAAGGCGGTCGAGCTCGATCCCATCAATTCCCAGGCGCTGAACAATCTCGCGATCACCTTTTTCGACCGGGGACAGCCAAAACGCGCGGTCGAATACTATCGTCAAGCGATCGAAGCCAGGCCGCAAATGGCCGAGGCGCACAACAACCTGGGCAATGCGCTGCGCTTGACGGGTGATGTCGACGGCGCAATTCAAGCTTATCAGGACGCGCTCATTCAGCGAGAGCGCTATCCAGAAGCATATAACAACCTCGGAACTCTGCTTCAGCAGCAGGGTCAGCTCGAAGAAGCTGAGCATGCCCTGCGCAAGGCAATCAACCAAAATTCTCAATATGTCGAAGCCTATGACAATTTGGCGAATCTCTATGTCGCCCAGGAGAAGGACACCGAGGCGCTGCGTATTCTTGGCGATGCGCTGAAGTTCGCTCCGAAACACGCACAAACGTTGTTGATCACGGCGCGCATTCAGCTGCGGCGAAACGCCGTTGCCCAAGCGGAGCAGGCCACTCGGCTCGTGCTTGCCGAAGATCCCGGCAACGCCGAAGCGCTGACGATCCTCGGACAGGTCCTTCATGAGACCGACCGCTATGACGAAGCGCTGGAGGTCCTTCAGCGCGCGGTCGAAGCGAATGCTGAGAGTCCCGAAGCGCTGAATTTCTATGGAGTTGCGCTCAAGTCCGTCGGCCGTATGGACGAGGCCCGCGAGTACATATTGAAGGCGCTAAAGCGCAATCCGAGAATGTACGGCGCCTACGCCAACCTCAACGACCTCGTGGACTATTCCGAAGGCGAGGGCGACGATCTGTTCAAGGAAATGGACAATATCTTCAAATCGGCCCGGAACCCCGAGGCAAACCAATTCCTCGCCCTCCACTTCGCTTATGCCAAGGGTCTCGAAGACCGCGGCGAGCACGAGAGGGCACTCGAGCATTACATCACGGGCGGGCGCATGAAGCGGCGGCAGCTCGATTACAACGAGGAAGAAACGCACGGTTTCTTCGACAAGATTCGGGAAGCATTTCCGAAGGAGGTTTTCGAGAACCGCAAATTCGCGGGGATCGACGATGAACGCCCGGTTTTCATCATCGGAATGCCGCGTTCGGGGTCGACCCTTCTCGAGCAGATCCTGTCGAGCCACCCGGACGTGTACGGTGCGGGCGAGGTCAAATATCTGAGTTACGCACTGGGCAAATTGCGCGACCGGTTCCCATCGCTCCCAAAATATCCGGAGATCGCGGCGAAGGTGACTCCGGCGCAGATGGAAATCGTCGCAAACAATTATCTGCAGACGCTAACTGCTTCGTCCGGTGATTCCAAACGCGTCACCGACAAGCTGCTGACTAATTATTTCTTTGTCGGGATCATTCACCTGCTGTTTCCGAACGCCAGGTTCATCAACACGCAGCGCGATCCCGTGGATACCTGCCTGTCGGGCTTCACCAAGTTGTTCAAGGACGACATGCCACATAGCTACGATCTTGGCGAACTCGGGCGATATTATGGAAAATATCGCGAACTGATCGATCATTGGCACAAGGTCCTTCCGGAGGGCGTACTCGTCACTGTCCAATATGAAGATGTCGTGGCGGACACCGAGAAGGAGGCGAAGCGGCTCATCGAGTTCCTCGGATTGCCTTGGAACGAGAAATGCGTCGACTTCCACAAATCCGACCGTCCCGTAAAGACGGCGAGCGTCGCTCAGGTGCGGAAGCCTATTTACAAGACGTCGGTGAAGCGCTGGAAAAAATATGGCGAGGGACTCCAGCCGCTGGTCGACGCGATCGACGGCAAATCCGATAAGCAGGCCGAAGCCAAGAAGCCCAAAGCGAAGGCGAAGGAAAACGCCTGACCTTGGTGCCCAATGCCTCTCTCGCGGCGTGGGAGCGGACGGCTACCTAAGCGGGGGTCTGAACTCAACATGCGTTCACTGACGCATCTCGACCGGCTCGAAGCCGAGAGCATCCATATCCTGCGCGAGACGGTGGCAGAGGCTGCCCGCCCAGTGATGCTCTATTCGATCGGCAAGGATTCCGCGGTGATGCTGCACCTTGCCAAGAAGGCGTTCTTTCCGAGCCCCCTTCCTTTCCCGCTGCTCCACGTCGATACCACTTGGAAGTTCCGCGACATGTATGCGCTTCGCGACAAGGTCGGCGCGGAGCCGGGAATCGAGCTCATCGTCTACCGGAACCCCGAAGCCGAAAGCAAAGGCATCAATCCGTTCGACCACGGTCCCGTACACACGGATATGTGGAAGACGGAAGGTCTGAAGCAGGCGCTCGACAAATATGCGTTCGATGCGGCCTTCGGCGGAGCCCGTCGCGACGAGGAGAAGAGCCGCGCCAAGGAACGCGTGTTCAGCTTCCGCGACAAGAATCATCGCTGGGACCCGAAGCGACAGCGGCCCGAACTCTGGTCGCTCTACAACGTTCGCAAGAACCGGGGCGAGAGCATGCGGGTCTTTCCGCTGTCGAACTGGACCGAACTCGACATCTGGCAATATATCCTGCGCGAGAAGATCGAGATCGTGCCGCTTTATTTTGCCGCCGAGCGTCCGACGGTCGAGCGCGACGGGCTTATCCTGATGGTCGATGACGAGCGATTCCCCCTCGACGGCGACACGGCGGTTTTGCGCAAGGTCCGCTTTCGAACGCTCGGTTGTTATCCGCTCTCCGGCGCGGTTGAGAGCGATGCGGCGTCTGTCGAAGAAATCGTCGCCGAAATGCTCCTCACCAAAACGTCGGAGCGGCAAGGCCGGATGATCGACAAGGACGCCGGAAGCGCGTCGATGGAAAAGAAGAAGCAGGAGGGATATTTCTGATGTCCCGCCCGCTCGAGTCCGAAGAAGAACTGATCCGCCATGACGTGCGCGCCTGGCTCGCGCAGCAGGAAGCGAAGGAGCTGCTGCGCTTCATCACCTGCGGGAGTGTCGATGACGGTAAGTCGACCCTGATCGGACGGCTGCTTTACGAGAGCAAGCAAATCTTCGATGACCAGCTCGACGCGCTGGAAAGCGACAGCAAACGGCATGGCACTCAAGGCGAGCGGATCGATTTCGCCTTGCTCGTCGACGGGCTTTCGGCCGAGCGCGAGCAGGGCATCACGATCGACGTTGCCTATCGTTTTTTCTCCAGCGCGAAGCGCAAGTTCATCGTTGCCGATACGCCGGGGCATGAGCAATATACGCGCAACATGGTGACCGGCGCGTCGACCGCCGACCTTGCGGTGCTGCTGGTCGATGCGCGCAAGGGGGTGCTGACGCAGACCCGGCGCCATTCCTATTTGGCGCAGCTGGTCGGTATCCGCCGTTTCGTCCTAGCCGTGAATAAGATGGATCTGGTCGATTACGATCAGGCGGCATTCGATGCGATTTGCGCGGACTATCGCGGGTTCGCGGCGAAAATCGGCATCGAAGATTGGATCGCCATTCCGGTCTCGGGGCTCAACGGCGACAATGTGATGAGCCGAAGCGAGCGGACTTCGTGGTACACGGGCCCCAGTCTGCTCGAACATCTCGACACGGTTCCACTTGATGCTGCGGCCGATGCGGAAAAGCCGATGCGCATGCCCGTCCAATGGGTGAACCGTCCGAATCAGAATTTCCGCGGATTCTCTGGCCAGATCGCGTCGGGCACGATTGGCCCGGGCGCGGACGTGCGCGTTTTGCCGTCCGGTCGTCTGACGCGGATCGATCGGATCGTCACGCTCGACGGAGATCTCGATGAGGCCGTCGCGGGCCAGTCGGTTACGATGACCTTCGAGGACGAAATCGATTGCTCGCGCGGCGACGTGATTGCCGCTGCGGGCGATCCACCGGAAGCCGCCGACCAGTTCGAAACGACCATCGTTTGGATGGCCGACGAGGAGCTTCTTCCCGGACGCGGTTACTGGATGAAGGTTGGCGCTCAGACCGTCACCGCCATGATCCAGGAGCCCAAATATGAGGTGAACGTCAACACGCTCGAGCACCTCGCCGCGAAGACTCTCGGACTCAACGCCATCGGGGTAGCTGAGCTCGCGACCGACCGCGAAATCGTCTTCGAACCTTATACGGTAGAGGGAACGAGTCCCAATCGCGCGCTCGGCGGCTTCGTCCTGATGGACAAGCTGAGCAATGCGACAGTCGGCTGCGGAATGATCCACTTCGCGCTGCGGCGTGCGCTCAACATTCATCGCCAGCATCTCGAGGTCAGCCGCGAGACGCATTCCGGCCTGAAAGGGCAGAGGCCGGCAGTGCTTTGGTTCACCGGTTTGTCGGGGGCAGGCAAGTCGACGATCGCCAATCTTGTCGAGAAGAAGCTCGCCGCGCGGGGCCGGCATACGTTCCTCCTCGATGGCGACAATGTCCGACACGGGCTCAACCGGGATCTCGGCTTCACCGAAGCGGACCGGATCGAGAATATCCGCCGCGTGGGTGAAGTCGCCCGACTGATGACCGATGCGGGGCTGATCGTTCTCACAGCCTTCATCTCACCCTTCCGGGCCGAGCGCGAAATGGTGCGCCGAATGGTCCCCGAAGGCGAGTTTTTCGAAATCTTCGTCGACACGCCGCTTGCGGAAGCGGAAAAGCGCGACGTCAAAGGCCTCTATGCCAAGGCGCGCGCCGGCGAGCTCAAGAACTTCACCGGTATCGATAGCCCGTACGAACCGCCCCAATCTCCGGAAATCCACGTCGACACGACGACACTAACGCCAGATCAGGCGGCGGATCGCATTGTCGACGAGTTGCTCAACCGGCGCTGAGCCCTACCAGGTGTAAGCAAGCCCGAGGGCACCGAGCCATTGATTTGCGCTGCCGCGATCCGAGACGATCGGCGATCGCTTGAAGTCCCCGACCAGCCGCGAATATTGGGCCGCGCCAAAGATCGAAAAGCCGCCGAGCAGGTCGCCGGTGATCGACTGATTGAGGAGCAGGCCCACTTTCCAGTTCTTCATGCCGCCATCGGCTTCAAACACCGGCAGACCACTGGCAAAGGAATCCTCGGGAGTGATGCTGAAATAGTAATCTGCATATTTGTTGCCGACGAATTCGGCGCCGAGCGAGAGGCCGGCATAAGTCCTCTGTGACAGCGGCGTCGAGAATTCGATATTCGGAGAGAAGTTGGTTCCCTCATAGGCATTGAGCGCCTGGGTGAGGTCAAGCCGGAAGGCTAGTGTGTCGTAGGGATTGGTAAGGCCATGGAGGCTCACTCCGGCAAATCCGCCTATTTCGAACGCGGTCTTAGTCTTCGGCAGTAGCTCGACAATGTCATCCTCTATGTGACGCCGCTTGTTGACCCGGAAGCCCGCTATGGGCCCTGCGTCGAAGTCGACCTTGCCGCCGCGGGAAGGGACAACATCGACATAGAGATAGGTACCGCGCGTCGAGAAGGAGATGCCGCGCACCTTGCCGCGAATCGCCGCTGCCGGAATGATCCGATAATCGTCGGAACCCTCGTAATCCGGCACCACTGCGCCGCCGACACCGACTGTCACGGTGTTGCGGTTGGCAAGGTCTTCGGGGCTCGGTAGCTGGGCCGCAGGCGGTTTTGATTGAGCCATGCACGGCGATGCAAGGCTGACCGCCAGCGCGGCGCAGATTAGGTGGCGCATTCTTTGGTTCCCCTGTTTTCAAGAATGAATATGACAGGGGTTAAGTGGTTGCGAAAGCTTCGACGGAAAACTTGGCAGTTACAGGGGTTTAGTCACCCGAGCCTGGATCAGGGGTGAAGTATTTGTCGTACTTGCCCTCCTCGCCCTTATGCTCGTCCGCATCGGCGGGGCTATCCTTCTTCCGGGTGATGTTCGGCCAATCGGCAGAGAAGGTGGTGTTGAGCTCGAGCCACTTCTCGAGGCCGCTTTCAGTGTCGGGAAGGATCGCTTCGGCCGGGCACTCGGGCTCGCACACTCCGCAATCGATGCACTCACTGGGATTGATGACGAGCATCACCTCGCCCTCATAAAAACAATCGACCGGGCAGACCTCGACGCAGTCCATATATTTGCATTTGATGCAGGCGTCGGTGACGACGTAGGTCATGAACAAGCTCTCCCTTTGGGGACTTCGCTATGCCCGAGGCTTGTCCTCGTCAATTCCCGGGGGAGAACCCAGTTCCTCGTAACAAGTCCGGGCCTCGGGCGCGGGACCGCGGCGCCCAGGCAACCGGATGACTCGCAGCACCCGTACACGCCCGTGCAACGGCAGCGCGATTGTGCTGCCTACGCGAACGTCCTCGCTTGGCTTTTCGACACGCTTACCGTCGACCCGCACGTAGCCGCTTTCGATCACCGCTTGAGCGAGGGTGCGGCTCTTCACCAGGCGGATGCAATGGAGATAACGGTCGATCCTCACTTCTTCTTGAGCTTCGCCAGCTCGGCAAAGGCGTGAGAACGGGGCCCGCGGCGATCGGACCGCGGACCGCGGCGGCCACGCCAACGCCAGGCATCGCCCGCTCGCGTGAAACCGATTTCCATCATCAGCAGTCCAATCGCAGCATTGTCGAGGCCAATCGAGGTGGCGAGCGCTTGGTCGACTGGGTCGTCGCCGCCGGCGGAGCGCACCTTACGCGCATGACTGGCGAGGCGGTCGGCGAGATCCACCCGGAGCCAAGTTCGGCCGAGTCTGCGATAAGCGAGCGCGGCTCCGCGGGCGTCCGCTTCGGCTGGCAGCATAGCCGCTCCAGCGGCGGGCAATGACGGCATCGGCTGGCCCGCGCGCACGCCGAGCAAGGCACCGCGCCAGAACTGGGCTGCAGGTTTAAGCACGGGCCGAAGGAACACATCGAGCGGCCCCAGGCGGACCTGCAGCTTATGCAGCGCCTGCCGATCAGCCTGCTCGAGATGGGCGATTGCACTGAGCATGGTCTTGCGCGGAAGCACGCCGCCGGCATCCGTGAGCATGGCCGCGAGCGCGCGCACACCGGGCGATGTCGCCGGATCGGTTGCAGCTGCCGAGAGTCTCTCGAGCGGCCGCAGATTTCGGACGATCTGGTTGTCCAGCCAGCGTTCGAGACGCCCCCGCAGCGCGGCGCGCGTCGGGGTGGACAGACGGTCGAGAGTGCGAGCAGTCCGGATCGCCGGCTCCAGCAGCGATCGTCCAGCCGCGAGGCGCGCAAGGATATGATCTTGCCAAGTGATCGCTAAGCCGCCTGATTCTTCGACTGTCAGCGCAAATGTCTGGTCGGGCGCGTCGATCAGCGCAGCCGCCCGACGGTCGAGCTCATCGCCAAGCCGGCGCTCGGCGGCGGCGAGCAACAAGCGCTTGTCGGCCAAACGCGCGGACGGGTCCACGCGAAACTCGAAGCCCGCGAGATGGCCAATCGGTTCTGGCCCAACGCTCACCTCGCCGTCGGCGGCGACGGTCACTGGCAATGCGTCGGAGCCCCGCGCTCCGATGTCGCGTACCAGCACCGCAGTCCGGCGGTCGACGAAGCGTTGCGTGAGGCGCTCGTGGAGGGCGTCGCTCAATCTGGCCTCGACCTCGCGCGTCCGCTCGGCCCATTTGGCCGGTTCCTTCAGCCAGTCAGCGCGGTGCGCGATATAAGCCCAGCTGCGGATCCCGGCGAGGCGGTCCGCGAGCGCCTCGATGTCGCCGCTCATATTGTCGAGACGAGCGACTTCGGCCCCGAACCATTCGTGGGGAACATGGCCGCCCTCGCCGATGTAGCTGAACAAACGGCGGACCATGCGTGCGTGATGCATCGCGCCAATCTTGCGAAAGTCGGGTAGGCCGCAGACTGCCCAAAGACGCCGAGCCTGCTCGCCGCGTTTGGCGGCAATCGCCGGGTCCTCAGCGATAAGCTTGAGGACGGCAAGGTCGATCGCTTCGGGGGCGGGTCGAAGCAACGGGTCGTCGCTCTTCCGCTCAAGGCTCGCGATCAGCGTTCGAACGTCGCTGAAGTCCAGCGCGGCATTGCGCCAGTAGACGGAATCGAGCGGGCGGAAACGATGCTCCTCGATAGCGGCGATTTCCTCTTCGCTCAGACCGACGCTTTCCTCCGACCCCAAGCCTAGCGTGCCGAAGCTTCCGTCCTTCTGGTGGCGCCCGGCGCGGCCGGCGATCTGCGCCATTTCGGCTATTGTCAGACGCCGGTCCCTGCGGCCGTCGAATTTCTCGAGACCGGCGAAGGCGACATGCGTGACGTCCATGTTAAGCCCCATGCCGATGGCATCGGTGGCAACGAGGTAATCGACCTCCCCGCGTTGGAACATCGCGACCTGTGCATTGCGCGTCGCCGGCGACAGGGCGCCCATCACAACAGCCGCGCCGCCGCGAAAGCGCCGCAGCATCTCGGCAAGCGCGTAGACTTGCTCGGCGGAAAAGGCGACGACGGCAGAGCGCGGCGGAAGCCGCGACAATTTGACGCTGCCTGCGTATCGCAGCGTCGAAAAGCGCGGCCGGCTCACGATCTCGACATCGGGCAGCAGCTCGCGAATGATCGGCTTCAATGAGTTCGAGCCAAGGATCAATGTCTCCTCGCGGCCGCGCGCACGCAGCATGCGGTCGGTGAAGACGTGGCCGCGCTCGGAATCGATCCCTAGCTGCGCCTCATCGATCGCCGCGAAGGCGAAGTCCCGCTGCAGCTCTCCTTCGTGATGCGTATCGGCGCCCGGGACTGGCATGCTTTCGGCAGTGCAGAGAAAATAGCGTGCCTGCGGGGGGACGATCCTTTCCTCGCCCGTCAGGAGCGCGACTTGCCTCTCACCCTTCATCGCGCAGACCCGATCATAGACCTCGCGCGCGAGCAACCTTAGCGGGAAGCCGATGACTCCCGAAGAATGACCGCACATCCGCTCGATCGCGAGGTAGGTCTTCCCCGTGTTGGTCGGTCCGAGGATCGCCCGAACCGAAGCGTCTGAACGCTGCACCATCATCGCAAATGTGGCAGCGCCCCAGAGGAACGCAAGGTTCCAAATCGCGCGAATTAGGGCGGTTTTAACCTTGATTGGCGATCACGGCGGGGTGCTGACGGAGCATTTCAGCCAACCGCGGCCATTCGGCCGCCGAACGGGCAGCGCGCTGACGCTTTCGCCCGCGCTCCCGCACAAGGGTTGGACGGGCGCCGGGGCAGCGGCTTTGCTGTGCAGCGGCGTTGCCTGGGCGTCCTTGCCGCATGCCCGGGACCTTTCGACCGACGAGCATCGTCAGTGGCAGGCGCTTGCAATCGCGCCCTTGTCGACTGGAGGCTCGACCGGCATGCGGATGGCGGCAACGGATGCCGTAGAGCCAATCCCCGTCGCGCCAGCGCGAACGAGCGTGCGGCTGACGGCAATTTTGGGTTCAAACGACAGCATTCGTGCGCTGCTACTGCGTTCCGGCGCCGACTATGGCGACGCCGTCGCGGTTGGTGACTTGATTGAAACCGCCGCGCCGAACTTGGTTGCTGGAACGGCCGTTGCTTTCGAGCTGGGTCCGAAGAATGGAACGACGAGACCGGTCACGAGCGCACACCTCAACGGCGGACTGGGCGAAACCCTTCGCGTCAATCGCGATGGCGCCGGGCTTCACCTGCAGAAATCGAAGGTAGCGATCGACAACAGCCCGCTTAGGATTCGCGGCCGAGTTGGGGATGGTCTCTACTGGTCTCTTCGCGCTGCCGGTGCTTCGCCGCAGGCTGCCGCACAATATCTCGCGGCGCTTGCGACTGAGATTGATGTCGGAGGCGATGTCGGCACGGGCGACAGCTTCGACCTGATCCTCGCCAGCCGGCGCGCCGGCGACGGCGGACGGCAGGAAGGTGCCTTGCTCTACGCCGGCCTCGACCGCGCCGCAGCGCAAGACCTGCAGCTCGTCCGCTGGACGACGAACGGCCGTGGTCAATGGATCGATGTAGCCAATGCGCAGCAGCCTGCGCCCGCATCCGAAGACATGGCGTGGCCCGTGGCGGGACGGATCACCTCTTATTTCGGATATCGCTATCATCCAATCCTGCACTTCAGCCGCTTCCATGCGGGCCTTGATTTCGGCGCCAGCTGGGGCAGTCCGATCGTCGCGGCGGCAGATGGACAGGTCGTGGGCGCAGGGTGGGCAGGAGGCTATGGACGGCAGGTCCGAATCGCCCATGGCGGCGGTCTCATGACCAGTTACTCGCACATGAGCCAGATCGCTGCCTATCCGGGTGAAATGGTCCGCCGGGGTCAGCTGATCGGCTATGTCGGGTCATCGGGGCTCTCGACTGGAGCCCATCTTCACTACGAGGTGCGCAAGGACGGCGCCGCGGTGAATCCGCTATCAGTCCGGTTCGCCGGCGCACCCGTGGTGGACGCACATCTTGCCGATGCGGTGAAAGCTCGGCTGAAAGCTCTGCTGAGCATAGGGTCGAAGCGCAGCTGATCTGACCTCAGCTGTGTTTGGGCCGAGGCCGGATACGGCGACTGTTGCGCGCAACGAGCATCCCGGTGTGAGGTCCGCGCGTCGCCATCTCTTCGCGCTGCTCCGGCGACGCCGGGCGTCGGCGTCGCTACGCTCGGCGGCTCAGCGGCCGTGACCGCGCCAGCGCTTGATCGTGCGGTTGATGATTCCCGCTTCATCGCCGGTCTCGCACCACAGACGTGCGAAGCTCGGATCCGATGAGGCTGGCCGCTTCTCCGGCTCGAGGTCGTCGAAGCGGACGCGGATCGGAATGGCGACACCCTCCCCGCAGACGATGCATTCGCGGTTGCGGAGCGCGGGAATCGCGTCGAGGAAGCCGCGCGCGCCTTCGGGCATGGCGGCGCGGACGCAGGCCTGGTCTCGGTCGTTGTTGAGACGCATCGAGACGATCGTGCCGCACTGCGACAGAACGCCTTCGGCCAAGTCAGAAGGACGCTGCGTGATCAGGCCCAGGCTAACGCCGTACTTACGGCCTTCCTTGGCGATACGCTCGAGAATCCGGCGGACGGCCTGGCCTCTCTCCTGCGCCTCGTCCTTGGGGACGTAGCGGTGCGCCTCTTCACAGACCAGCAGCAGCGGGCGCTGAGCTTCGGTCCGCGACCAGATCGCATAGTCGAACACCATTCGGGCGAGCACCGACACAACCACCGACGTGACCTCGGACGGAACGCCCGAAACGTCGACGATAGAGATGGGACGGCCGTGGCTCGGCAGCCGGAAGAGCTTGGCAAGCAGGCTGCCCATCGAGTCCGACACCAGCATGCCTGAGAACATGAAGGTGTAGCGCGGGTCCGCGCGAAGCTCCTCAAGCTTGGTCTTGATGCGCTGGTACGGCAGGGTTTCCCCCGCCCGCTCGAGTTTGCCCATCTCGTTGACGATGATCCCGTGCAGGTCCGTCAGCAGATATGGGATCGGGCTATCGACAGTCACCTTACCGAACTGACTGACGTCCTTGCCTTTGGTTCGTGCTGCAAGCAGGCATTTGGCGAGGATGTCCGCGTCGCGCTGCCGCTCGGACCCGTGAGTGGTGAGGATGACTTCGCAATGCTCTTCGAAATTCATCAACCAGTAGGGAAGCTGCAGGTTGTCGACGTTGAAGATTTCGCCGCAGCCCTTGAATGCCGCCGAATATTCGCCGTGCGGATCGATCATCATGATGTGACCTTCGGGCGAAAGCTGCGAAATGCGGTGCAGAATCAACGCGACCGAGGTCGATTTGCCGGTGCCGGTCGATCCCAGCACGGCGAAGTGCTTCGACAGCATGGGGTCGACGTAAAGAGCGCCGCGAATGTCGTCGGTCGGATAGACGGTGCCGATTTCAACGTGCGGCTCGTCGCTCGCGGCGAAGATTGCGCGCATGTCGTCAGTCGTTACCGGATATACCTCGGCCCCCGGGATCGGATAACGCGTGACGCCGCGCCGAAAATTGCCCAGCTTCCCGGCAGAATCCCTCGTTCCTTCGCCGAGGAAGTCGACGTGCGCGACAATCTCGCCCTTGTCGCTCGCCCGCATTGTGCGGACATTGGCGATCAACCAGCTGTCGCTGACGTTCATCTTCACCTGGCTTCCGACCTGGCCCGACATGGCGACGGACGCGTCGGAGTGCGACTGAAGCCCTGTCAGAGTGGCCGCATCCATGCGGATCTGCGAACCCGATCCGGCGATCTCGATCACTTCGCCGATCGCCGACTGAGGTCCCTGCGACCCCTTGGCGGAAGGCGCCGAAGCGTCTTCTTCGCTGAAACTGCTGACTTCGTCCAGAAACTGGCGCAGGTTCGGCTGATCCGTCATGTGGTTACGCACTCCCGATCTCAAACTCGTGAGCGCGGCTTTACCGCGGAGCGGTTAATATTGGCTTAGGGCAATTTCAGAAGCGCCTGCGGAACGCGGCCGCCGCCGCCCAGCCTAATCCCAGCGATAAAGCAACTGAAACAAGGCCATAGAGGAAGTCATGGCGGCGAGCGGCGAGAGCCACGAATCGCTCGAAGCCCGATTTGTCGATCTGAATGTCACGAGTCGCAGCGGCCAGCACCCTGCCGCGGTCGACCAGGAAGGTTTCGGCCGTATAGGTCCCGACCGGGACCTGGCTCGGAATGGTGATTGTCGCTCGATAAAGGACGCGATCGGTGATTTCGACGCCGCGAGGGTTCTCGGAATAGAGGCCCTGACGCCGACGCAGATCCAGCAGGCCTGCCTCGAAGCGCCGTTCCTTATCGGGAAGCGCCCCTCCGCCGGGGGAGAGCTGCAGGTTCTGCAGGCCCATTTCGTAAATGGCCGCGGTCCGCTCATCCACGAGTTCAGAAATGGGCCGCGACGAAGCTACCGCATAATAGGACGGGGCTGAACGGAACCGGTTCAAGTCCGCATTCATCCAAATCAGGCCCGCAATCTTCTGCTTTTCGCGCACCAGAATCGGTTGCACCGGCCCGCGCAGCACGACGACAACGTTAGTGGTGGTGCTCGGCGCTCTTCCGCCCGGGTAGATGATCGCTCCGAAAAGGAGCAGCTGTGCGCCGGTGAAGCTGTAGCGAATCTGGACCTGCCGGGCGGAGATATCCGGCACGAGCAAGGGCTTTTCGGCCGCAATCAGAAGCGGGGCGACGAGCGCGAGCAAAAGAGGCTTCAGTTTGACGCTCACAGATATTCGATCGAGAAGATTTCGTCGGGCCGCCAAGCAAGGCCTAGCGCCATTCGAAGCGCGACGATGAGGATGATCACCGAAAGTGCAAGACGAAGCAGGTCGGGTTTGATTCGAACCGTCAGCAAGGCGCCATATTGCGCGCCGATCACACCGCCGACGAGCAGCAGGGCGGCGAGGACCACATCGACTGCGTGTGTGGTGAGCGAGTGCACCATGGTTGTTGCGGCGCTGACGGCGAGGATCATCACCAGGCTGGTTCCGATCACTACCCGCGCGGCCATTCCGAGCAGATAGATCATCGCCGGGACGAGGATGAATCCGCCGCCGATGCCGAGCAGAACCGTAAGCATTCCGGCGACGAAGCCGAGCGCCAGGGGCGCAAGCGGCGAGATGTAGAGACCCGAGCTGTAGAAGCGCCAACGGATCGGGAGGGAAGCCACCCAGAGATTGTGCCGCGGCTGTCTTTCCGTTTGTTGGGGCGGATCGATGTAGCCAAGCGCGACCAAAGCGTCCTTCAGCATCAGGATTCCGATCCAGCCGAGGATCAGCACGTAGAGGAAGCCGACCACGACATCGACCTGGCCGCTCGTCTGGAGGATTCGGAACAGGCCGGCCCCGACGACCGAGCCGATCAGGCCGCCCACGATCATCACTCCGCCCATCTTCATGTCCACTCCGCCGCGGCGCATGTGGACCATCACTCCCGACACGCTGGCGCCGGTGATCTGGGTTGCCGCTGACGCGACGGCCACGGTCGGCGGGATTCCGTAGAATATGAGGAGCGGGGTGGTCAGGAAGCCGCCGCCCACACCGAACATTCCGGACAGGAGACCGACCAGGAACCCCAGCGCGATGATGAAGATCGCGTTGACCGACTGACCGGCGATGGGAAGGTAGATGTCCATCCAGGCCCGAGGACTAGCCGGAAAATCCGGCATCGGCCACGGTTCAACCCCTCCGTTGTCAGAAGTCTGCAGCCAAAGTGAGAGCGGGCCCCGACCCAGGCTGCGCGTTTCCGGTGAGGCGCTGGCGCCAGTCCAGATGGACGCGCACGTTGTTCCGAACATGCACGGTGACGCGGGGTCCGGCATCGACCCGATACAGTCCGGGCTGCGCGCCGCCCCAAACACCAACTCCTGCATGAAACTGACGGAAAAGAGGACGCGTAACCGTCAGGCCGCCATCGATGAAGCCGTCGCGGCTGTGAAAGCCGACGATTCCGCCCTGGAGATAAGCATCGAGGCTGAACTGCAACGGAAGCGGGCGGTCGTAGACGCCGCCTTCGGCCAGCATCGCAAAGGCGTTGCGACCGCCGCCGTACCGGCCGAGCCGCTGCCGGCGTTCCGCAGTGAGCCACACGCTGACGAGCGGCTGGACACGAATGCCGGCCGCCAGTTCGCCGCCGCGCCGCCCAACATCCGAACTAGAGCGCAAAGTGGCGGCGACCTGGGGTGTGATGTTGTAATTCAGGCGCGTGCCGGCCTGGCTTGCGCCGAGCGTCCCGCCACTTGCGAGCGATGTTGGGCCGATGACACCACGCCGCGAACGCAACAATGCCCAAGCGGTGAGCTGAACGCGATCGAAGACGATCTGGCGAGGCGCTACCGGGATGCTTTGACCGGCGGCTGGAACGGTCGAGCGCGCGACCGGCCTGGAGACCGCCGCGATCGGCGACAGAGCCCATTCCTCTATTGGTGGAATACGAGAATAAAAGTCGGGAACAGAGGGAATCACGTTGTTGAGCCGCGCCGGCGCGATGGCAGGCGGTGGCGGTGCCGCGGCAGGCAGCGGATAGATCGGGATCACGCCTCGGCCAATGGCTACAGGCACCCCTACGAAGCCTTGCGCATATTGAATCGATGCCGGAGCGGCGCTTTGAAATGAAGCGGAAGGTTCCAAGGCTTCCACTGGGAGGATCGGCGGGAATTCAGTGACGATGATCGGCGGGGGCGGTTTGGCCTCGCTGCGATCGATTCGAAAGATTTCCGCGCCTGGAAGCGCACCCAGCGTCGCAGCGCGAAAACCCGCCCAGCCGACGACTGCTACCGTCAGGAAACGAAGCGACGGTCTCACTGCGGCAATTCCTGCGGGAAAATGTGCCGAGTCTTCTCCCAACGCTTCGCGCCGCCGCGGATGTGAATCGACACGGCTCGGACGGCAGCAAGCATTGCAATGACATTGCCAACGACGAGCCGTGGGATCGAAAGCAGACCTTCACGCAGACCGTAGGCCGACGCGGTGAAGCAGGCCCGCATTAGCACTCGCCATGCGAGCAGCCATCCATTGACGATCAAAAGCGTCACAAGCAGCGGGTCGATCCGTACCTGCACCGGAGCGCCCAGTGCCTCGGCGACCCAAATCTGGGACCATAGGAGGGCCGAGCAATAAGCGGCGAGCAGCAGCAGCGCCGCGAGTGGACCCCGACGATCGCGAAGACGCATCCAACGTTCGCCTAACCCGCCGCTCCAGCCGAGACGATCCCATCCGGCGAGCGCGATCCCGCCCAGCCAGCGCGCCTTCTGCCGCACCGCGTCTCCCACCGTTGCCGGGAAATGCCCGCGGCTGGCCACGACGCCACGGTCGCCTGGGCGGGCCGAAATCCGCACAAACATGGTCTTCAGGCCGAGCGCACCGATTCCCAGACCCACCTCATAATCCTCGGTCATGCTGGTTCCGGCGAACGGCTTGCCGCCTTGCATCGCGGCAAGTTGAGCGAGTGGCTTGCGGGCGATTGCGCAGCCGACGCCAGCAAGCGGTATTGCCGCGCCTACAGCCTCGCGGACGACCAGCTCCTTAATATGCGCTTCGGCAAACTCGTCGCAGTAATGACCGCTCACCCAACGCGAGTTGCGATCCGAAAGCGGAAGAACAGGGAGTTGAATGACCGCCGCTCGGTCGATCAATCCATCGAATATCCTGAGTTCATATGGATGAACGACGTCTTCGGCATCGTGGAGCACGACCGCTTCGGCTGAACGACCCGTATCGAGCTCATATGCGATGAGCGCATCATAGACATGGTTGAGGCAGTCGGCCTTGGTCGTTGGGCCGTCGGCGTCGACTTGGAC
>JBKPLG010000059.1:0-25424 GCA_046731515.1 Pseudomonadota bacterium | reverse complement strand
ACTGGCGGCCGCCATTTCGGATTAGTCGTTGAAGACAAGGAGGCTGCACGTGCGGCGATGGCGGAGGCCGGGATTAAGATCGAGCCGGGCCCATTTCTGGACTTCCGAGATCTGTGGGGCAATCTCATCGAAATTGTCGGTTACCAAAACATCCAGTTCACAAAGGCCGATCACGTGCTGCGCGGAATGCGCCTTTCCGACTTGCGTAAGAGCGAGCAGGCCATCCGCGAGCTGGCGGAAAAAGGCATGACGATCGATGTGCCGGTCGAGCCAGCGTGATTGCGAGAAACATCGTCCGCCTTAGCAGCTAGTGTCCGCTTTGGGTCGAAAGCAGACATTCGCGCGTCATTATGGGCGCAATTGTCAGAACGGACATTTCAGCTGCGGCGACCTTGACCTCGTAAACACGGCGTCCACTCCCTATATCGCTAAGATCGCTGACAGTCGCTTTCGTAAGCGTCAGCGGCTGAGAGACCGAGCGCTCCCGCTTACAGCAGAGGGAGCTCGGTTTGTGGATCTCAACCTATTGCTAGACCGCCATCAGCGTTCGCTGATGCGCGTTGACCCGGTCGCCAGTGACGAGGAGCGACGAGCTCACAGTCAGTTTGTCCGCGACTACGCCGTTCAAATTCGGATGGTTCGCGACGAGCAGGGCGCTGGGGACGCGATTTGCCGGTTTCCGAGATGAACCGCCGAGCGCCAGTTGACTCGCATGCAGATGGTAGGCTCGTTCCTTGGACCCAAAGGTTCCGAAGAAAAATTCCCACGACAAAGCCCACCGAGGAGCAATTGAGACGACAGGACTGGGTTCTTCGATGTGCCTGGCGCAGTTTGGGCGAGTCCGGTTTGGTGATTGCGTTTCTGAACACTCATAATGAGCAATTGGGTGGCCAGCCGCTCCTTGTTGCTTTGGAAAGCGACGAAGGTTTGCTGCGTGTGGAGCGGCTGCTGGGAGAAATCCTCCTAGGGACTGTGGAGAGGTCACGGTGACCAATTCCGACAATCGCCCATACGAGGGTGGGCATATGAGTTCGAGGTTCGGCCACATTGTACGCACCGCAGACGCCGATCTTCCGTACAAGGCCATTCTGACTCATGACGAATGCGCTGAAACGGAATGCTCATTTGCTACCATGCGTGAGGCCGAAGCCTTCATCCGCCGGAACACGCCGCGTCCGAAGCCACGCAGCACGTTCTGGGATCGAGACGCACCGGAATCCTAATCCCTTCCCCGCGGACAGTCGGTTTTAGGCACCGCCATGCTGCCGCATGCTCGAAAGTATCGCGTCGTAATCAGCTATGTCCTGGACCAACATCGTAACTGCCTCACCCTCCGTCATACCGTGCGGAGGCACACAACGGCCAGCGCGGATGGATGCGAGCAACGTTGCCTTTTCGTTGCGTCTAAGCAGCGTCTTCTCGATGCCCTTGCTGAAATAGGTCAAACTACCTCAATGGCCTTGGTCTCAAGCACAACTTTCCAGGGGACTTTCGTCAGTCCATTTTGGTGTGAGCCAATTCCATTTCGAGTTCGGTGACCAAATCGCCGACGGCCTCTCCGCATGGCTGCCGATGAGCGAGCCGCCCATAGTCAAGCAACAGCCGCCAATGCTCAACTGTGTCCTTATGGACCGGCCGCCCTCTCCAGCGACGAGCACTGGCAACGGCTGCGATGAGGTTCGCACGAAGGCTCCCTTCAATTCGCATTGTCCGCCTTCCTTGACGGATGGGACACGTTGCTCTTCTTGGGGGCTTTGCCCTTTGGTTTGCGCGGTTCCTTTGTCGAGCGCTTCTGTCCCTTAGCCATAGTCTTTTCTCCCAAACGCCATTGCTGCACTTTGCCCGAAGCGCTCATGCGCCGGAGGCAAACCGTTACCATAGCGGGGTGCTGGGCCGATGCGGTCCGCGGGCGACATCCCGCTCCTCAAGTAGCTGTGACTTGAGCACGGTCCTTATTCGCTCTGCCCCGTCTCCGCTCATGCACACAAGCCGTACTCCTCCACTCGGGAGCCGTTCGACGGCAGACACGCCCACTTTCTCCTTCAGGCATTGAGCGACGACTTTGCCCTCCTCCATGGCGAGGTAGACCGTTCGACTCATGACTTTGACTTCCGCTTGGCCGCCGCGAGAGCGTCGCGGGCGCTGGAGTAGCGATAGCCTCCCCAGAGGTACACGTCCGCTGGCACACGTTCGATCCCGTATCGGTCCAGTTCGGCCTGTTCGATTTTGTCGCGTTCGTTCATGGAAATCCTCCGCGCTCAGCGCCTTAGGCTTGAGGGATCAATCTTTCGTGCGTCGTCATCGAAATGATCGGCGGCGTACGTAAGCGCTGACGATCCGCCCAGAGTGCGCGCCCGCCGCGCGAGTTTGCGACACGAAGCCGCCTGCTCCCGCAACGCATCCGCGGCGTCAGCGCGGGTGAACGATTCCATCAGGCTGCTCGAATGGGTCACGCGGCCTTCACGACAGCGATGCGCAAAGCATAGCCGTCCGCCAGGTCGCAACATACGCCGTGGGCCTCTTCGCTGGCAGCATTCACGACCTGAAGAGTGGGGCCGTGTGGCGATGATAGACGTAACGGAGATCCATGCATGCTCCTTGTCTTAAGCGGGAGCGCGCTTGGTCTCTCAGCCGGACGGATGCTCACAAGGACTTCGCCCGATGGCGCTCTGTAGCACCAATGCGCCCCGCGACCTAATGTGTCGCGACGATCCGGAGTTAATGTCCGGAATGGGTCGAAAGCGGACACTTACTTGCCCCAAAGGTTCTGCACAGAGCCGGTTCAGGCCAATGTCCGATCTGGGTGGAAAGCGGGCATATTCATCCGTCAACTCGGGGAAGCTTAACCTCGCCGCGTCCGGGTGCACCGAAGTGCGGCATTAGTACTGCCCGTAACGCCCCTCTACGGACCTCAGCAACTTCGCGCTTTCGTAACCAACACCGTCCTTGAAGACGAGGATGACGTTTTCGATATCGGCGATCTTCGCTGCCGGGTTGCCCTTCACGATGAACAAGTCCGCATTTTTGCCCGGCGCGATCGATCCGATGCGGTCGGCGAGGCCAAGGTAAGTCGCGCCGTTGAGAGTTCCGATGCGGATCGCTTCAACCGGTGTGAAGCCCGCCTCGACCAGTAGTTCGATCTCGCGCTGGTCGCCGAAGCCGGGAATGACGCCCCCGTTTCCGGTCGGGTCAGGCCCGGCGATCAGCAGGCCTCCTGCGGCAACAAACTGCCGCTCAAGACCGAGGTCGTTTTTGTAACCCTCTGCGGCTTGCTGTCCCCGAGGAGTTCCAGCGCGATTGGAAGTCAGGTTTCTAAGGTAAAAATAGGATTCCCTCGCCTGGGGAGTCAGAGACTCCATTTGCCGGGCCTGAACCGGCGCGTGCAGCGGCACGCTCTGCTCGAATACTGGCAGAGTCGACGTCAGCGCGACATGTTTGTCGACCAGCAGTTTGATCAAGGCATTGGCCTCGGGACTTCCCGGCTTCATTGCCGTAATGGTTGGATTGCCAGCCGAATCCGGGCATTTGTCAGGCTGTTTGCCGGGATCGAGCTGCGTGTTGACAAAGAATCCATGCTCGAGATTGTCGATCCCGAGCTCCGCAGCCTCGGGATAGGTAACCGAGCACAGATGGCCGGTGACCTTGAGGTGGTGCCGATGGGCCTCATCGATTGCAGCTTTGAGCTCCGCGCGCGTGATGTTCATGTACGCCTTGAATGAATTCACGCCCTGTTCGGACCAGTAGGCCACCGTCTTTCGGGCATCCTCCGGTGAGCCGATTGGGTGGTTCTGGATGAAGAAGGCCCCGGGCCCCTCGAGGTAAGGGCCGGTCACGTCCATGTGTGGCCCGACCAACTTCCCCGCATCGATTTCTCGCTTCAGGGCAAGATCTGTGTAGGGCTCGACGCTGCCGGTCGTCCGCATCGTCGTCACTCCGTTCGCGAGATAGAGCCGCGGTGCGCTGAAGCTCATTTGAGGGACAATGATCGGCTGCTCTGAATGGCCGGATGCATCCAAATTCGGCCGCTGTAGGTAGAAGAGGTGATTGTGCATGCCGACGAGGCCAGGCAGCGCCGTCTCGCCGGTTCCGTCGATCACGCGATAACCTGGAGGGATCCGCACGCTCGCAGCCTGCACGGCCGCGATCTTCGCGCCGTCGAGCAGAAGGGTCTGATCCTCCACGGGCTGTGCCCCTGTGCCGTCTATGATGCGGAGATGCGTGATCGCGATTTGTCCCGCCGGCACGTGCACGAATTGCTGAACGTCAGCGCCAAGCTCGGGCGAAGGAGCGAGGACCGGAGCAGCAACTGCGGTCGACGCGAGCAGGATTGCCGCAGCTGCGGCGAGCAGCCGAGATTTCATGGGTGCCTCCAGTTGCGCATCGCTAGCTCGCACGCGCCAGCAATGTCCGCAATGGGTGGAAAGCGGACATCATGACTTCGCTTGTCGAAAGCGCCGGATTCGCTCGATCGCGAGTAGCGCCCTGTCCCGCGCATCGCGTACGCGTTCTAATTGCGCCGCAAGACTTGGGTCATCGGAGTAGAGTTCGATGAGCGCCGTCAAGCACTCCGCCAACTCCTTAAAGTTGGTTTCGAGCGCGCCCAATCCGTCTGGCATTACAGTAAAGGCGGATGTCTGATTACGAACTCAGATACTCAACCAGTTCGGATCGCTGCACGTGCGCGAAAAATTGGTCGACGCGTCTTCTGTCCACGTCCCATAGGTACGCGAGGACGATGAGAGGTGGTGCTGGAGGTAGTTCCCGGAGTAGCTCTGCGGACAGTTTCGCAACGGCTTCCCAGTCGACAGGACCGGTCCCCTCTTCGGTCCTCAGGATCATGCTCAAACGGCGCTTCGCTTCAACTTCCCCCAGCACGCCTTGTAATTAGCAACAAAGCCCAACCACGGTTTGCAATCGACGACACACTATTTGCATCCAACGACAAACAGAGCCCTTAAACTGTCCGAATGCTATCAACCTATGCGTCAGTCGGAAGAAAAACAGCGACGCGCAGTCGCGATGAAGGCCTGATGGCGCCTGATCAGTTGCGGGATTATACCGATTTACCACCGGCTCGATTGGGGTGCGCTAAAGCATTTCACATGGGAGAGTATGCTTGCTTGCTCGAGCGCGAGCAGTGATGTTGACGAATTATCACGAAGTTGCGCGCTTCGCGGGCCTAGAACCATACGAAATGCTGGCTCGTGCTGGCATTCAGGCAGCAGCACTGAACGATCCCGAAAACTGGCTCCCGGCCAGTCGCGTCCTCGCATTGATCGATGACTCAGCTAATCGATCGAACCGAGACGATTTCGGCATCCTGTTGGGCAGATGCCGGACCTTCACGAGCATCGGTCCGCTCAGTCTGCTGCTCAAGCACGAAGCGACCGTTCACGACATCCTGCTTGCGGCGATCGAATATCGTTATTTGCTCAACGACGTGATCCACATCGATATCCGTGACGACGGCCGAACGGCAGTCGTCGAGTGGAGCCTCACTCCTGGACTTCACAGTTCACAGGGCGCCAACCTCATGGCGGCGATCGCGTATAAAAGCATATCGGAAGCACTGGAGTTCAGTTGGTTGCCGGACTGCATCCATTTCCGTCACTCAGTGCCGGCACACATCAGTACGTTCAAAAGCTATTTCCGATGTCCGATCGAATTCGACAGCGCCTTCGACGGTATGACCAGTACGTCGACGGCTCTCGCGACGGCCAATCCCTTCGCAAACGATGAACTGGCCAAATACGCGCGTCGATTGTTGGACCTGCTTCCGGGCGTGCGGGTCGACAGCGCGACAGACAAGGTCCGCAGTATCATCCTGCTCTTGATCCCGGACGGGCAAGCGACCGCGGAGCGCGCTGCACGATGCCTCGGCGTGCCGGTGAGAACTCTGCAACGCCGTCTGATCAGGGAAGGGAATGGCTTCAGTCGCCTACTGGACGAGACGAGGCGCGAGCTCGCTATGCGTTATCTCGCCAACACTGCTCACCCGATAGCGGTGGTCGCTCATCTGACGGGCTATTCGAGCACCAGCGCTTTTACCCGATGGTTCAATTCCGAGTTTGGAATATCTCCGATCCGTTGGCGGAAACTGCACCGCCCAACGAACGAGCTGGTAGCGAAGCTAAACGGCGCGCGGGATTGATTTGACCGCGTTCTCTCGTCACGACTTCTGACGGTCCGCGGCCACTTTTGGATGACGCTTATTTACTGCATTCTTACGGTTTGGGCGGGAGGTCGAGGCGATCGGCCTCAACATCGAGGTTCTGAGCCATGGCTTTTAGTATGGCGCGCGTGGGTTCGTCTGCCACCGCCGCCATCAACTTACGGCAATGGCTTGCCTGCCCCGGAGCGTCTCGGCTGCTTGATTGCCCACCGACATGAGCAAAAGACAATTTGGCCTGACGTTCCCATGGCCCTTCGATCTGATCCCATAGTGGCGCAACTGTCACACACACCCATTGGGTCGATGATGCGATCATTCGTGAAGGATCTTCACAGCCTCGCCAAACGAGTGCCGCTCGCTCAAAATTTTCGATGCCGATGGATGCGGCGAAGCTAGCGTGTGGGTTTGATGCTGTCGCTTATCCTGGAACGTGCGGCCGCGCCGCTCGCACTAATGCAGCTTCGAAACGATCTAGCTGTGCAGACCAGCGCACCATTTTACACAATTCCCCCAAATCGGCTGAATTTCTAGCTAACGGCCAAGAGATGCCATAAATTAAAGGTCGGGACTCGATGCTCGGGAGTGCCGCAATGCCGACAGGGGTGGGAATAGTATTGAAGGAATTGCCAGGCGCGCCGGGAGAACCGGACGGTCCGGACGGCGCGGCTACGGACGAAATGGCAAAGCGTATTGCTCGGCTAACTGCCGGCCAGCTGGACTGCCTGCGACTTGTCGACCAGCACCTTTCATCGAAAGAGATTGCGGCCGAGCTCAAAATCTCGCCGCATACGGTCGACCAGCGCGTTCGCCAGGCACTTCACATCCTGGGTGTCGATCGCCGAACCCAGGCTGCACGCATTGTCGCGAGCCACAGGGGCCCATATCAGCGTTTGATACATCAATCGCCGCATCTTGAGGCGAAGGAACTCGAAGGCCACCCATCAGCAGCGGTCAGTAATCAGATTCGGCACGCTGACCGCGCAGGGGAGGTCGGGAAAGCGAGTTTCCTAACCGAGCAGAGGCCCGCACCATTCTGGCCTTCCCTGCAACCGCCGTTCGCAACGAGGAGCAACCCCCGGAATGAGATGAGCGTCGGCCAGAGGCTATTCTGGATCGCGGCCATCGCGATCGGAGCGGCATTTTCGGCGGGCATGTATCTCGCCGGACTCGAGAGCCTTGCCAGGCTGCTGAATAGCTAAAGCCGAGACCGACCTCAGATCAGGCCAAAAGGCACTCCGACGTGGGAGAGAGCGTCGGGGAAGGAGCAGTCATGCACAAACAAATGATCGAAAACGCCGCTTATGAAGTAGCGACGCAGGTCCGCGCCGTCGAGGACAGCATCGATTCAGCTGTGGCAGAAATCGCTGAGCTGCAGGCGCGAGTGATGCGCGCGAACGCTGTCGCCCGTACAGCTTATGGAACCGTCCATCCGGCGCTCGAGGAACTCGCGGCAGCGGTTACGGGACTGATCAAGAGCCGCGGGGCAGTCGTCGCATGCCATGCCGCTCTGGCCGAGGCGAAAGGCAAGGTTCCAGGGCTCCGCACCATTGCGTTCGGTGACGAAGGGGAGTGCCCTCCTAAGAAGACGGGACATTCCGACCTTCGCATCGTTGCCTAGGTACGAATCCTGTTGACCGGACACTGCCCGGCGGTGTCCGGTCGAATATCGCCATGGTCCGTCTGATCATCTTCAATTTGTTATTGTTCGGAGCCTGTGGCTACGCGCTGCTGCGCGGGAGGGCGGATGCCCGGATCGTCGCGGTGGTGTGCATTGTCGCCAACTTCGTCTCCTATGCCGTGAAGACGCCCGTCGCGCATAGCTACTCCTCCGTTGAAATGGGTGTGCTGATCGTCGACATCCTGACGTTTCTAGCGTTCACGGGTGTGGCCCTCACGTCCGACCGTTTCTGGCCGCTGTGGATCAGCGGCATTCAGCTCACGACAAGTTTTGGCCACCTGCTAAAGGCCGTCCAAACGGACCTCATGCCATTGGCGTATGCGGCGGCGCTACGATTGTGGAGCTATCCGATCTTAATCATTCTGGCCGTCGCCGTCTGGCGCGGAGAGCGTCGCGCGCGTGCGGAACAGCCGATCACGCCATTCGGCTAGACTCGCGCGCTTGGCGGGCTAAGCGGAGCGCCGATGCCGCGCCGCAAGAAATCGCATCAAAGCCATGGAACTGCTGCCCGCCCGCGCTTTTGGGGCAAGCATGCGGTCGCTGCTGCGCTCGACAATCCCGAGCGCAATGTGCTGCGCGCCTGGGCGACACGCGAGGCAGCGGCATTCATGCAATTCCCGAAAGGGGTCGCCGTGACACTCGCCGAGGCCCCTGATCTCGGCCGCTTGGTTCCGAATGACGCCCCACACCAGGGCGTAGTGATCGAGGTCCAGCCGCTCGAGGATGTCTGGCTCGAGGATCTGCTGCAAGGTGCGCAAGATCGAGCGGTGCTGCTTGTGCTCGATCAGGTGACCGATCCGCATAATGTGGGTGCGATCCTCCGCTCGGCTGCAGCATTTTCAGCGGTTGGGATCGTTACTCAGGACCGCCACTCGCCGCCCGAAAGCGGAGCGCTCGCGAAGGCAGCGTCAGGAGCGCTTGAGCGCGTGCCGTGGGTAAGAGTCGTGAACCTCGCACGTGCGCTCGAGGAAATCGGCGAAGCGGGTTTCTGGCGGATTGGGCTAACAGGTGATGCTGAAATGAAGCTTCAAGAGGCACTCGGTCCCGCGCACGTTGCCCTGGTGCTCGGCGCCGAAGGAACGGGTCTAAGACCGAACACTCGCGAACATTGCGATGCGCTCGCGCGACTTCCGATCAATGAGGCAGCTGAAAGTCTCAACGTGTCCAACGCTGCTGCGGTTGCGCTCTACGCCGCAAGTCTCGCCTGATGGTTCGAACGGCGAGCAGCATCCGGACGCACGTCGAGGAACTTGCGCAGCGCGAGCCGGCGTTCGCCCGTGTCCTTGCGGAGCATGGCATTCCCGAGCCGCGAGTCAGCGAGCCTGGCGCCCACACCTTACTGCGCACCATCGTCGGTCAGCAGGTCAGCGTCGCTGCTGCCCGCTCGATGTGGTCGAAGCTGGAAGGCGCCTTCGGCTCTCCACCCGATCTCACGCGGCTGCTTGCTGCCAGCGACGAGGGGCTTCGCGCCGCCGGAATGTCGCGACAAAAGTCCGCCTATATCCGCAGCCTTGCCGAGCTTGTGACTTCGGGAGAGCTCGATCTCACAGCGTTACCTGCCGACAGCGAGGAGGCGATCGCGCTGCTGACGCGGATAAAAGGAATCGGGCGCTGGTCCGCGGAAATCTACCTGCTGTTCGCCGAAGGCCGTCCAGACATCTTCCCCGCTGGGGACCTTGCAGTTCAGATTGAACTCGGCCGATTGATGGGCCTTCCGGAGAAACCGAGCGAGAAAAAGCTCCGCGAGATCGCGGAGGCATGGCGACCCTATCGCGGTGCTGCGGCAGTACTCGCCTGGCACAGCTACAACAGTAGCGTTCTCTAATTCCTCACAAACTGTGGCAAAGGCCGCGCGGCAAGACCCCGAAAGATTCGGGGACCGAGATCCATTCGGAACGGCGCGAGCTTGTCCCCCTTCGTGTCCCGGCCAAGAAGAAAACTTTGCGAGGTCTGCCCATCGCTCATCCCCCACCGATATAGCGCATTGAAACCGATGAGCGGAACGATGACATGTCGGCCCGCGATCTCGAAAAGCTGAAGGCCGGTTCGGGGAGCGGAAACTTCTGTGCGAAGACTTATGCGTTGAAGCGGAGAGATCGCGGCGATCCGCTGGCCTTTTCCAATTGGGGACTCGAAGAACGACGCGATTTCACGGTCCTGATCGGGACCCGCATTGAACAGGGTCGCTTCGAGGAGCACGTCCCGGGCCACGCCATTGCCGGAATTGAATAGACCAAGCTCAAACTCGAACGTGACTTTCTCGTCATCGACGACGCAGCGGATCGGATCGAAATTAAGCTCGAGCCAAGGTCGCAGCCGCGTCGAGACAATGCCTGCGGTCTTTGGCGGGGCTTTCGCTTCGGGCACAGGTGAAGGACTGGACAGTCGTGTGGGAACGCCCTGCGGTCGAGTCGCCGGCTCGGGCGCCACGAAGGCGTCGATCTGCGGGCCGTCTGCGAACGCTTCGCGCGACCGGTTGCGCAAGAAGAAAAATGCGCCGGCCGCGACAACGGCCAACGCCGCAAGTAGCCACGGCAGCAGCGGGAAACTGCGCCATGTCCCCGCACTTCCGGTCCTATCCGTGAAACCTGGCTCGCTAGTCGACGCCGGAATGCTGCTGCCGTCCGCAAGAGTAGATTCGTCTAACGGCGGCAAGGCGACCTTGACCGAGGATGACGGCGAGGGCTGCGGGCGAGGCGAAGGTAAGCGTGCGGAATCCGTAGCAGCAATGGTCGGCCCAGTCGGCGCCGACTGAACCAATCCCGGCCGCTGAGACGGAGCTGGCGCCGCAACACGCGGCTCAGTTGGGGACGGCGCCTCGACAGGAGTCGTCGAGCGGGAGGGCGATTGGGTAGCTGTTGCCGGACCACTAGGCTGCTCAGCGGGTCGGGTTATCGTTCCTTGCAGATTGAAATTCTGCAGCTCGCGCGGACCGATCGAATCCGTTGCGGGAGTTTCGGTATTGGTCTCGGGCGGGGCGGTCTGGGCGAGGAGCGGCGCGCCGCCGAGCACCAGCCCCGCCGCCGCAATCGCAATGCCCAAGCGCAAACCCGCCCTCATCTGCTCCCGCTCTTTTGCGTGAATCGCGCCGATTTCCTCCGCGCGACAGGCACATGCCCCTCAAATGCACGCTATTCAAGCATAGCTTGGATGAATGGCACCGAAATTCCAGAGCTTAACGCGCGTCGACCAACACCAATTCGGCATCGTCTTCGGCTTCGATGCTCAGCTTCTGCTCGCCGGTAATAGCGACCCCATCCCGTGGCCCTGCTTCAACGCCATTCACGCGAATGCGGCCGCTCGGAACGAGATAGAGGTGGCGGTCCGCCTTCGCATCGACCTCTATGGATTCGCCGCCCTTGACGCTGGCGCCGAGGACACGAGCGTCAGCATTGATCGTCAGCGTCCCGTCGTCCGGATCACCGCTGGCCAGTATCTGGAACGATCCTTGGCGCGAGTCTTTGGGAAAAGGCATGGCGCCCCAGCTCGGCCTGGCCGACGGCTTGTCGGTCTCGATCCAGATCTGGAACAGGGTCGTTTGCTCGTCCTCCAGATTATATTCGGCGTGCGTAACGCCGGTGCCGGCACTCATCACCTGAACGTCGCCCGCGCCGGTGCGGCCCTTGTTGCCCATCGAATCCTGATGCGTGATGGCACCGGTGCGCACGTAGGTCACGATTTCCATGTCGCGGTGCGGATGCGGCGGGAAGCCGCTCTTGGCGGCGATTTGATCGTCGTTCCACACGCGGATCCGGCCCCAGCCCATCCGGGCCGGGTCATGATAGCTGGCGAAGGAAAAATGATGGCGGGCGTTCAGCCAGCCATGGTCGGCATGGCCGAGCGAGGTGAAGGGGCGGATTTCAATCATGACAGCCGAAGTGCGAGGCCTACTATAACCGTTCAAGTGTCATCGTTGTGACCGTGTATCTGGGAACTTGACGACGAACCGTGCATTTTTGTAGACGAGCTGAGCCCGACGATGATGGAGGATCAGGATGGAAGGTCGAACTGAACGGACACCGGCCTTCAAGCTCTTCCTCGCCATCCTAATAGGCGCCGCGCTTGCAATTCCGCTCTTTATGGTCTGGTTCCAGGTCTACGATCGGCGATCCCAGTCGGAGGAGGCGACACGGTCAATCACCGCCGGCTGGGGCGGTCCGCAGGCGATGACCGGGCCCGTGCTGGTCATCCCCTATCGCGCCACGGCGACGGAAACCGTCGTCGAAAGCGGCCGAAGCGTGACGCGGAGTCGCGATGTCACCCGCGAGCTCACGCTGGCGCCAGAGATTGCCAAGGTCTCGACAGAGCTGCGCCCCGAGGTCCGCAAACGCTCCATTTATGAGGCGGTCGTTTACGGCGCCCATGTGGATGGTACAGCGAACTTTGCCTTCCCGCCGGATCTTGCCCGAACCGGCGTAACCCTCGCGCAGATGGACTTGAGCCGGGCAGAGCTGCGCTTCGGTATCAGCGATCCACGCGGAATCGGCGCCAATCCCACTGTTTCGGCGAACGGACAACGACTGCGCCTTCAGCCGGGCGGCGGGAGCAGCGGCGGCCGCGGCTTCTTCGCCTGGATCGACGCAAGCGGACTGGCCTTAACGCCGCTGACGATCGACTACCGCTTTGACATCCGCGGTAACGGGGCGCTGAGCCTTGCGCCGCAGGCCGGCGATACACGCTGGACGGTGCGTTCGACCTGGCCAAGCCCAAGTTTTGGCGGCGATTTTCTACCCGGACCTCCGAACGTGTCTGACAAAGGGTTCGATGCGACCTACCGCATCGGGAATCTCGCACTGGGGCGGTCGCTAGTTACGACCGGTGATGTGGGTTCGGGAAACGTGATTGAGCGGGTTGCGCCCCCGTCGCGCTATGCAGCGACGGAGACGGCGGCGGCCCCGGACTCAGGGTCGGTGCCGACCGCACAAATCAGCCTCATCCAGCCAGTCGACCTCTATTCGAAGGTCGACCGCTCGGTGAAGTATGGTTTCCTGTTCATCGGCTTCACGTTTCTCGCCTTGCTGATGTTCGACGTGATCGCCGGCGTTCGCGTATCGCCCGTCGAATATTTGCTGATGGGCGCGGCTCTGGTTCTCTTCTTCGTGCTGCTGCTCGCGTTCGCCGAAGTGATCGGCTTCACTCCGGCCTATATCGTCGCGTCGGCCGCGATCGCCGGGTTGAATACGGCTTACTCCGCTGCCGTGCTCAGTAGCTGGCAGCGGGCAGCGTTCATCGGCGGCCTCCTCGTCGCACTTTATGCGGTGCTCTACATTCTCCTCAGTCTCGAAGCTTACTCACTGCTGATCGGTTCACTCCTGCTGTTCGCAGCGCTCGCCGGAGTGATGTACGCGACGCGGCGGATCGATTGGGGCGCGCGGAGGGAAGCACCGCCTGCGACGTGACGCTGTAACTGAATGACGCTAGGCGGCAGGGCATGACCCAGCAGCCGCTGCCGCCAAAGCGCATTTTCCCCACATCCAAGGTCGATGCTCGCGCCGCCGAGCATGTGCCATCGATCCCCCAGACCGAAAGCGCGGCCTATAAGCTCGCCTTTCAGGACAGCGAGTTCCTGCTGCGTGAGGACCTTCGTCCGGTCCGTTTCCAACTCGAACTCCTGAAGCCGGAACTCCTGCTCAATGAGACGGGGATCGGCTCGACCTTCGTTTTCTATGGCTCCGCTCGTATCCCCGCGCCGGACATGGCAGACGCGCTCGTCGCTGCGGCGACCAATTCCGAACAGGAGGCGATTGCCGAGCGGCTCAAGGCAAAGTCCCGATATTATGAGGTTGCACGCGCCCTAGCTCGTTTGGCCAGCGGCTGCGGCAACGACGAAGAGGGCAAGAAGCAATTTGTCGTCTGCTCCGGCGGTGGGCCCTCCATCATGGAGGCTGCAAACCGAGGCGCCTTCGAGGAAGGCCGGGACTCGATTGGCCTCAATATCGTCCTTCCGCACGAGCAGCTGCCGAACCGCTATGTCACCCCGGACCTTAGTTTTCAGTTCCACTATTTCGCGCTTCGCAAGATGCACTTTTTGATCCGCGCCCGCGCTGTCGCCGTCTTTCCCGGCGGATACGGCACTTTCGATGAGCTGTTTGAACTGTTGACCTTGGTGCAGACCGGCAAGGTCAGGCCTCTTCCGATCCTGCTGTTCGGCCGCGACTATTGGAACCGAGTGATCAATTTTGAGGCAATGGTTGAGGAAGGCGTAATCGCACCCAACGACCTCGATCTCTTTCATTGGAGCGAGGAGGCTGACGAAGCGTGGGACTTCGTGATGCGCTTCTATGCGGAGCACCCGCATCCGCAGCCGGTGCAAACCGCGCCGCCCGAGTGAGGGAGGCTCAGTTCGTCTTCTTCGCCGTTTCCGTTCCCGCGACTTTTGGGGCCCCCTCGCCGCCGACATTCTTCGGATTCTTACCGGCCTGCTGTTCGGTAAGCACCGGCTCCTTGCCGGCCGCCTGAGCTTCGGGAGAAGCGCCGGACTTGGCCGGCGCGGGTCCGCCCGCCGTCGCTTGCGCCGGAGCAGCGGGCAGCGGCTGTGGACTATCGCTCTGCTGGTTGAGGTAGGCCATGACATTGGCCCGATCCTCGGGTTTGCTGATTCCGGCAAACGTCATCTTCGTACCGGGCGCAAACGCCTTCGGACTATTCAGCCACTGGCTGAGATTATCCCAGTTCCACGTGCCGCCCTTCTTGGCGAGCGCGTCGGAGAATGCGAACCCGCGACCCTGACCGACCGGCTCACCCAACACGCCCCAGAGGTTCGGGCCGAGCTGATTCGGGCCACCCTTCGTGGCGTTGTGGCAAGCTGCGCATTTGTTGAAGATCTGCGCGCCTTTGGTGGCATCGGCCTTGGCGAGATAGGCCTCTATCGGTTGTTCGGCCGCAGCGCCGCCCTCCCCTTCCTGCTCGACGCCCTCAATCGGATATCCCATCTTCTCGGGGCGTTCACTGTGGAACACTTCGCTTGCGACGATCGAAGAACCGAGCGCGACAATACCCGCGAACAGCACCCAGCCAGCGATGGTGTTGAAGCGATCGTCCATGAAGTTTCCCTGATTTTCTCGGAGCCGAGACTGGAAGAATTGCGCGGTCTTTACGGGCGACCCTTGACTACTTCAAGGTCAGCCAATGCTCTAGCAATGTCCTGGCAATAGCCGCCTTGGGAGGCGGCTGGAGCGGGGCATCCGAGGCGTCGTTAAGCGCGGCCGCGATTTCCGACCGGCTGAACCAACGAGCATCATCGAGCTCCGTGGCGTCGATCGTCAGCTCGGAGCTTTTCGCATTTGCATGGCAGCCGATCATTAGCGAGGAGGGAAAGGGCCACGGTTGGCTGCTGAGATAGCTTACATCGCTCACCTCGAGCCCTGCCTCTTCGAGGAGCTCGCGCCTAACGGCCGCTTCGATATTCTCTCCCACCTCAACAAACCCGGCAAGGGCGGAATAACGATTTGGCGGATAATGAGGCTGACGCCCGAGCAGCAGTCGACCCTCATGTTCCGCAATCATAATGACCACGGGATCGACGCGCGGGAAATGTTCGGCCGAGCAGGCGGGGCATTTGCGCGACCAACCACAACGAATGATCTGCGTTGCCGCACCGCAATTTGCGCAAAAACGATGTCGCGAATGCCATCGGGAAAGACTCAAGGCCGCGGCGAACAACGGCGCATCCCGTTCCTCCAGCGCCGCCAGTAGCGGAAAGGCGGGCCAGGCATCCGAATTCGCTTCCTGCACGGCGGTGAAGCAAGGTACGCCATCGTCCAATCCAAGAAAGAGATCGGAGTTTGTGACTGGGCGCCAGGCGAGCCGCCCATCCGCGGTCAGCTCGGGAAATCCGTCGCGCCAGCCGAGCTCGCGCGCATCCGGCCGCGTCGCAAGGACATCTACTGCTGCATCATCCGCGCGGAGAGCATCAGCCCGGTCGAGCCCAGGCCCTCCAAAAAAAGGATTAGGCGGCAAGGCGCTCGTCTCGGGCAAGCACCGATGCAGCGGCTTTCCGGTAAAGCGTCGGCAATCCGGCTTCCTTGAGCCGGCTGAGGGCCTGCCACCAGCCCTCTCCGATCGGCTCGGTCCGCGCTTCGATTGTCAGATCCAGCGAAAAATGCGTGAAAACGTGTCGCACCGCCGCAAGTGAGCGGTCTACGCTCGGCTTTGAGGCTTGCCAGTCTGCGCCCGGCAAAGCCGCCATTCCGCCGAGCAATCCCTTCGCCGGACGCCGTACGAGCCAGATATGCCCTTCGCGTTCGATCCAATATGCAACGCCATATCTATGCGGTCGAACGCGCTTCGCTCGCACAGCCCGGAAGGCGTCCGGGTCGCCGCTTTGATAAGCAATGCAATCGGATTGGAGGGGGCAAAGATCGCAGCGTGGCGATTTTGGACGGCAGACGGTCGCGCCCACGTCCATCAGCGCCTGGACGAAGTCTCCGGGCCGATCCTCGGGCACCATGGTCTGGGCGAGTTTTCGAATTTTCGCTCTGGACTGATGAAAGGAATGTTGAACGCGATTGTGGACTGCCCAATAGCGCCCAACCACTCGCGCTACGTTCGTATCGACGGCGGCGACCTGCTCTCCGAAGGCGATCGCGGCGATTGCGGCCGACGTATAATCGCCGATGCCGGGCAGCTTCCGCAGCTCGATTGCTTTCCTGGGAAACCGTCCCCGTTTCGCTACTAGACGCCCGCAGGCAATCAAATTTCGGGCCCTTGCATAGTAACCAAGCCCAGCCCACTCCGCGAGGATCTCCTCGTCGCTCGCCGCTGCAAGTGCTTCGACCGTTGGCCAGCGCGACACGAAACGCTCGAACCGCGGAGTTACGGCTGCGACCGTCGTCTGCTGGAGCATGATTTCGCTCAGCCAGACTCGATAAGGGTCCGGCGGCGGCTCTCCGGGCGGCGAGCGCCACGGAAGCGGCCGGAAGTTATCCACATAATGTTGCAGCAGGCGCTCAGCGGCATTGGCGGTCACGATTTCGCTATGGCATGCTCGCTGTCCATGTCGAAGCAAAAGACGACCAAAGAAGATTCGCCCAGGAGCTGCCGGGTTCGTTCGGCTGGCGAGCTCGTCGGTGACGTTGGCGGGCAATCCTTCCGGCGGTTCGGCTTCGTGCAAAGCTCCATCGTCAGTCGTTGGCCAGAGATCGTCGGCGAACGGTACGCCAAGGTTTCGACACCGGAATCGATCCGCTTCCCCACGGGCAAGAAAGGCGGAGGAGCGCTGACGCTTCTGGTCGAGGGCGCACACGCGCCACTCCTGCAGCACCTTGCCCCTTTGATCATTGAGCGGGTGAACCGATTCTTTGGCTATGCGGCGATCAACCGGATCGTCTTTCGCCAGGGGAAATTGCCTGCGGCGCCGGCAAGACCTCAGCGGCCGGAGCTGCGCGGGGTTCCGAAGCAGCTCGGCGAAGGGCTGCGAGAGATCGCGGATCCGGAACTTCGCTCATGCCTAGAGTCGCTTGCGGCGCGCATTGCCGCTACCAACGGTCCGCCGTCGCTCGAGCAAACGGACGACGCACCCATTCCAGTGGTTAATCGGAGCAAGTGAATCGATGAAGCCTTCCGTTTTTCTGGCCTCGGCAGTCGCGGTCGTCGCGATTGCCGGATGCAATTCGAAGCAGGGCGACGCAGCCACGAACTCAACTGTGAAACTCGAACAAATTGCGCCGCCCAAGGGCGGCAACTGGACCCAAGTTGTGAACCCTTCCTCATCGGGCGGCTTCGTAATGGGCAATCCCAATGCGAAGGTGAAGCTTATCGAGTTCGGTTCGATGACTTGCCCGCATTGCCGCGAGTTCGACGAGCTCGGCGTTCCGTCACTCGTCGATAAATATGTGAAGTCCGGCCAGGTCAGCTGGGAATTCCGCAACTATGTCCGTGACGGAGTTGATCTTACGGCGTCGCTGGTCGCGCGCTGCAATGGCGCCAAGAGTTTCTTTCCCCTGACCCGAGCCCTGTACAAGGACCAAACGAACTGGGTCGAAAAGATCCAGGGCACGCCGCCGCAGCAGCTTGACCAGCTCCAGAATCTGCCTCCCGATCGTCAGTTCGTCGAACTTGCGAAGGTCGCCGGCTTCTCGGACTGGGCGGCGATGCGCGGCGTCCCGACTGCAAAGAGTGCGCAATGCCTGGCCGATCAGAATGCAGTGAACCAACTCGTCCAGATGACCAGCGATGCCACGACTCAATTCCCCGACTTCAAGGGAACTCCGACCTTTGTGATCAACGGCACGATGGTTGATCTGGGCCCTGTCACGGCGGCCGAAGTCTGGCCGGCGCTGGAGTCGAAGCTCAAGACCGCGCTCGGCGGTTAGCCGGTTCAACGGGGGGAGACGGATTTGCGCCTAAGGCGGCTCAAGCTCAGCGGCTTCAAGAGCTTCGTTGAGCCTGCCGAACTCAGGATTGAACCGGGCCTGACGGGCGTCGTCGGACCCAACGGCTGCGGAAAATCGAACCTGCTCGAAGCGATCCGCTGGGCCATGGGAGAGTCCAGCCCGAAGAGCTTGCGCGGCGGGGGCATGGACGACGTGATCTTCACCGGCACCTCGACACGCCCTCCGCGCGACTTCGCCGAAGTGTCGATCCTGGTCGAACGCACGTCCGGCGATGAAGGGGGTGCCGGCGAGAGCGAAGTCACTCGCCGGATCGAACGAGGCACAGGTTCGGCCTATCGGATCGACGGTCGGGATGTCCGCGCCAAAGATGTTGCGCTCATGTTCGCGGATGCGGCGACGGGTGCGCACTCGCCCGCCCTGGTCAGCCAGGGTAAGATCGGATCGGTAATAGCCGCCAAACCCGTGGAACGCCGTCTCTTGCTTGAAGAGGCGGCCGGCATCTCTGGTCTGCACGCTCGCCGCAAGGACGCTGAGCAGAAGCTTCGCGCGACCGAAGCAAACCTCGCCCGCCTTGGAGAAATCCTCAGCGATCAGGAACAACGCGCCGCACAGCTTCGGCGGCAGGCCAGGGCAGCGGAACGCTATCGCAAGCTCACCGATGAAATTCGCGGCGTTGAAGCGCGTGTGCTGCACGCGCGATGGCTGGCGGCGGATCGGGCTGCAGAGGCTGCCCATAACGATGCCCTCGCGGCGGCGGACGAGGTCGAGAAAATCCAGCAGGCGATCGCTGAAGCCCAAGCTTCACACAACCGCGCGAACGAAACCCTTTCGGCCAAACGCAATGCGCTGGCCGACTTGCGCGAAAAGGGGCACGATCTTGCGCATCAGCTCGCGACCAGTCGCGCTCGACGCGACACGGTAACCCGGCGGCTTGCGGAGCTCGGCCGGCTGAGTGCGGTTCTCACTGCTGACATTGGGCGCGAGGAAGCGCTGAAGAGTGACGCAGCAAGAGCGATCTCCCAGCTTGAGGAAGAGCGTGCCGTTATCGAGCGTCGGCTTGAGGACGCAGAGGCTCACTCGTCGCGGATCGCGACGGAGCTCAGTGCTTCTGAAGCCGCTTCCCGCGAAGCTGAAACAGCTCTCGCGGAATTGCTTGCGCGTCAGGCCGCGATGCGCGCGGAGCGCCGAGTTGCCGAAGCTGCGTTAGAAGCGGCTCGCGCACAGCTCGCGCGGACTGAACAGGAACGGCAGAGGCTTGATGATCAATTGCGCGCGCTTGGCGACGGAGACGAGGAAAAGCGCTGCCGCGATGAAGCCGAGGCCAAAGCAAGCGCTGCAGCCGAATCGCTCGCTCACGCCGAGGAGCGGCGGGTAGCGGCCGAGCAGGGTCGCGCCGCAGCGGCAGAGCAGCGCGACGTCGCCGAGAGCGAGCTCGCATCCGCGAGAGCGGCTCTGTCGGCGGCGAAGTCCGAGCACGATGCGCTGGCGCGAGCCTTGGAGCATGGCGGTGGTTCAGCGATCGCCAGCCTTAAGGCTGAGCCCGGCTATGAGCGCGCCCTTGCCGCCGCGCTCGGCGAAGATGCGGATGCGCCGATCGGCGGCGATGCGGCACGCCGATGGCGGGGCTCTGACGTCCGTTCGGGTGATCCAAGCCTTCCGGCAGGAGCGATGTGCCTCGCGGATTATGTAAACGCCCCGCCCGAGTTGATGCGCCGCCTCAAGCAAATTGCCGTTGTCGATGAGGATACAGGGCAGGATCTCGCTGTCGGGCAACGGTTGGTCACGCGCGATGGGCAATTGCGGCGCTGGGACGGATTTGTCTCAGCCGGTGCCGGGGCCGCTGCTGCCGAGCGGCTGCTTCGTGCTAACCGCCTGGCGGTGCTGGCAGAGGAGCTCCCGGGCCTTGAACGTGCGGTCGGGGAGGCAACTGCCGGACGCGAGTCTGCTCTCTCGACGATGGAACAATGTCGCGAGGCAGCAGAGCAAGCTCGCCATGCGACGCTCACAGCCGAGCGTGACGCGCGCGACGCCGTCCGCGCCATGGACGCTTCTTCCGCGGCACTCGAGCGGATAGAAGCGCAGCGCAACGCGCTTGCACAACGTCAGACCGATCTTGAGCCGGTGCTCGAGGCAGCCAATCAAGCGGTCACGGCGGCGAAACAGTCACTTGCCGGACTTCCGGATCCTGCCGCACTTGAGCATGAAGTCGATTCGGCGCGAGCCAGCGCGGGAGTTGCTGCAACTGCAGTTGCCGACAAGCGGGCTGAGGCTGCGACCAAAGCGCGCGAAACTGCTGCCGACCGCGAAAGATCGAGCTCCGCCGCGCGTGAGCAGAGCGAATGGCGCAAGCGCCAGGGCGATGCCGAGCAAAGGCTCGCGCAAGCTCTCGAACGGCAAAAACAGCAAGCGGCAGAGCGATCGAATTTGGAAAAGGAGCCGGCCGAGCTCGATGCGACGATTGCCGAGCTCGAGCATTCGAACGACAACAGCCAGATCCTAATCGGCGAAGCATCGACCGCCGAGCGGGAAGCTGAGGAGGCGGTCGTCGCTGCGGCCGCCATCGTATCTGCCGCGAATGAGCGTTTCGCCGATACGCGCGAGCAACGGGCCGCCGCAGCGGCCCGTGCGGAGGGACAGGAGGCTCGCAGCGCCGAGTTCGCGCGCACTTCAGTCGAAAAATTCGAGTGCACTCCGCAACGGTTGCCGGAAAAGATGGGATTTGACGCCGACGAGCCGCGTGACCCAGATGCGGAGACGGCGACACTCGAACGCCTGACCGCTGAACGCGAACGCATCGGCCCGGTTAATCTCGTCGCGGAGCAGGAGCTTGCCGAGCTGGACCACGCGCGTGCCAAAGGCGCGGAAGAAGCCGAGGAGTTGACTGAAGCCATCCATCGTCTGCGGGGATCGATCGGCAATTTAAACCGTGAGGGCCGAGTGCGGCTGCTCGACGCCTATGAAAAAGTCGACGCGCACTTCCGTAGATTGTTCACGACGTTGTTCGATGGAGGTCAGGCGCATCTAGAACTGGTTGAGAGCGATGATCCGCTCGAGGCTGGGCTCGAGATCATGGCGCAACCGCCGGGTAAAAGACTGTCGACCCTGACTTTGCTGTCGGGCGGCGAGCAGGCGCTAACCGCCATCGCTCTAATCTTTGCTTTGTTCCTGACCAATCCGGCGCCGATCTGTGTGCTCGATGAGGTCGATGCGCCGCTCGACGACGCTAATGTCGAGCGCTTTTGCGACCTGCTTGACCGGATGACTCAAGAAACGGACACGCGTTACCTCATTGTCACGCACAACGCCGTGACGATGAGCCGGATGCACCGGCTATATGGCGTGACGATGATCGAAAAGGGTGTGAGCAGAATAGTCTCAGTAGACCTCGGCGGTGCGGAGACCTTACTAGCGGCCGAGTGACCGACCGCTTCATACCGTCGCATCCGCCGAGGCGGCCAAAGCCGGTGCAGACCTGGCGCGGCTTTTTTGGAGAACGCGCGCGAACTGCCGTCTATGGCTGGTCGGAACCCGCCTTCTCCGCATGGCACATCGAGCGGATCGTGCTCGGTCACCGGGTGCACGTCGTCTTGAAGCCCGAATGGATTCAGCGCGTCATGCTCGACAATGCCGCGAATTACGAGAAACCACGATTGGTGAAGAGCATTCTCGCACCGACGATCGGCCGCGGGCTCTTGAGCTCCGATGGCGAGCTCTGGCGAGCGCAGCGCAAGATCGTCGCGGCCAGCTTCACGCCACCGGCTGTCGATGCTCTGGTGCCCGTGTTCGCTCAAGTCGGCCAGGCGATGGCGGATTCCTGGCGGGCGGGTACGCGCGATATGGCCGTCGACGCAACCACGGCGACCATGACCGTGATTTCGCACGCGCTGTTCAGCGGGGACGAACGCCTTACCAGCCGCGAAGCCATGGACCACATTACCCATTCGATGGAAGGCGTCAGCGACGCGCGAATCCAGGTTCTGTTGGGACTGCCTCTCGTTCCTTTCACGCCGCGCGGGCGCCGCGGGCGCCGTGGCCAGCGCTATCTGCGGCGCACCTTGGGGGAGATCGTGCGCGAACGACTGCTGCCCGATGCCCCGGACGATTTCGTTACGGGCGTGATTCATGCCCTGTTGGATCGCTTCCCCGAAGAAGAGGCGATCGAGCTCGCGGTGGACAATGCGGCCACTTTCTATCTCGCCGGTCATGAAACCACAGCGAATACTACTACGTGGACTCTGTATCTACTGTCTGAGCAGCTCGAACTACAGGACCGGGCCGCAGCCGAAGCCCAGGCCGCGATTGCATCGGGCGTCAATGCCGATTTGCCTGACCGGCTGCCGCTGCTGCGAGCGATCCTCGACGAAAGCCTCCGCCTTTACCCCCCGGTGCCGCGCTTCGATCGAGAAGCGGTCGAGGCAGATATGCTCGGTGACCATGAGATCCGTCCGGGTGACCTCGTGTCGATCTGGCCGTGGATCGTCCATCGCCACACGAAACTGTGGAAAGACCCGGATGCATTCGACGCTGAACGATTTGCGGCGGGCCGCAAGAATGACCGTCACCGTTTCCAATATTTGCCATTCGGTGGCGGCCCGAGGACGTGCGTTGGCGCGCGGCTCGCCATCGCAGAAGCGCTGACCATCCTCGCCATTTGGCTCAGCCAATGGCGATTCACACCTTCGCAGAGCAGGCGGGTGCGGGTCTCCGGGTTAGTGACCCTCAGGCCCAAAGGCGGTTTGCCTTTAGTCCTTACACGCCGCTGATCTTACATCTGCTATTGCGAATGACTATCAATAACACTAGACGCATAGGCGAATTCCAAAGGGGAAAGCATGGATCGCCTATTGAATCTCCCGCTCGCAGCGGCACTCCTCTGCGGTTCGGCGTCCGCCTACGCTGCTGATAGTGTCGAAGCTGCGACCGACGCTGCCGAGCAGGGCCAGATCGTCGTCACCGGCCAGCGCGTCGAATATGGGATCCGCAAGACAAGCACTGCGACCAAGACGAATACCGACGTAAAGGACATCCCCCAGGCGCTTAGCGTCATTTCCGAAGGTCAGATCGAGGACCAGCAGCTGCGTTCGATCGCCGATATGCTCAATTTCGTTCCTGGCGCCTCCTATGGGACCGGCGAAGGCAACAGGGACACGATCGTGTTGCGCGGCAACAGCAGCACTGCCGACTTTTTCATCGATGGCGTGCGCGACGACGTTCAATATTTTCGCGATTTCTACAACGTCGATCGGCTGGAGGTTCTGAAAGGTCCCAACGCCATGATCTTCGGTCGTGGCGGCGGAGGCGGCATCGTAAATCGCGTCCTCAAACGACCGAGCCTTAACCCCTATCGCGAATTTACCGCATCCGGCGATCGATTTGATGACCGGCGATTCACACTCGATTTCGACCAGCCAGTAAGTAGTGGCTTTGGAGTTCGCCTGAACGGCATGTTCGAGGACGGCGAGAGCTTTCGCCGGCACGTCGATTTGAAGCGCTACGGCATCAATCCAACAGCCGCGGTCCAGCTCGGTTCGGACACGCGCATCGACCTGTCATACGAATATTTTCACGACCGTCGCACAGCTGACCGCGGCGTCCCGGCAAACGGCAACGAACCGATCCGCGGCTTTACGCGCACCTTCTTCGGGGATCCGCACGATAGTTTTGCGAAAGCCGACGTGAACCTCGCGACGTTAGCGATCGAGCATCAATTCGGCGACGGCCTGACGCTGCGCAATCGCACGTTCTTCGGCGACTACGACAAATTTTATCAGAACATTTATCCGACGGGCTTCGACCCCAGTACCGAACTCGTCTCCCTCGGCGCGTACAACAATCGCAACGACCGGCGGAACCTATTCAGCCAAACCGACCTGATCTGGGAGACCCGCCTCGCAGGCGTCGATCAGACCTTGCTGTTCGGGTTCGAAGTCGGCCGTGAAAGGTCGCGCAATTTCCGACAGACCGGCACCATCGCCGACGGCAACACAACGCCGATCACCGATCCGACAGTCGATGTCGACGTGATCTTCGCCCCTTTGGCGAGCGACGCGAATAATCGCGTCAAGGCAACGGTCGCGGCCGCCTATGTGCAGGACCAGATCCGTCTTTCAGACATGTTCGAGATCGTGGCGGGACTCCGTTTCGACAGTTTCAAACTTAATGTCGACGATTTACGTCCAGTCGGCGGGGGTGTGTTCGACCGGCACGATCGTCTCTGGTCGCCGCGGATCGGCTTGATCCTGAAGCCAGCCGACAATCTGTCCTTCTACACGAGCTACACCCGTTCCTATTTGCCACAGTCGGGCGATCAGTTCAGCGGCCTGACCTCGATCACGGAAGGGCTAAAGCCTGAGCGCTTCGACAATTATGAAATCGGAGCAAAATGGGAGCCGATCGAGGGCCTGCTCGCAACCGCAGCCGTGTATCAGCTCGATCGGACCAACACCCGTGCAACCGATCCGCTCGATCCATCGCGGGTCGTGCTGACCGGCGCACAGCGCAGCCGGGGTATCGAGCTCGGCCTCGAACGCAGCGTCACAAGCCGCTGGCTCATCTCTGCCGGCTACGCGTTGCAAAAGGCCGAGATTACCAAAACGACGACCGCCGCCCCCAGGGGCCGCGAAGTGCCGCTGGTGCCGCGACACAGCTTCTCGCTGTGGAATCGCTATGATTTTGCGCATGGGGTCGGTGTTGGGCTGGGCGTGATCGCGCGCTCGAAATCCTACGCGTCGATCAGCAACGCGGTGAAGTTGCCGGGTTACGCGCGCGTGGACACCGCCCTGTTCTACACCGTGCGGCGCAACATCGAGACGCAGATCAACCTCGAGAACCTCTTTGGCGCCCACTATTTCCCGAGTTCCAACGGCGACAACAATATCGCTCCCGGGGCGCCGCGGACGATCAAGGCGACGGTGGGCTACAGGTTCTAAGCGGCGAGTTTGTCCGCTCGTGCCTTGATCCGCTTGAGATCACGCAAGAATTGAGCGCGCGCCTCGCGCCGGCGGTCCTCTTCGGGAATTCGCAGGAGCGAGCTCGGGTGGACCGTTACCCAGCATTCGCTCCCGTCCGCAAGCGTCAACGGAGCGTCACGAAGCTTGCTGATCGTAACCACCTTTCCGACGAGCGACCGCGCCGCCGTCGCACCGAGGGCGACCGTGAGCTGCGGCTTAATGAGCTCGCGTTCCTGGTCGAGCCACCAACGACAGGCAGTGATCTCGCCCGCATCAGGCTTGTTATGGAT
>JBKPLG010000058.1:0-6140 GCA_046731515.1 Pseudomonadota bacterium | reverse complement strand
CTCCATGATTATGATCGACTGGACTGCTCCAGCCACTATGATGATTTGGAGCGGTGCAAAGCCCTTGGCGCAGGACCTGAGTAAGGTCAGCCGTTCGCTCTAGTCGGCTGGCGGCGGTTCGCGCATCGCCAACCGTTCGGCGGCCGAATGCTGCAGCAGCTCCATATCGAGCGGCTTGTCGTCGCTCGCGGCGAGCAGGGCCGCGATCCGCACGCAGCGCAGGATCTCCGCGCCGGACAGAGCATAGTCCTTGGCCAGCTGGCGGATGTCGGAGTCTCCTACGGTCTGCGGCAGCTTCACCGAGCCCAGCGTTCTGCGCCACAGCTGCTCGCGCGCGGCCTCGTCCGGCATGGGGAAGTCGACGATCCCGTCGAGGCGGGTGAGAGCATTGTCGTCGAGACTGGATCGGCGATTCGACGCGATGATGGCGAGTCCCTCGAACCGCTCGATCCGCCGCAGCAAATATCCGATTTCGATGTTGGCGTAGCGCTCGTGCGAGTCCTTGACCTCGCTGCGGCCGGCGAACAACGCGTCGGCTTCGTCGAAGAACAGGATCGCGCGTTCCTCATCGGCCGCCGCGAAAATCCGCTCGAGGTTCTTCTCGGTCTCGCCGATATATTGGCTGACGACCGCTCCGAGATCGACGTGGAAGACCGGGTGTTCCGACCAGCGTCCGATGGCGACCGCGGCCATCGTCTTGCCGGTGCCGCTCGGCCCGCGGAACAATGCACGAAGACCGCCGTCGATGAAGCGGTGAAGGCCCCATTCGCGGAGCACCGGCGGAGGCTGGACCAGCCATTGCCCGATCCGCCTCAGGCGCTCCGCCGACGCTTCGGGCAGCACCAGCTCTTCAGGATCCGTGTCGGTCTGGATTCGCCGGGCGCCCACCGTGCTCAGCTCCAGCTCGTCCGTCGGCGTGGCCATCGGCTCACTCCTCATCGCGGCCTTAGATGTCGCAGGGGAAAGTAGCAGATCGGGAAAATGCTGTCCTACAGCACCCCGTTTGTGCTGTCGCCGATGCGTATTCCGGTTCTCGAGGCTTCGGAGGCTTTGCGCTTGTTTTTGAGGTCAAAGGCTCTGACGGCACCAACTCCTTCGCCCGCCCCCATATTCCCGAGCGACTCCGGCGGAGATCATCGCGGTTGCGACGTCCCTGCCGTCCACCTCAACTTTGCGAACGGCGCGTCCAAACTGGTCGTGGAAGGTGGAGCTCACATTCACCTTGCCGCTGTTGAGCAGCGCGAGCAGCCGCACGGCCGCATCGACCCCGCGGCTTTCCTCCAGCGCGCACTGCGCGTCGCTGATTTGAGGCGCGTCGAGGCCCGCGATTTCCACCCTCTTGCGGCCGACATAGATCGTATCGCCGTCTAGCACGCAGCCGGGCGTCTTGTGATTGGCGCAATAGCCGAACTGAGCGGTTCGCGCGGGCCCGGGCGTGGCCGCGTTTCCGTAACTCGTAATGTCGCTGAATCCGAGCACCAGGGCAGCGCAGGCGAAGGCAAACAACAGGACACCGGCGACGGCGGTCGACACCTCCTGTTCGGGGGATGGCGGGGTCGCCTCGACCTTCGCCAATCGCACCGGATCGCGCCGGATACGGGACGGGCGCAGCTCGACGGTCTGGCGGCCAGGCTTCCACGGCTTGCTCATCCGGCGGAGAATAAACGCCCTTGCTTACCGTGGGGTTAGCATTGGTCAACCTTGCTCCAGGCGAAATCCTACGAACTCCAACAGGCTCCGTCTTTCGCTCCGACCGGAAAAGGCATCCTGCCGACCGTCCAGTGCATTCGGCCCACGGTCTGCGGATCGTCGATATCCACCGACATCTGCAGGACGCGGTCGCCTTTGCTTGCTTGAACGATGCACCAATGGAGCGGGCGCGGCGGGATCTCGGGATAGATGGAATCGAAGCGCCCGACGCGAACCGTCCAGCCGGTTTTGCCCAGAGCGCCTTCATAACGCTGTACAATCTCGCGCGGAGAGGCCTTTCCATCGAGGTCGCCGTAACCGGTCGCGTCGTGGCCCGGAGCCGCTTCGAAAATGGCTCGCACCGTCAGCCTCGCGCCCTGCGGCACGACTGCCCACCCAGGCCACGGCGCCTTCGGCCCGAGCGTCGCCCATTGCGTGACGCGGCCCCCTCCGGCGGTCTCGTGCATGTAGCCAATGCGCTCCGCTCCCCATTCCATCTTCACGAGGCTCCAGAAGAACGGGCTCACGAGCACGACCGGGAAGGCCACGGCCAGGAAGATCAGGAAGCCTTTCATGGATCGCGGCTAAGCCGCCCGGCTCTGGCTTCCCCGCGACTTGGCGAACAGCGCGGCTTCGTTCTTCCGCCGCATCCGCTCGGTGACCTCGTCCGTGTGATCCATGCCAGAGCTATTGCAGCGGCGATGACAGAGGCGGAGATTGTCGACCGCCGCGCCGCCGCCGGCGGTCCTGGGAATCACCAGCTCGATCGCCGCGCCCTGATCGTGGCCGGCGGGCAGATCGAACCGCATCGGCCTCCGACACCGCGCGCAATCATCCCCGTCACGTGTCCGAAGCATCCGTATCCGTTCGGCCTCGCGCTCGCGGCGAAATGCCCACGGATTGAGATATTTTGCGATCGACTGACCTGACATGGACGCGACCATAATCGCGGCAGGTTTTAAAAAGCGTTGCTTCGCGGCGGCAGCTGCTTTTGTTAATTTCGCGTTTAATGTGATCGGCTTCGTGCTATAGCGTTTCAGTTCGTGTCCGAAGCGGATTGAGAGAAGGAGCAAGACATGCATCGTCTGTTGCTCGTGACTGCGGCGTCACTGATAGCCGCGACTCCGACGCAAGCGGCGGATTTCGCGACTGGGTTCAGCGGCCATCACGGCCATAATCGGGGATCGTCGCAGCAGTTTGTGGGGCGCGACGGCCGCGCCTTCGACTGCGACGTTCGAGGAGATCGCCGCGATCGCAACGATGGCCACGATGGGCGAAGGGATCGTCGTTCGGGAGATTGCATCTTGGTCGGCGGAGACCTCGGTTATCTGGACTATGGCGATTACGACGCGAACCGCAGCTTCGATCCGAATTTGTGGAACGATTGGTGGCACGACCGCACTGATCGCAGCTATCCCCGCTGGGTCCGGCACAATGAGAATTGCACGCCCGACCGCATGTGGTGGTCAGGGAGCGGCTGGCACTGCTAGGTTTTCCTGTCGACCGGCCTCACGGGAACTACTCCCGTGACGGCTGCCGGGCTTGGGCTTCACCACCCGAAAGCTTTTGTTCGGCCTTCGCCGCCTGGGCTTGTTTCGCCCTCAACTCGGCCGCCTTCTCAGCCTCCCGCGCCTCGCGCCGCGCCTTGGCCATAAGGTAGAGCTGATATTCGGTTGGATGCGGGTCGGTGATGAACATCTCGCCGACATTTTCGCCCTTGATGGCCTTTTCCGCCATTGTGACGGCGGTGAGCGCGGCCCCGACCAGATTGATGCCGGCATTGAAGCAACCCCATGGGCCGACGGTTGCGCAGCTATAATCCCTCGTCCGGTATTCAGGCGGCCTGGGCGGGCCTCCGCTGCGAATCTCGCGCCTTGCTTCCATGACGTCGGGGTTGAGGCGATAGCCTTGTGGCCGTTGTGCGCAAATGACGATCTGGCGCTGGTTGGCGCTGACTTGCTTGCTCGTACAACCATCATCAGCCGCAGGTGGTGCGGGCTTCTCGCCAGGAGCGGATGCTTCCGGCCCGTACCCCGGCGCCTCAGTCGCGGGCTCGAGTGGAGTTGCGCTCGCCGCATCGGCTTGCGCGGCAAGCCATAGCATCGCCATCATCGCGACCCCGCTCATCGCCACTGCGTTTGCCGATAAGCGGCTGAACGGGCAATGACAAACCACCAGATATTCAAAGACCCGAAGCAGGAATACTCCTCCTGATCGCTGCCAGGCGCGATCGCCGAAGATGATTATTCCAGGACACGGTACAGGCGTAGGATCCACGACAGCAAATAAGCGAGATAGAGCGCCGCCAGCACCAGCTGGGCGCGCCGGTCACGCGTCCAGGCGCCGATCGCGCTGACCACGACGACGACCGCCAGCCGGAAGGGATATTCCGGGCCCAGCGAGTGAAAATAGGTTGTGCCTTTGGCGAGCGTGTCGATGAGTTCGACTGGCGCGGTCAACGCGAACAGGCCGAAGAACCACCGTCGGCGTGACAAAAAGTAATCTTCGTAGCCCTGATATTCGTCGATGCGGTCGGGGATCAGCAGGGTCGCCATCAAATAAAAGAGGAAGGCGTAGAACAGGACGAAGACGAACAGTTCGAAATGCCACGGCCTGATACGGACGAGGCCGTACTCGAACCACCAGAAGTGCACCGCGGAAACGAGGACCACTGCAATCCAGATCAGGTGCGCCGCATAAAGCTTCTTGTGACCGGGGTGCTGCACGAACGCGGCGACACCGGCGAGGATCCGGGTCAAGCCGACGCCAAGGACGACGCCCATGAGGATCCGAACGTGAAAGAAGATGTCGTTCGATTCAGTGCCGAGCTGCATGGCTGCCCCGTTTTCACCCTGCTGCAGCCTAAGGCGGGCTCATCCGGCGGTAAAGCTGACGACGTTCCGCCCGCAAGAAGCTAGTGAAATTCCTTCTGCGCCTCCTGGAACCATCCCTTGGCCGCTACGCCCTGCTCTCGCTCGGCAAGCTGCGGCTTGGGCTGCGGCTGGTTGCCAGGCCAAGCCAGGATGATGATCCCCACCATGATCACGGCGAGCGCGGCGAAAAGCAGGAGGAATGGCAGCGTGCTTAGAAGAAAGCGTGGGGTTTCCGGCTGCGTTCGCGGCTTTGGCGCTCGAGCCTTTCGCGCCGTGCGGCGACGGGCGAGTGCGGCAAAATAATCCTCCGGTCGGGTCCATTCTTCGCCCGGCCTGGGACGCGCCAAATCGCCCTTGCCCTTCATGGGCTTACAGTGGGCCTCGAACGGCGGCATTGCAATAACATGGAGCCGGTGTTTCGACCCTCAGGGACCGCGCTTGACCGTAAGCTCAGCCACCGTCTTGCGGCCGCAACGCACCGCGACATTCGTGACAGCCGTGCTGTTGGGGATCGTCAAGCTGACATCCCACCAATTGTCGGGCGAAGCATAGCCAGTGTTTGGCGCAATCGTCGGCCGCAGTTCCGCGCTCGTACCCGCCACTTCGGGTTGACCTAGCTCGGCCTTGTAGCGCGCGTCCTTGACATGTGCCTTGCCGCTCACGGTCACATTGCCGCTTTTGTCGAGCGCGGCTTTCCAGCCCTTCGTCTCTTCGTCCTTGAAGAAGCAATAAGCGGCATGCTTCCGTTTCGGCGCGCTGAGGTTGGCTGCAACGTTACTGGCGGAATTGTTTGCCGCCTGGTCGCATGACGCCAGCAGCACGGCGACGCCCAACAGAATATCTCCACGCATTCGGTTTGCCCTCCCACCTCAATAGAGGCGGAAAGGCGCCGCCTGATCAAGCGGGCGCGGTCAATCGTCGATCGGAGCGCCGCTTTCTTCCTGCTCGAACAGATCAGCGACGACGTCCCCGCGAGCAGTGAGGCGAACCTTGTTCCCTTCCACTTCCGCGACGAGCCCACGCGGGAGATAGTGGTGGTGCTCTTCGTGGCCAATCCCGCTATCCGCCCGGATCAGCTTGATGCGGTTCTCTTCGACGCGGTCGACCGTTCCAATGTGCACGCCGTCGGCGCCAATCACTTCCATATGCTCGCGAATGTCTTCGAAGCCGCTCATAAAGCCTCCTTTGCTCCCGGACGCCCAACGCTTCGCAGGCGGCATGGGTGCACGCCGCGGCGCCTCTCTACGGCGGCTGAACGCCGCTGTCACTCGTGTACGACCGCTGCCCTTCGGCAACGCTCCGGTAAGGGATTCGTGTTATGTTTCATCACGCGGAAACAGAGGTGCTGACTTGCTTGCAATCATCGCGAGCGCGCTTGTCCTGGTCCTGGCGGTCGTCATAGTCCGCTGGGTCGCCGCGGTACCCCTGATCCGCACATTGACCGCCTCGATCGATTGCTGGGCGGACAGCGCGCAAGTTGAGACGGTCGATCAAGAGCCGAAAAGCACCACGGACAGGGCTGCTTCATAAGCCGAAGTGAGCTCGCGCGGGTTGTTCGGTTAACCTATGCCCTCTAAG
>JBKPLG010000057.1:0-20346 GCA_046731515.1 Pseudomonadota bacterium | reverse complement strand
TTGCGGTCTTCAACGACGAACAGCGTCGTGATGCGGTGCTCATCGAATAAAGTCAGCGCCTCGTCGACCAGGGAGTCCGGCCCAATCGTCTTCGGGTTTGCCGTCATGAACGCGGATGCGGGATGATCGAGTCCTTGCTCGATATGGCGCCGGAGGTCGCCATCGGTGATCACGCCGACAAGGTGTCCTGCCTCGTTCGTCACGCCGACGACGCCCAGCCGCTTGGCGCTCATTTCGACCACGGTGTCGTGCATGCTGGTGTTCTGGTCGACGAGGCGCTGACTTTATTCGATGAGCACCGCATCACGACGCTGTTCGTCGTTGAAGACCGCAAACCTCTAGGCGTGCTGCACATCCACGACTGTCCCCCGCCCCGATGAACGCGGTGATCCTGATCCCGGCGCGCTATCAGTCCTCGCGCTATCCTGGAAAACCGCTGGTCGAATTGAAGGGCGCTACCGGCGCGTCCAAGTCCTTGATCCAGCGCAGCGTCGAGGCGGCGCGGCGAGTGGAGGGAGTCAGCGGCGTCTTCGTTGTCACTGATGATGATCGCATTGCCGATAGCTGCGTCGGCTTCGGTGTTGGCGCTATCATGACGTCGCCCGAGTGCCGCAACGGCACCGAGCGATGCGCGGAAGCGCTCGCCTCGCTTCACCAGCCCGATTTGATCATTAATTTCCAAGGGGACGCGCTGCTTACTCCGCCAGCATTCGTCGAGCTGCTGATCGAGCGGATGGCGGACGACGCGGGAGCGCTCGTAGCGACTCCGGCGATTCGCCTGCGCAGCGACGAGGTTCGCGCGCTGCAGGCCGAAGAGTCGGCGGGCCGTGTCGGCGGGACCAGCGTCGTCACCGATTCGAGAGGCGACGCGCTATACTTCTCGAAACGGTTGATACCGCATCTGCCTGCTGGTGCGCTTGATCGGGAAATGTCGCCAATCCGGCTCCATGTCGGAGTCTATGCCTACCGCCCGCAAGCGCTCGAACGATATGTAGCAACGCCAGTCACCGAGCTGGAGACATTGGAACGACTTGAGCAGCTCCGCTTCCTTGTCGCCGGAGTGCCCGTGGCGGTCGTCGAGGTCGAAACGCCGCCCTTCGCGCTTCGCGAGCTCAACAATCCCGAGGACGTCGCACCGATCGAACAAGCGCTTGCTGAGGCCGGCCTCGAATGAATTTTTGGGATGAGCTCAATCCCAGGTACCGGCTGATCCTGTGCGACATATGGGGCGTCGTACACGATGGCGTGAACCTTTATCCGGGGGCCGCGGGGCGGCTGCTGCTGTGGCAGGAAGAGGGTCGCGGCGTCGTTCTGATTACCAACGCACCCCGCACTGCCGAAGCGGTCGAGCAGCAACTCATGCGTATCGGCTTGCCGCGTGAGTGCTGGGATGCGATTGCGACGAGCGGAGAGGCCGGAATCGAGGCGCTGACCGCGTTGGACAAGGCCGTCGGGTTCATCGGTACGGCAAGCGATCGGCGAATCCTCGAAGGGCGGGGCGTCCGCATCGCTGAAGATGACGAATTCACCGATCTCGCCTGTACGGGCCTTGAGGAAGCGCGGCCGGACGTTGACGACTACCGCGCCGATCTGGAGCGCTGGGTTGATCGCGACGTTCACATGCACTGCCTCAACCCCGACCGACTGGTGATCCGTGGGGGTGTTCCCGAGGCCTGCGCGGGCGCGATCGCCGACGTCTACGAAGGGCTGGGCGGACGCGTCACGTGGTACGGCAAGCCGCACGAAGCGATTTACGCGCATGCCTTGCGTCATGCGGGCAATCCGCCGCCCGATGAGGTCCTCGTGATCGGCGATGCGCTACAGACCGATGCTCTCGGTGCCGCGCGCATGGGCTTCGACTTCGTCTTCGTCCAAGGCGGGATTCATGCGGGCGAGCCATTTCCGGAGGATTTCGCATCGCGTTATGCCCTTGGCGACTGGGAGCCGGTGGCGGTTGTCGAATCCCTCCGCTAAATGCGCGCGCATGAACCTTCTCGGACGCCAAGTTGGCCTCGACCAGCCGTTCTTCCTGATCGCGGGCCCTTGCGTCGTCGAAAACGAGGATCTGCAGCTTCGAACCGCCGAGCGGCTGAAGGAGATCGCCGACAAGCTTGGCATCTTCCTCATTTTCAAATCGAGCTTCGACAAGGCGAATCGGTCGTCGGACAAAAGCTATCGCGGGCCAGGAATGGAGGAGGGACTTAGAATCCTCGGCAAAGTGCGTGAGGCGGTTGGCGTACCAGTGCTGACTGACGTCCACGATATCCCGCAGATCCAACAGGTCGCCGAAGTCGTCGACGTGCTCCAGACGCCAGCGTTCCTCGCACGCCAGACCGATTTCATCCATGCGGTCGCCGCATCAGGCAAGCCGGTGAACATCAAGAAGGCCCAGTTCATGGCGCCGCACGACATGGTCAATGTCGTCGACAAAGCCCGCAACGCTGCGCAGGCAGCCGGCGTCAATGAAGAGACAATCATGGTCTGCGAGCGTGGAGCGTCCTTCGGTTACAACAACCTCGTGTCGGACATGCGTAGCCTGGCCATCATGCGCGAGACGGGATGCCCCGTCGTATTCGATGCGACCCATTCGGTTCAGCTCCCCGGCGGACAAGGCACGAGCTCCGGCGGACAGCGCGAGTTCGTTCCCGTATTGGCGCGGGCCGCCGTCGCAACCGGCGTCGCGGGGCTGTTCATGGAAACGCATCCGGATCCCGCGAACGCCAAGTCGGATGGTCCGAACGCCTGGCCACTCGACCGCATGGAAAGCTTGCTTGCAACGCTCGTTGAACTCGACCGGACGGTGAAGAAGCGCGAGTTCGAGGAGGCTCATTTATGAAGCCCTGCGTGTTCATTCAGGCGAATGACCGCCAGATGCTCGGTGCAAAAATCGCGGCCTATAGTTACAAGCGGAACAGCGGAGCACCCGACAGTTTCGACGTCCGCATCATGGACGTTCGCGACTTCCCGCGGTTGCTGCAACCCGGCCAGTCGCTCCTCCGCAACGAGTTCATCCGCGAATGGGACCCGGACGATTTGCAGAGCTTCACGCCACTCCGCTTCGCGCCGCCGAGCTTGATGGGCTTTGAGGGGCGGGCAATCGTGACCGATCCTGATTGCTTTGGTGTGGGGGATGTCGCTGACCTCTTCAATCGCGACATGACGGGCAAGGCGATCTGGGCTGTAGCCCGCCCGGGGCACAACGACGATCCCGACTATATCGCGACATCGGTCATGCTGCTCGATTGCGCGAAGCTGAAGCATTGGGCTTTCGACCAGCTGCTTGACGATCTCTTCGCGCGCAAGTTCGACTACATTCCTTGGGTCGAACTCAAGCTGGAGGACCGCTCCACGATCGGTCTGCTCGAGCGCGAGTGGAACGACTTCGACAAGCTGACGCCGAACACGAAGATCCTGCACACCACGAAGCGGCGCACCCAGCCGTGGAAGACCGGTCTGCCGGTCGACTACACGCTGCGCGAGCAGGGACCGTGGGATGTTCTTAGGCGCATGTGGCGGCGGAGGTATGAGCAACACCCCGACCGCAACCAGGAAGCTTTTATCTATTCGCTACTCGCGGAGATGGTCGACAAGGGAACGGTCACAAAGGACGAGCTCGTGGGCGAGATGGTGGCGAACCATGTCCGCCATGACTCGCTGGATCTGATCGATCGCTATCGCGGCTGGCAGCTATTCAAAGAGGCTGCTTAGCTTCCGGCGAACCGCGGCGACCGCCGTTTCCACCGGGTCATCGACATCGCCGCGTTTCGGCTCCTCGAACGTACCAACAAGGCCACGAGCCTGAACGTTGGTCCAGAAGCGCCGGGGATCACGAACTTTCGTTATTTCCGGGTCAGTTCCCAACCTCCGCCGTCCGCGCGCGTCGGGTTCAACGGAGATGAGCCCGACCGGTTTTCTGGTGATGATGGCCTCGGAAATCATCGAGACGCTGTCGGCGGTGACGAACTGCTCGTCGGCATCGTTCAGAACGACGGAATAGCGGACTTCGCCCTTCTCGACCAAGGCGACGCGTTGGCTGCCCTCTATTTCGCTGCGAATAATCTCCCATGCTTCCGGGGGCGTGCGCGGGCTGCCCACGACGATCAACGTTCCACCGGCTTCGTCGGCGCGCCTCGCCAAGCTTTTCGTCGCTTCCTTCAACCTCCGGAGGCTGAGCCGCCACATCGGAGCCGTTCCGCCGAGCGACAGCAGCAAGTGCGGACGGGGTAGGACATCGAGCCAAGTTTGTTCTTCGGGCGTGGGCATTGGAGGTTTGCGGAAACGGTTCATCGCAAGAGGCAATTTCAAGACATTCTCGCCTGGCGGAACAGGGTACTGCCGTGTCGTAATCACCAGATCGAACAACGTGTTTGATGCCCGCGGATGACCTAGCCGCACGAGCCGCGTTCGACCGCCGCTCTGCTTTTGGATCCACCGGGATACAGGGACAGTCCGACGGCCAATGCCGATGACCAGGTCCGGCCACGGCGGTTGAAGCCACTGCCGGCTGGCTACGGTCAGGTGACCGACGCTCTGCGGAAATAGCTTCATTCTTAGCCGCGCCGATCGCCTGTAGATCATCGTTCGGGTCTCGAACGGCAGGCCGAGACCTTCGCCGAGCGCGAGTACTTGGTTGTTGTCGCCTCGACGGCTGCCGAGCAGCAACCAGACCCGCGGATGACCGTTCACCTGGCTCTGACTTTCCGATGCTCCCGGCGTAGCTGCACCATCATTGCGGCGACGTTCGTCGCGTTGCCAAGGACGAGCGCAATTGCTGCTCCGACGACGTCGAAGGCCCATGACAAAGGCGCGATCGCGACGAAAAAGACGGCGCTTCCGAGCAACTTGGCTTTGAGTGGGCCGTCGGACCGTCCCAGAGCGTAGAGCATGGGCGTGAGCGGAAAGCTGAAGATCCCCAGGAATGGGATTAGCATCAGCACAACAAGCGGCGCGTAAGCCCCGAGAAACTCCTTCCCAAAGACCAGATTCAGCAAGGGCTTTCCGCCGAACAGCAAGATCAGGATGGCGATGAAAGCAATGCCACTCGCAAGAGCGGTACCGCGAAGCATCAGCTTCCACGGCTTCTTCGAAGACAAATCCATCCGGACGACCTCCGGGTAGAAAGCTTTGGCGAGCAGATCGGCGGGCTTCTGAGCGCTGTCAGCGAGACTCGAGGCCACTCGGAACAGCGCCGCGCCGGCAGGCCCGAGCAACCCACCGACGACCAGCCGAGCGATCGGTCCCCAGACAGTTGCGATGCTAGCAGCGAGATTGACGTGGATCGCAAAGCGCCAGGCACCCGGAAGAGTCGTCGGACGAAGCGTCGGTCGGATGCCCTTCAACAGTCCTTCTCGCCGCAACTCACGTAGGGCGAGATACCAAGTGTAGAGATCGCCGCCGAGATCAGTAACGTACCAAAGGCCGACGTAGACGGGGAACGGCGCTCCCGTGGCAAATGCACCGCCTGCGAGAACCGCGCGCGCGATCGGTGTCGCGGTGCTCGACCAGCTGATCAGGTCGAAGCGGTCCAGTGCGCGAAGGACTCCGTTCGGAGTTGCCGCTCCCATGGTCGGAAGCAACGTGCAGTAAAGCGTCGCTAACCACAGATATTCGGGCTTGATCCCGACCCATGCGGCGATGAGTGGCAGGATCGATACGGCGACAATCATCCCGAGAACGCCGCTCAGAACATCAAGCGCAAAGGCAAATCCGGTGGAAGTCTTGAATGCTTCCGGATCCCCTGCTGCCAATCCCTGTCCGCCATAGCGGACGACCAGCTGCCAGGACTGGAACTTGCTGATGCCGCTCGCTGCTTTGACGTAGCTGGTTATAAGGATCAGCGTTCCGAACAGGATAACCCCAAGTCCACGGCCCGCGAAGGCAACCGTGGCAAGTGAACAGACGGCGGCGACGCCGCGCGAAATGGCAAGATAGCTGCTGTTCTTGAGCAGCGACCGGAAATGCTGGTCTTTGAACCAGTGCTTCATGCGTCGGCTGGCCTAAACCAGCCGGCTACGACTGTCGCCTAACAAATTGGCCAGGTTCAGGCGGGTTCCGGCACCCGCTGCTGGATCACTTTGTCGGCAAGCGGGCCGTTAAGTTCGGCGAGATGGTCGAATTCAGCCTCGTAGGTTGCCAAGCCCTGGCTTTGCGACCGCAGCTCCGCTTCTAGACCTGACAGCTCGGCCTCAGGAATTAAGGCCTCGATGCGATCCCAGCCGGCCCAGCCGTCGCGCGGCCCCAGGCCCAGCATCTGACCGCGTCGACCGGCAATTGCCGAAGTGATTCGGCTCGTGGCGCTCGACGGGGATACCACCGTGAGTTTGTGCATCGGTTCGAGGAGGTGAGGATGGGCAGCGGACAAGGCCTCCTGCATCGCGATTCGTCCGGCCAGGCGGAAGGCGAGTTCGGAGCTGTCCACGCTGTGATAGCTGCCATCGACAAGCGTGACGGCGCAGTCCACGACCTGAAAGCCGAGCGGGCCTTTCTGCATCGCCTCGCGCACGCCTTCCTCGACCGCCGGAATCCACTGTTTCGGAACTGAGCCCCCGTGAATCTTTTCCTCGAAGTGAAAGCCTTCACCGCGGCCAAGCGGGCGGATTTCGATGATCACGTCACCGAACTGCCCATGGCCGCCTGACTGTTTCTTGTGGCGGCCGTGCTGGCGCACGGGTTTGCGAATCGACTCCCGATAACCGACCGTTGGTGCGTGCGACTTCACTTCGACACCGTATCGGCGCTTCAGCCGCGCAAGCACCGTATTCAAATGCTCGTCGTTGACACCCTTCAGGCGGATTTCATGGTTCGCATCATCATGTTCGACGATCAGGCCCGCATCTTCTTCGGTCAGGCGTTGAAGCGCACCGGACAGCTTGACATCGTCCTTGCGGTCGGCGGGCTCGATCGCGGACGTGCAATTGCGTGCCGGATATTCGATCTCGAGTGGAGGCGGCAGGCCTCCAGCTCCTAGCCATTGCCCTGCCTTGGCGGCGTCCACCTTGGCGACTGCGACGACATCGCCTTCCCCAGCTTCGCTAATCTTCTGAGTCTTTTCGCCTTGGACCTTGAACAAGGAACCCGCCCGTGAATGATCGCCGCCCTCAGTCTTGAGATCGGATCCTTCCGCGATCTTGCCGCCAAGTACGCGTGCGAGGGCGAGCCGGCCGATCGATCCGTGCAGGATCTTAAAGACGTGCATGGCTGGGTCCGTGACGCTCAGTCGGTTCGCTGTACCCTGAGGCGCAGGCGCCTCGTGGCGGAGCGCCTTAAGGAGCCGCCGAACGCCCCATGAGCTGCTTGCCGATCCGAATAACACGGAAACACCCAGGCTCTCGCTTGTCTCGCGAGCGAGGTCCTGAAACACCTTCTCGCTCGTCGGAGTCTCATCCATCAGCAGCTGCTCGAGTAACTCGTCGTCATGGTCGGCGAGCTGTTCGAGCATATGTGTGCGTGCTTCGATCTCTCGGCTTTGGATCTCGGCGGGAATCTCTATCGGCTCGGACTTTTGACCGGCGCGATATTTGAACGCGCGCTCCAGAGCCAAATCGACAAAGCCGCTGACCTTTTCGCCGTCCCAGATCGGAATCTGCCGCGCAATGAGAGGAGAGACGCTCATCGGTTGAAGCGCCGACAATAGATCGCGGACACGGCCGTGTGCTTGGTCGATGCGGTTGACGAAGATGAGGTGGGGGATACCGAACTCGTCGAGTGCGCGAAGTGCAGGGGCGGTGAGGGGAGCGCGCGCCGGATCAGGGTCGACAACGACGATGGCGACGTCGGCGACGGCGAGGGCCCGAGCGCCGTCGGCCGCAAATCCGATCGATCCGGGCGCATCGAGGATCGCGAAGGAATCGCCCAAATATTCGAAATTGTAGAGGTTGAGCTCGGTCGATCCGCCGCGCTGGCGGCTCTCGGGGCTCGAGTCGCCGATGCTGGAGCCGCTGGCGGTCGACCCCAAACGGTCGGTGGCTCCCGCCGCGAACAGCATCGCCTCGGCAAGACTGGTCTTTCCCGCGCCGGCGGGTCCCACCAGCGCGATCACTCGAGTGCCTTTTGACGATTCTCCGGCCATGCGACTCTCCCTTCGTCCGGTTCACGGGCGCGCGAGTCGCTTCTCATGAAGGCGCTCGGGCGCCTCTGTTGAATATTTCACCGTCCAACGGTTTTTGCTGGAAGGCAAGGGGGGTCGTTACGGTTCCAGGCCCAGTTCGGGAACGCTCTGGCGCTCGACCCGGTTTGAGGCGCATGAACAAGGGTAGCTCAAGCCGAGGGTGGCTCGATCCGCATGGACATGAGGCCGAGTCGCCTTGGCACATTCCGCGGGCGGGATGGAAGCAGGTCATCCGCCGGACTTGGCAGCAGATTTGGATCGACAATGTTTGGTTGGTCGCTGCGGGCGTTGCTTTCTATGGCTTCCTCGCAGTCATTCCGCTGCTCGCGGCAATCATCCTGACCTATGGACTACTCGCAGACATTGGCACCGTGATTGATACGATGGCGACGCTCTTTCAGGTGCTCCCAAACGATATCGCCAAGCTGCTCAGCGATCAGGTCATCGGTATCGTCCATACCTCGGAAGGCAAGAAGGGCGTCGGACTCGTCATCGCTTTGGCGATCGCCCTTTATGGTGCGAGCAACGGTGCGGGGGCGATCATCACGGCTCTCAACATTGCTTACGAGGAGCGCGAGAAGCGGCCGCTTTGGGAATATTATTTGCTGGCGCTCACAATCACGGTCGGAATGGTAATAACAGCCCTGTTGGCGCTCGCCGCAACTGCCATCGTAGCCACGCTAGAAGACTTCGTTCCGAGTGCATCGGAATGGACGATTCTGTTGGGCAAGGCGGCTGCTTATCTGGCGATGTCGTTTGCGGGTGCCGCCATCGCCGCTACCCTCTATCGCTTCGCGCCTTCGAGAGCCCAGGCTCGGTGGGAGTGGATCACTCCGGGGTCGCTCTTCACCTCAGTCTGTTGGCTAGCGCTGACCGTTGCCTTTGGGTTCTATGTGAGCAAAATCGCCAATTACGCCGCCACATATGGCTCCCTGGCTGCGGTAGCGGGTCTCCTCACGTGGATGTATCTGTCATCCTATGCGTTCGTGATCGGCGCAGAGCTCAACCGGGAAGTCGAGCACCAGACGGCCAAGGATTCGACGACTGGCAGGCCGCGACCTTTGGGTACGCGCGGAGCGTGGGCCGCTGATCACGTCGCGCGTGACGATCGGCCGAGGAAGACGAAAGCGAAGCCAAAGGTCAGTGACCGGAAGGGGCGTCCACGCCGTTGAACGGGCTGGTGTCGAAGGACGAGGCTTCTGCTGCCTCGATGAGCCTCGCCCGAAGGCGGAGAACATCCGTTCTCGTCTCGCCTGCGCGAACCACTATATAGTGTGCCCGGTCGCTGGCAACTGCGCGCGTTCCGACTTCGGTCAGCCGACTGGAGCTCAAAAAGCCGTCGGCGAGTGGGCGGCGAGCCAATGCTACACCGAGACCCGCCTCAGCCGCTGCTAACGTCAGATCATAGTCGTCGAAGCGGCGTTCTCCACCTTGCGGGCGGTAGCGGATGCCCATTGCACGACACCAGAGCCGCCAATCGCGGCCGTCGCTGTCGTGAAGAAGAGGCAGGTTCAAAATTGAAGCGGTGTCCGCCAGACTCGAGGCAAGCTCGGGGAGTGCAACCGGCACCAGAGTCTCGGGAAGCAAAAGGGTCGCTTCGACGCCGGGCCAAACGCCCGTTCCCAGGCGGACTGCGAGATCTGCTTCGCGCTTTTCCAGACTCGCAACGCGATGTTCAGTAAGGAGTCGAATGGAAAGGTCCTGTGGATCGCCCTGCAAGGCTGGGAGGCGAGGCATCAGCCAGAGACGAGCCACGGAAGGCAATACGCTGAGCCGCAATCTGCCGCCTGCGTTGGCTGCGCGTATGTCTTCCGCGATGGCAGCAATTGCTGAAACCGAGCGCTCGGCGGTCCTTGCAAAAAGTTCGCCGGCGGCGGTCAATGAAACGCCTCGACCGTGACGATCGAACAGGCGAGCTCCGAGCCACTGTTCGACCGCATGTATGCGACGGCTGATTGCCCCGTGTGTGACGCCCAGCTCCAGAGCTGCAGCCGAAAGAGAACCGAGCCGAGCGGCGGCCAGAACGGCGGGTAGGGATTCGAGTGGAGCGGAAGGGCTCATCTGTGACAAAATCGCACATCAGCACGTTTGTCACAATTGTAGCTGAAGGCGACGATCCTTCGTTAGCAAGAGACCATGACAACGATCGAACTCTTGCACATCCACGGGGTAGAGCTGCCTTCGCGCGACGGCGGCTTGTTCGCAGCCTTCGCGCAGTTGAGCAGGCATCGCCCGCGGAGGGAGACGGGAGTTCGGTTGTTCGGCTTCAATCTGCTTAAGGGCGATTCGTGAGCGCCCCTGCTGCGCTGAGCCGCCGAGAACTGATCGCCGGCGTCATGACCGCGGCACTCGCGTCGGTCTCGCGAGCGGACCCGCTCCCCAGCACATTGGCAGTCCAGAGGCTCGCCTGGGCCGGTGTGCAATTGAGGTTGGGCGACGCGTCGTTATTCATCGATGCTCTTATGGGCCGAGGAGTTTGGGGCGACACGCTTGCCGGTCCGGTCGTGCCCATCGTCCCTTCGGGTGAAAACTACGCTCTGATCACGCATCGGCATCCGGATCATTTCGATCCGAAGGCAATCGAGGCAGCGCTCGGCTCAAAAGGAACGTTGGTGTATCCCGCTGCGGGGAGTCCGCCGCCGGTGAACAATGTTCGATTGCGAGCGGCGTCTCTTTATGAGCCGCAAATCCTCGGCGACTTTACCGCAACGGCAGTTCCAGCCTCGGATGGATACGGGGATCCGCAAGTTTCATGGGTTGTGTCGGCCGGCAATCGCCGGATCATTCACTGCGGCGACACCCTATGGCACGGTTCATGGTGGCATATTGGGCGGCAGCTCGGTCCGTTCGACGCGGCGTTCCTGCCGATCAACGGCGCGCGATTTTCCTGGCGACAGCCTACGAGCGACATTCCGGCAGTGCTCACCCCCGAACAAGCGGTCGCAGCCGCAGTGATTTTGGGCGCGCGGCAAATTGTTCCGATCCACTTCGGAGTAAGCGGAGCCCCCCGGTTATGCCGAAACCGAAAATGCAATCGGCCGTCTGCAAGCCGAGGCGCGCCGGGGTGAGGTCAAAGTGACGTTGATGCGTCCCGGCGATCTGCTCGATTTGGGTTGAGCGGCAGACCGGCTAGGCCGCGGGAAGCAACCGTCGTTCGCCAGCGAGGCGCAGTAGTGCTGCCTGCAATTTCTCAAATGCGCGCACCTCGATCTGGCGGATGCGCTCACGGCTGACGCCATAAACTTGGCTCAACTCTTCGAGAGTCTTGGGTTCATCCGAGAGGCGGCGTTCCATCAGGATGTGCCGCTCGCGATCGTTGAGGGATTCGAGAGCGCTCATCAGCAAATCGTGACGGACACGGCTTTCCTGATCCTCCGCAAGCCGCTCGTCCTGGAGCGGACCAGTATCGACGAGAAAATCCTGCCATTGGTTCTCGCCCTCGCTGTCCTTCAGCGGAGCATTAAGGCTCGTGTCGCCGCCCATCGCCATCCGGCGGTTCATTGACACGACTTCTTCTTCGGTGACTCCGAGATCGTTTGCGATCTTGGCCACGTCCTGCGGCTTGAGGTCGCCTTCCTCGAATGCTTCAATCTGGTTCTTCATCCGGCGAAGGTTGAAGAACAGTTTTTTCTGCGCCGCGGTCGTGCCCATTTTGACGAGGCTCCACGAACGCAGGATGAATTCCTGGATCGACGCGCGAATCCACCACATTGCATAGGTTGCGAGGCGGAAGCCGCGATCGGGCTCGAACTTCTTCACGCCCTGCATCAGGCCGATATTGCCTTCGGAGATGAGCTCGCTGACCGGCAATCCATAGCCGCGGTAGCCCATGGCGATCTTGGCCACGAGCCGCAGGTGCGAGTTGACAAGCTTTGCCGCGGCATCGGTGTCGCCATGCTCGCGCCACCGCTTCGCCAGCATATATTCTTCCTCCGGCGAGAGGATCGGGAATTTCTTGATCTCCGCAAGATAGCGGTTGAGTCCGGCCTCCCCACCGGACGCGGGGAGCGAGACGATCCCTTTTTGGTCAGCCATGTTTCTCGTCTTTCTCCCTTGCCATAGGGCGAAAGAACCGCCCTAGCTTGTTAAACTTTATACACCAAGCGCCCTCAACAGTTCCTGCATGTCGGGCGGCATTGGACTTGTGAACGACAGGCGGTGCCTGGTCAGGGGATGCGTAAAACCGAGCTCCGTGGCGTGCAGAGCCTGGCGGTGAAAGCCGAGCTCCTTCAACAATTTGCCGTGCGTTTTTCCAGAGCGGCCGTAGACCGGATCGCCAATCAGTGGATGGCCGATCGACGCCATGTGTACGCGGACCTGGTGAGTGCGCCCAGTCTCGAGCCGGCATTCGACGAGGGCCGAATCCTTCAAGATTTTTAGCCGTCTCCAGTGCGTCACCGCGCGTTTGCCGCGCTTGCCTTCGACAATTGCAATCTTCTTGCGATTAGCCGCCGACCGGGCGAGCGGAGCATCAACGGAGCCTTCGCTCGCTTTCGGCACACCCGAGACGAGCGCGAGATATCGCCGATCGATTGAATGGGCCGCGAATTGTTTCGCCAGCCCCTCGTGAGCGACGTCCGTCTTCGCGACAACAAGAAGCCCTGACGTATCTTTGTCGATTCGGTGCACGATTCCGGGTCGCGCGACTCCTCCAATCCCCGACAGCGATCCGCCGCAATGGTGGAGCAAAGCGTTGACCAACGTACCATCGCGATTGCCAGCAGCCGGATGCACCACGAGACCCGCGGGCTTGTCGACGACCAGTAAATGTTCGTCCTCGAAGAGGATCGTCAGCGGAATGTCCTGCGGTTCGTTGTGCGCCGGCTCGGGCTCGGGCACTGCAACACGCAGGCTTTCATCGCCACGCACCTTGACCGCGGGATCGCGCACCGGCGTTCCGCGCGCTTCAACGGCGCCAGTACGGATCAGGACCTTCAATCGCTCGCGCGAAAGAGTCGGAACTGCGGCGGCAAGGGCGCGGTCGAGCCGCCAGCCGGCATGGGCGGGCTCCAGGCGCACGTCGATCGTCTGATGACCCCCCATCGTCTGATGAGAATATGGGTTTTATACCGCAACGATTCAATGTGCCGCAACTTGCGCGTGGTTAAACTCTGCCCCATTCAACGCATGTGAACGCGGTCGACCTCGCCAGCCTGCTCTGCTCGCGGCTTTGCCATGATCTGATGTCGCCTGTGGGCGCGCTCAATAACGGGATCGAGCTTCTCTCCGATGAGCAGGATCCCGAGATGCGCGAGAAATGTCTCGAGTTGCTCGGCGAGAGCGCCCGGGCAACTGCCAACAAGCTTAAATTCTTCCGTCTCGCCTTCGGCGCTGGTGGTGGATTTGGCGAGGAGATCGACACGCACGAAGCGCAGACCGTTCTCGATGGCGTCTTCAGCGCGGAAAAACGCATTGAGCTTGGCTGGATGGTGGCCGCCGAAAAGCTTCCCAAGGATGCCGTCAAGCTGCTTCTCAACCTGGCCCTCCTTGCCGGCGACGCGCTCGTTCGCGGGGGTCGGCTCGACGTCGGCGCCGAAAGTCGTGACGGCGAGGTTGAAATGGTCATCCGTGCCGAGGGCCCCCGGATCCTGCTCGATCCGCTGCTGCGTACCACGCTTGTAAATGGAAGCTCGGGGCCGACGGTCGAACCGCGTGCGGCCGGGGCTTGGCTCTCGCATCAGCTTGCTGCTGACGCAGGAGGGAAAATTCAGCTGTCGGAGCCCGAAAGCGAGGCCCTGCTGATCGGTGTCGTGATCCCTCGACAGGGATAACGCAGCGTTAACTCCTCCCCGGCATAAGGGCGCTCACATCCGGGGGATTGCACGCGCCGTGGACGACCTGATTGCCGATTTCGTAGCCGAATGCCGCGAAATGCTCGAAGCCTTAGGCGGCGAGATCGTCGCCTGGGAAGCTCAGCCGGCCGATCGCGCGCGGCTCGATTCCATCTTCCGCTTCGTCCACACCGTCAAAGGAAACTGCGGCTTCTTTGAATTCCCGCGGCTGGAAGCCCTCAGCCATGCTGCTGAGGATGCGCTGGCCGACGTTCGTGCCGGACGCAGGCAAGCCGACGGTGCCCTCGTCAGCGCTGTGCTCGCGATCATTGACCGTATCGGCGAAATGGTTGCGGCGATCGAAGCCGGCGACGAATTCCCTGCCGGCGACGACAGCGCGCTGATTCACGCGCTCATCCCTGGAGCCGAAGGCTCCGCCGGACCGACTGTAACGACCGTCGCCGAAGGACAGGGAAAAACGTCCGCAGCACCGCGTACAATCCGCCTTTCCGTCGAGCTTCTCGATCGCGTGATGAGCACGGTCTCGGACATGGTCTTGGCGCGGAATGAGCTGGCTCGGCGTCTTCGCGAATCTTCAAGCGAGGTATCGGTCGACGGCGCTTTCGAACGCTTGTCGTCGATCATCGCGGAAATGCGCGACGCAATCACCCGGACGCGCATGCAGCGGATTGAAAATCTATTCGTGGGCTTGCCGCGAATGGTGCGCGATCTTTCGACGGAGCTCGGGAAGCAGGTCCTCGTGGATATCGAGGGCGGCGACGTTGAGCTCGATCGCGAGATGATCGAGATGATCCGTGACCCATTGACGCACATCATCCGCAACGCGGTCGATCATGGAATCGAAAACCCCGCTGACCGGCTGAAGGCGGGCAAACGCGAGATCGGAATCTTATCGGTATCGGCGCGCCAATCGGGCAACCAGATCCTGATCGACATCCACGACGACGGTCGAGGGATCGACGGCAAGAAGCTGGTCGAGAAAGCTATCGCAGCTGGCACCATCGAAGCCCCAGCCGCCGTCCAACTCTCGCCCCGCGAACAGCTCGCATTGATCTTCGAAGCGGGTCTGTCGACGGCAAAGCAGGTCACTTCGATCTCCGGCCGCGGCGTGGGCATGGATGTCGTCCGCTCGAACATCGAGCGCATTGGCGGGATCGTCGAGGTGGATAGCAAACTCGGCGAAGGCACGCGCATGACCCTTCGCGTGCCGCTGACGCTCACGATCATTCCGGCGCTCACGGTCTCGATCGCCGGGCAGCATTTCGCGATTCCGCGCTCGGCGATCGACGAGATCGTTCGCGCGACTGGCGAATCCGTGACGCTCGAACACCTCGGCGGTGCCGGTGTTGCCACGATCCGTGGTCGCCGCGTGCCCGAAGTTTCCCTTGCCGACATCCTCGGCCTCGAAACCGGAGTGGAGCCGAAGGATTGCACTCTCATCGTTCTCAGGCCGGCCGGAGGTGACGTATATGCGCTCTCCGTCGACCGGATTCACGACCACGAAGAACTTGTGGTGAAGCCCGCCGCTCCGGCCGTGATGGCTACGGGACTCTATGCCGGAACCACTTTGGCGGACGATGGAAGCCCAATCCTGCTGTTCGATCCGGCCGGCCTCGCTCAGGTCGGAGGCGTCAAGCTCGAAGTGCAGGAGCGGGCCGCCCGAATCGCTGAGGCTTCCACGGCGGATACGGGTCCGAAATCGACCCCCGTATTGCTGTTCCGCAGCATTGACGGTGCTCGGCGAGCACTGCGCCTCGCTGTGGTCGACCGAATCGAAGAAGTGCCGGTCACCGACGTACGCGAGGCGGCTGGTCAGCTTCGCGCACAGCTCGGTGAAGCGATTCTTCCGCTCGCAGGCATAAAGTCCGAGCAGCTGGGCGACTCCAAAGTCAGGCTGTTCCGGTTGAACGACGGCGCTCACGAGATCGGCTACGCCTTCGCCGAAGTCATCGACTTTGCAGCGATTGAGAATGATGTGATCCATGCTGACAATCCCGGTGAGGTCAGCGGCGTATCGCTTGTAAGTGGCGAGCCAGCCGAGTTGATCGACGCTCACTGGCTGTTCGCTCACTACGTTGGCACTGCAGCGCGAGTGACCGAGCCCCTCGTTTGCCGGCTGCCGAGCGATGATCCATGGATGCAGAACATGCTCCGGCCCATCGTCGAGGCAGCGGGTTACCGCGTCATTGGCGATGCGGATGACACACGTGCGGACCTCGTCATCGCTTCGCAAGGAAGCGACGTTCCTGCGGAGGCCGCCAAACGAACGATTTGGTTACGCACCGAGCCCGAAGCCTCCGGAAAAAAGGATGACAGCGTCTACCGGTACGACCGCGCGGGACTGCTCGTGGCGCTCAAGTCGGCTGGATCGGGGAGGGGCAGGTGAACGAGCTTCTATTAGTCGTCACCATTGCGGGTGAGCGTGTCGCGCTCCCTGCGGCGGCGGTCGAATCCGTCGTGGAGCTTGATACGCTGATTCCGGTCCCACGCGCGGCCCCGCACGTCGCCGGTCTCTCGGCCCTTCGCAGCCGGGTGCTGACGGTGATCGATTGCATGCGTTCGCTGGAGCTCGGCGATACCGACTGCTCGGACGGCATCCGCGAGGCCGCCGTCGTTGAGCTCGACAGTCACCATTACGCGCTCATTGTCGATCTGGTCGAAGACGTGGTCGAGGCGCAGTCCGATCCGGCACCGGTGCGTGCGGCCATGGGGCCGGGTTGGGAGCGGGTGGCGACCGGGATGGTCGAAACCGAAAGCGGGCCTTTGCTGCAGGTCGATGTGGCGGCGCTGATCGCCGGCGTTGAGTCCAAAGTGGCAGCTTAAGTTTCTCGTTACTCTTAGCGTTTAAGACAGCGGCAACCGAAGCGGGGAAGTTCAGAGCATGAAGAGCTGTTTAATCGTCGATGACTCGAAAGTGATCCGCAAGGTCGCGCGTCACATTCTCGAGACGCTCGAGTTCGAGGTCGAGGAAGCAGGCGACGGCCAGGAGGCGCTCTCTCGCTGCGAAGCCAAGATGCCTGACGTCGTTCTGCTTGACTGGAATATGCCCGTGATGAGCGGGATGGAGTTCCTCCGCATGCTTCGCCAGCGCGGCCATAGCGATCAGCCCAAAGTTGTCTTCTGCACTACCGAGAACGACATGGCGCATATTCGCGCCGCGCTTGAGGCTGGTGCCGACGAATATGTGATGAAGCCCTTCGACCGCGAAACGCTTCACATCAAGCTGCAGCTCGTCGGCGTCGCCTGAGTTCCTGGGATGGAGCGGGCGCTCGCCAGATCGCGGGACCGCTACCAGGCGACCCGACCTACACGCCGCCGAATTCGGCTGATGATCGTCGACGATTCGATGATTGCCAGAGCCGTGCTTTCGCGGATGGTGGAGAGTGACGACGCCTTCGAAATCGCCGCGGTCGCGGGCACTGCCGAGGATGCCGTCGACGCGCTCAACGAGGTCCGGGTCGACATCATCATCCTCGATCTAGAAATGCCAGGGGCTGGCGGGCTCAAATCCATTCCTCGAATTATCCGCGCGGCCGCTGGCGCAAAGGTCATGATCGTGTCCTCACTTGCCGAGGAGGGCGCGGAAGAAACGGTGGCCGCCCTCGCTCTCGGCGCGGCCGACACGCTGCCGAAACCAGGCACTGGCAGGTTCAACGGCCGCTTCGCAGAGGTTCTCCTCGGCAGACTTAAGGCGCTGGGCTATGCCGATATCCGCGCTGAGAAACCCGGCGTGGAAATGGGCGGAGCCGCCCAGCCTGTGCTGCGAGCCATGCCGACCGATCCAGTCGAAGTGCTCGCAATCGGGGCTTCGACTGGCGGGATCCACGCTCTCGGGGTTTTGTTCAACGCTTTGCCGAAAAGAATTGGCGTCCCGATCCTTGTCACACAGCATCTCCCGGTGCCCTTCATGCCGGTGTTCGCTCGCCAGCTTCGCGCTGCCGCCCATCGCGAAGCGCTCGTCGCAGAAGACGGAATGCCGCTGTTTCCGGATCGCATTCTGCTTGCTCCGGGCGATGCTCACCTGACGGTCGACGCATCAGATGAATTCCCGGTCGTTCGGCTCACCCACAACCGTGTGTCCAGCGGCTGCGTGCCTTCCCTCGACCCAATGTTCGCTTCGGTGGGAGCGGCTTACGGTTCGAAGGCGCTCGGGGTGGTTCTCACAGGTATGGGCCGCGACGGTGTCGAAGGCGCCGCTCGATTGGTTGCGAACGGCGGTTCGATCATCGCGCAGGACGCAGCGACGTGCGCTGTATGGGGAATGCCGAAGGCAATATTGGAAGCCGGGTTGGCCAGTGCCGTCTTGCCCCCCGACAAGATCGCGCGCCGCATCGCTTCGCGTACCGAGGACGATCCGTGCAAATAAGCGACAGTTCGAGCCGCATCCTTGCCGGCCTGCTCGAGGCGCGGACCGGTCAGCAGCTGACGATGAGCCGGCGCTGGCGGATTGAGACTGCCCTTTCGGCACTCTTGCGGGAGCGGGGGATCGCTACGCTCGATGAGCTGATCACAATACTCGTCATGGGGAAGGAGCCCAGCTTGTCGCAGCGCGTCGTCGAAGCCCTCCTTAACAACGAAACCTATTTTTTCCGTGATCGAGCGCCGTTTGATCTCCTTCAGCGCTACGCGCTTCCAGAGCTCGCCAAGCGTCGCCACGACAGCAAGCGCTTGCGCATTTGGTCAGCGGGATGTTCGACGGGGCAGGAAACCTATTCGCTGGCGATGATATTCGCCGAAGAGCCGGAAAAGTGGCAAGGGTGGACCGTCGACATCCTCGGCACCGATGTTTCGACGTCCTGCATCGATCGCGCACGCGAGGGCGTCTACAGTCAATTCGAAGTCCAGCGCGGGCTCGCCATCGGTCAAATGATCAGATGGTTCGAGGAGTGCGCAGACGGATGGCGGGCGGTTGAGCAACTGCGTAAACCCTTACGCTTTCAGGTGCACAACCTGCTCGAACCGTCCCCGCACCCTGGGGGCTTTGATATCGTCTTGTGCCGGAACGTGCTGCTCTACCTCAGTCCCGACAAGAAGGCGCTCGGCTTTGAACGCCTAGTCACATCAATGGCCGAGGACGGATGGTTGATGCTGGGTGCAGGCGAGACGGTAATCGGGCAAACCCAAAAGCTCGGCGCCGACGTCAATGCGCGCGGGCTGTATCGGCTGGTGGGCGATGGTACGCGAGTAGAAAAGCGCGCTGGCGTAGATCGGAGAGCGGCCGGCGGGGCTTGACCCGAAGCGAAAGCTGGTGCGCGATGCGCGCGTGATCGACTGCATCGAGAAGCCGTCGCCCAATTTCGACGAGCGGGTACTCCCGATCTCAATGATCGTGCTTCACTATACGGGCATGCCCGACACGCAGGGCGCGCTCGATCGGCTGACCTCGCCTGAGGCCAAGGTCTCTGCCCACTATCTCGTTGATGAAGATGGCACGATTTACCGGCTGGTCGATGAATCAAAGCGGGCGTGGCACGCTGGGAAGTCGCGTTGGCGCGGAGTGACGGATGTGAACTCGGCGAGTGTTGGGATCGAAATCGTCAACCCCGGGCACGAGTTCGGATACCGGCCTTTTCCTGACGAGCAGATTGCTTCGCTGATTCCGTTGGTCGCGGACATCAAGGATCGGCACGGCATCGGCCGCGGCAATATCGTCGGGCATTCCGATATCGCGCCCTCGCGTAAGGAGGACCCGGGGGAGCTGTTTCCCTGGGATGCGCTGGCGAAGCGGCGTTTGGCGCTTCCGAGCCCGACGCGCGACCTCATCGACCCTTACTGGACCGATGCCGGATTTCTGCTGGCGCTCGAGCGCTTCGGCTACGACGTGACCGATACACAGAAGGCGGTGATCGCGTTCCAGCGAAGATTCCGACCGGATATGATCGACGGGATCATCGACGGGGAATGTCGAGCCAAGCTGCTCAGCTTGCTTCTTCCGCGGCCGCAGTGATTCGAAATTCACTTGCGCATCTCCTATATTATCATCGCCAGAGGGCTGGGCGGCCGCGGGGGAGACTTGTCTTCCACGAGGAAAGTCCGGGCTCCATGGAACCGCGGTGCCGGGTAACGCCCGGCGGTGCGCCCCTAGCTTCGGCGAAGGTGCATCAGGGATAGTGCCACAGAAAGGACACCGCCCGCCTTCGGACGGGTAAGGTCGAAAGGGTGCGGCAAGAGCGCACCGCGGGACCGGCAACGGGACCGGCACGGTAAACCCCACCGGGTGCAAGACCGAATAGGGGCGGCATATGGGCTTGGTTCCGGCTCGCTGCCCGGGTTGGTTGCTTGAGGGGCGGGGCGACCCGCCTCCTAGAGGAATGGCCGCACAGTCACGCCGAAAGGTGCGACGGACAGAACCCGGCTTATAGGCCCTCTGGCGCACTGTTCCCCTGCAAAGTCAGGGGTCCAGCTTTCTTTTTTGGACTTGGATTGGCCTCCTGCCTTCGCAGGAGC
>JBKPLG010000056.1:0-4773 GCA_046731515.1 Pseudomonadota bacterium | reverse complement strand
TCTACGATGCCTACGCGCCCGCCGTGTTCGTCGAGGGAGCGTGCATTGCTGCCTCGGGCGGGATTACCTCCATCGTGGTTGCATTCGCGATGTCGGTGTGGCGGACCCGGGAAGCGGAGACGGCGGCGACCTATGGTTCGGCTCGTTGGGCGAGTCAGCTTGAAGTCCGCGCTGCCGGTCTCGCCGGCACAGATGGCGTCATGCTCGGCCGTTTTGAGGGACATTACCGGCGGCACGATGGGCCGGAACACGTGCTGTGCTTCGCGCCGACCAGATCCGGCAAGGGCGTCGGACTTGTTGTCCCGACCCTCCTGACCTGGCCGGGAAGCTGCATTGTCCATGACATAAAGGGGGAAAACTGGACTCTGACATCTGGATTTCGGGCCCGGCACGGTCGCGTGCTGTTGTTTGATCCAACCAATTCAGGGAGTGCAGCTTACAACCCTCTCTTGGAAGTGAGGCGAGGGGAGTGGGAAGTCCGAGACGTCCAGAATGTCGCTGACGTGTTGGTCGATCCGGAAGGGTCGCTGGAGCGGCGCAATCACTGGGAGAAGACCAGCCACGCGCTGTTAGTCGGAGCTATTCTTCACGTTCTCTATGCGGAGCAGGACAAGACGCTGGCCGGCGTTGCAAGTTTTCTGTCCGATCCGAAACGGCCGATCGAAAGCACGCTTCGCGCGATGATGACGACGCAGCATCTCGGCGAAGCCGGGACACATCCGGTGATCGCGTCCGCGGCGAGGGAGCTACTGAACAAGAGCGAGAACGAGCGATCCGGTGTGCTCTCGACCGCGATGTCGTTCCTCGGCCTCTATCGCGACCCCGTGGTCGCCCAGGTGACGCGCCGATGCGACTGGCGCATTCGTGACCTCGTCGACGGTGAGCGGCCGACGACGCTCTATCTCGTCGTGCCTCCATCGGACATCAGCCGCACCAAGCCGCTGGTGCGATTGATTCTCAATCAGATCGGCCGCCGCTTGACCGAGGACCTCCAGGCCAAGGGCCGCCGGCATCGGGTGCTGTTCATGCTCGACGAGTTTCCGGCGCTCGGACGGCTTGAGTTCTTTGAGTCGGCGCTTGCCTTCATGGCGGGCTACGGACTCAAGAGCTTCCTTATTGCCCAGTCCCTCAACCAGATCGAGAAGGCCTACGGGCCGAACAACGCCATTCTCGACAATTGTCATGTGCGCGTTTCCTTTGCCACCAACGACGAACGCACTGCAAAGCGGGTGTCCGACGCTCTTGGGACCGCCACCGAGTTGCGCGCGATGAAGAACTATGCGGGCAACAGGCTTAGTCCGTGGCTTGGCCACCTCATGGTTTCGCGGCAGGAGACAGCGCGGCCGTTACTTACACCGGGTGAGGTGATGCAACTTCCACCCGAGGACGAGTTGGTGCTGGTGTCCGGCGTGCCACCGATCCGCGCCAAGAAGGCGAGGTACTTTGAGGATCCACGTCTGGTCGAGCGCGTGCTGCCCCCGCACAACCCAGACACCTTCGGCCGCCAGGACGACATTCCGTCGGACGATTGGAGTCTGTTGTCAGCGTCGCCGAATATGAATGCCGTCAAAGGGGAGATGCTGTTGGACGTTCGGCAACCAGTCGAAGATCCCGCAAACTCCGGCATTCGGCGTGAGCCGGAACTCCCTGAACATGAAGATATCGCACCGGAAGCCTCACCGCCGCCGCCGGAGTTCGACTTCGCAGAGGACGAGGGCGACGGTGACGCCATACGCGCTCGCGTACTCCGCAGGAACGCGTCCGGTCTGGCGCGCCAGGCAGCGATGGACCCAAGTGATGGTCTCGATCTGTAGGATGAGTTGATGCGGACCAAACACACGTTTCGACTGCCTCCGGATCTTGCGGGCAAGCTCGCCGATCACGCCAGCCGCAAGAGGGTCCCGCAAGCGCTGATCGTCGAAACAGCGCTGGCTTCATTTTTGTCACCAGATAATTCGGAGCGGATGGAAGCCGCCCTCGGTCGTCGTCTTGACCGGCTGACCCGGCAGGTCGAGCGGCTGGAGCGTCACATCACGATCTCGAATGAAGCGCTCGCCTTGTTTGTGCGCTTCTGGTTGACGGCAACGCCGCCGCTTCCGGACACGGCGCAGCCCGCCGCACAGACCAAGGGCCGGGAACGGTATGAGAGCTTTGTCGAAGCCCTCGGGCGGCCGCTGGCCAGGGGCCAGACGCTGGCTCAGGAGATCTCGCTCGACATTGAGCCGGCGCAAACATCGGCTAGCGTTCCCCGTGAGTGAGCTCGCCATTTTCCTCTTTTTCTACGCTAGTACACGCCAGCAAGTCTGAGCTTGTTGCGCGCGTGCGCAACCTTCCTTTTCTACTGATCCCCATCGTCGAGCCGGCCTGGCTCGGCGGCCTTTGGGGGACAAGCGTGGCAGTTCATTCCTTCCAGTCCGAAGTGGTGTCGCGCGGCGCGCGCATGTTGCGTACCGCGCTAGGACCCGCAATAGCGGCCTGGCTCGAAGACGCCGGGATCGTCGAAGTGATGCTCAATCCCGACGGCCGGCTTTGGGTCGATCGGTTGGCAGGCGGCCTGGCGGATACCGGAGAACGCCTCGCGGCAGCCGACGGCGAGCGCATCGTAAGGCTGGTCGCCCATCACGTCGGCGCGGAGGTCCATCCGGGAAGTCCCCGCGTCTCGGCTGAGCTACCCGAGACAGGAGAGCGTTTTGAGGGGCTGTTGCCGCCCGTGGTCACCGCTCCAGCCTTCGCCGTTCGCAAGCCGGCGGTCGCTGTCTTCACGCTCGACGACTATGCCGCCGCCGGCATCATGACGGGCGTCCAGGCTGAAGGGCTTCGGAACGCTGTCCGAATACGTCAGAACATCCTCGTGGCGGGCGGCACCTCGACCGGCAAGACCACGCTGACCAATGCACTCCTGGCCGAAGTCGCCAAGACGACCGACCGTGTGGTGCTGATCGAAGATACCCGCGAACTCCAATGCAGATCGCCGAATCTCGTGGCGTTGCGTACCAAGGACGGTGTCGCCTCGCTATCGGACCTCGTGCGCTCCTCGCTCCGGCTGCGTCCCGACCGGATTCCAATCGGTGAGGTACGCGGCGCCGAGGCGCTCGATCTCCTGAAGGCATGGGGCACCGGCCACCCCGGCGGTGTCGGCACGATCCATGCCGGCACGGCACTCGGCGCGCTTCGCCGGCTCGAACAGCTTATCCAGGAAGCGGTCGTGACCGTGCCGCGCGCGCTGATCGCGGAGACCATCGACGTGATCGCCGTTCTCTCCGGCCGTGGCGCAGACCGGCGGCTGGCAGAACTTGCGTACGTCGAGGGTCTGATGGGCGACGGCGACTACTTTATCTCACTTTCAGGAGATCAGTCATGAAGGGCGTCACATTGCGTCGCGTAGCGGAATTGGTGGTCACCGCTTGCAGTTCCCTAGTGATTTCTCCCGCGGCATATGCCGCCGGCTCCAACATGCCGTGGGAGCAGCCGCTCAATCAGATCCTGCAATCGGTTGAAGGACCGGTCGCCAAGATTATGGCCGTGATCATCATCATCGTTACCGGCCTTACACTCGCCTTCGGGGACACCTCCGGCGGTTTCCGGCGCCTCATCCAGATCGTGTTCGGCCTGTCGATCGCGTTTGCGGCGTCGAGCTTCTTCCTGGCATTTTTCTCGTTCGGCGGCGGGATGCTCATCTGATGGACGGGCCTGTTGAAGGTTTTGCGGTGCCGGTGCACCGCGCGCTGACTGAACCAATCCTGCTCGGCGGGGCACCGCGGGCGGTCGCCATCGTCAACGGCACCGTTGCCGCGGCGCTTGGCCTCGGCCTGCGGTTGTGGATTGCGGGCCTCCTGCTTTGGGCGATCGGCCATGCCGCCGCCGTCTGGGCCGCCAAGCGCGATCCTTTGTTCGTCGATGTTGCAAGGCGGCATCTGCGCATCCCCACCCATCTGAATGTGTGAGTTAGACAATGATGAATCTTGCCGAATATCGCCGTTCGCCCACGTGCCTTGCGGATTTCCTGCCATGGGCCGCACTGGTCGACCAAGGCATCGTCCTCAATAAGGACGGGTCGTTTCAGAGGACCGCGCGCTTTCGGGGCCCTGACCTTGATTCCTCCGTTCCAGCGGAGCTCGTTGCGGTTGCTGGGCGCCTCAACAACGCACTTCGCCGCCTCGGATCCGGCTGGGCGGTGTTTGTGGAAGCGCAGCGGTATCCATCGAACGCCTATCCACCGAGCAGTTGTCCGGATGTGGCGTCGGCCCTGGTCGATGCCGAGCGTCGAGCGCAATTCGAGGAAGAGGGAGCTCACTACGAGTCAGCCTATTTCCTGACCTTCCTATATCTGCCGCCGGCGGAGGATGCGGCGCGCGCCGAGCGCTTTCTTTACGAGAGACGGGAACTGGGTGAGGCCGCGGACGCCCGCGAGGTGTTGCGAGGCTTTGTCGATAGAACCGACGTACGGGCGTTGCGTCACGTTGTCAGATGTAGCCCAGCCAGCGCCAGTACGTCGCAATGCGTGGGAACATTGATCGTCGATATGCGGCTCGGCTGGCAGCGGCTTAGGAGTGGCATTTGTTGTGTCTGATCGACGCGGGGGGTGTAGACTATGGACTTCACCTCGCGTGGGGCGGCCGACCGCGATGAACACGCTGCTTTTGGTGCTCGACCTCATCGGGACCTTTGTCTTCGCGCTTAGCGGGGCCACCGCTGCCGCCAAGCGCCGGCTCGACTTGTTCGGTGTTCTGGTGCTGTCGTTCGTGGCGGGAAACTTCGGAGGTATCACGCGCG
>JBKPLG010000055.1:0-8515 GCA_046731515.1 Pseudomonadota bacterium | reverse complement strand
CCGAGCGTCCAGGCGTCGAGGGCCTCCCTTTGCATCCAAAGTGAGGCCGCGGGCTGCATCCGCCTTCTCTCGCAGCTGCTGAACATCCTCGTCTGCAAGAGGACATTTGAACGAAATGCCGCACTCATTGCGCCGCGATCACGCGACCGTGCCGAAAACCCGGACCGTGCCAACGCTAACGAGTAATTCTTCATCTTTCTCGGGAACATACTTGCAACGCAACCGCGCGCCGGTGCAGCAGACATCGACGAGTTCCGCGGCCATCGACTTTGTCACCGTCGTGAACACCGCCGTCAAAGGCGTAATCTCAGGAGCCACAGAGCGCCTTCCGCCGCCCTGGCATCTACCGAACGTACTCATACCGGGCCCCTTACAAACGGCCACATCGTTGATTTTGCCTTCCCGCTTAAGCTCATGTTGCCGATATACTTAACGACCGATCGGCTTAACCGTGCCGTTCGCACCTGAAAGAATTTCGGCTTCCGCCGGGTTAACCTTCAAGCAATCTCAATAGGTTAGGACGAGCGTCCACCACATCCCTAGTGGCTTCGGGAGTGTGGTTACAGCTCGGCTCGGGGGCATTCCTAGAGCCGCGCCGGGACGGCTCAGCTTGGTAACTCCTTGCTGGGCCGTCTTTCGTAGGACGGGGCATTGCAGACCCAAGCTCCGATACGTTAAACCTTCAGCGCAAGGCCGGGGCATTGGGGCGATGCACATCGAACCGCCATTCTTTCTGCCGTCAGAGGCAGAGGGAGGAACCCAGTACCGCTTATATTTCCTGTCGGACGACGGACATATCTCGCGCGTTCACGAGTTCTTTGCCGACAGCGACGCCGCCGCAATCAAGATTGCCGAGGGCTGGCGGGAAAGGGCAATGGAGTTGTGGTCCGGGGATAGGAAAGTGAAGACGTGGGCTTAGCGACGCTTAGCGGTCGCCTCTGTCATCCTTCGCCCGCTGGCGACGATCGGTGGTGGTTGTGAAGGAGGAGCCCTATAGGCGCTGACGCCCAGGCGATTTGTCTGATGACGTCACAGAATTTCCAGTTGCCGCCATCTCGAACGCCCAGCCGGAGAGCGGAATGTCCGCTTTCCACCCAAAACAGACATTAGGCGCTTACGTCCGCTTTCGACCCAAAGCGGACATTAGCCGAGTTTCCGCTTTACCTGTGGGTTTGCACCCGATGCTAATGGCTACTTTAGCTGATTGACCCCCGACCAAAGTCATCGTGGGATGGAAGCGATGAAAGAGGATTTGATCTTTAGCTTGGTCGACGGCTTTGTCTGGGCGAGCTGGCCGGGCACGACCGCGTCGGTCAAGCTGGGCAACCAGGAGTCCGTCACCGCGGTGATGCGAGATTTCCTTGCCCAGTGCGAACTTGGAGAGCGATTGAAGAACGCCAAGAGTCTCGACGACTAGTGTCCTTGGGATGCGTCCGCTTTCCCATTGCGGACATGAGGACGTCGGATCAGAATGCCTGCGCCGGCTATTTGGTGCGATCGAACACCAAGGTATCGTCCGTGGGTCCGCCCTTCGCAGTGAGAATGCTCCGCTTAATCGTCAGCACCTTCCCATCGGCAGAAACGGTCGCGGTCGATCTCGCCGTGGGCTTGCCCTTGAGCTTTGTCTTAGACATGAACTCGCGTGGGCTGACCCAGGTCAGCGCGATATGGTCAGTATTCGGATTACCGGAGGTCGGATACCATTTGCCGTCCGTATTCGCTGAATAGCTCCACTTCATCATCTTGCCGGCCGCATTGACCCCGGTGGCCCGCATCGTCAGGCGTTTGCCCGCCACGGTGTAACTGCGGGTGTCGCTCTTTGGCGTGAAGTCCGCTGAACTGAATTTCGACTTCTCCATGTTCAACTGCCAGGTGCCGGCCCATGACTTCGAAAGTGCGGCGGACTTCGCACTGGCAGTCTGCGGCAGCGCGATCGCGACTGCCGAGAGGATCAGCGCCAGCTTGTTGGGTGCGTTCATGGCCATTCTCCTTGAGGAGATGACAGGCCGCCGCCGACGACTCAAAGCGGCGACGGCGCGATGTGCGCCTATTTCAACATCCACGCAACTCACACGATAGCGGGCGAATTTCAACGGACCCCTAATGTCCGTTTTCCACCCAAAACGGACTCTGGGTAGGGTCTGCTTTCGACCCAAAACGGACATTAGGCAGTGGTCTGCTTTAGACCCATTGCGGACGTTGCGAGGCAGCGTGCTGGCTACGGCATTAGAAAAGGCGTAAGTTTGCAACTGAGAGAGACTGAATGCTCCCGGCGAAGGAGCAACCCATGTCCACCGGCCCGGCGACTACATCCGTCACCGCACTGCTGCTTCTCGCAGCATGCGCGGCGCCCACGCAGTACTTGGTCAATACGACCAGCGACTTCCCCGATGCCAACGCCGGCGACAATGTGTGCGCCGGACGTTCGAATCTCTGTTCGCTGCGCGCCGCGATTGAAGAAACGAACGCGCATCCTGCGGGGAAGCCCGTGCTTATCGGGGTGCCCGCGGGAACCTATGACCTCAATGGGCAGCTCACCCTCACTCACGACCGGGTGACCATAAGCGGCAACGACCCCGACACGACGATTATTAGTCAAAGCCAATTGGGCCAACGGGTCTTAAAGATCAGCACGTCGGGCGATATCTGGATCGGCCGCGTGACGTTGCGCGACGGCAGTACGGGCGACAGTGGAGGAGCGATCCGCATCGACGGCAACGGTTCTCACTCACTCACACTCAACGAATGCCGCATTCTCGACAATCGAGCCGGCTTTCTCGGTGGCGGCGTGTATGCGCAGGGAGCGAACGGGGGTCTCAATATTTTCAGCTGCGTGATCCAGGGCAACGACTCGACTGGTAACGGCTGTACGAGCGGCGGTGGACAAAGCGGCGGCGGGGGCATCATGGTCAACGGCCCGAGGCTGACCCTCTTCAGGACCGAGGTCCGCGACAATTGCGGTAGCAATGGCGGAGGTGTCCGAATCCAGGGCGGGGTTGATCATTTGATTCTTCAATCGACTATCGCCGGTAACGGCTCCGCCACGCGCGCGGGAGGCCTATACATCTACAGTGGAGCGCAAGGTCGCATCGAAGACAGCACTATCGCCCAGAATCAGGGGCCTGAGGCGGGCGGAGTTCTTATCAGCGAGGGGAAATTCGTAATAAAAAGCGCCACGATCGTCGGCAATACCAGCTTGGGCACGAGCAACGGCCCGACAGGAGCGGGGGGCATCCTCAGTGCCGATAACGCGAACGTCTCGCTAAAGAATACGGTCATCGCGGACAACAATGGCGTGCCCATCGACTGTGGGGGTCCGTTCGCTTCGAGCGGAGGCAATTTCGTGGGCACCAACGACGCGGACTGCGACATTGCGGCCAACGCAACTGATGTGCTGGGCGGAGGCGACCCATCGTTGGGATCGCTTGGTCCAAACGGCGGGCCCACGCGCTCGATGATGCCATACGGTGGCAGCCCGCTCGTCGACGGAGGCGTACCGGGTTGCGGTCCTACCGACCAGCGCGACATTTCTGCGCCGTTCGGCGGTGGGTGCGACATCGGCGCGGTGGAAAGGCATTGAACAGGCTTCTATCCGTTACCGCACTACGCCTCTCCCGGCGACTTAGGCGAGTGAACAAACGTTTGACACTGCCGGACGAACGGGGGCGCTCAGTCGAGAGTTGAAGAATCGCTCAGGGCGTCTGAATAATGTTTGCTTTCCACCCAAAGCGGACGTTGCCGAGTGTTTGCTTTCAACCCGTGCCGACATCAGAGTGGTGGCGACCAAACATCATTCGAGTGTCGGAGAACGTCGGCTAGGGCGAAGCTCAACGCGCTTCTGATGGTTGGCGATCGCATCTGCCAGATCAAGATAGCTTTTCGCCATCTCCAAATGCGCAGCACGGGCCTTTGGGTGAGCCGCTTCTAGGCCTGCCTTGGTCTCTTCGTAAGCTCTCAAGTTGAAGTACGTCGCGTCGTCTATCATTAGGTGCTGCTCCGATACGCGCCTGCCACTAGGATTTCAGACCTTCTTGAATCTGTTCCCGCTGTTCCCGGTACCAACCTTCAATCCACGCCCAGCGGCTGCGTGAATCTAGGTAGGGGCACTCTCGAATACTCCTGCCCTTACGATGGGCGGCGCGCCCTTCCTCGTACGCGGTCACTCAACCCTCCTTCGGATCGGAAACAGACTGATGGAGGTGACGAGTTAGTGCGATGCGAAATCTGAGAGGTTTTCAAATTGGGACAAATGGTACGTCGAACGGGTTCGCCGAAATGTCCGCTTTCCACCCATAGCGGACATTCGGTGCCTGTCTTAAGCAGGATGACATGGCGGATGTTCGAAATATCGTCGTCTTGACCGGCGCGGGAGTGTCGGCGGAAAGCGGCCTTGCGACTTTCCGCGGTCCCGACGGGCTTTGGGAGGGGCACAGGGTCGAAGACGTCGCGACCCCCGAGGCCTTCCGTCGAGACCCCGAGCTCGTCCACACATTCTACAACTTGCGCCGGGCGAAGCTCGATCAGGTCGAGCCGAATGCGGCGCACGAGGCGCTCGCTCGGCTCGATGCGGAATGGCCAGGCGAGTTGCTGCTGGTCACTCAGAATGTCGATGATCTGCACGAACGCGCGGGTTCGACGCGGCTGATTCATATGCATGGTGAAGTCAGGAAGGGTTGGTGCCTCGATTGCGACCAGCGCTTTCGGTGGAACGGAGACATGGCGACCAGCGCGGCTTGTCCCGCATGTGGCCTCATAGGCCAGGTCCGCCCCGACATCGTCTGGTTCGGCGAGATGCCGTACGATATGGACCGCATCGACGAGGCGCTCCGCCGCTGCGACCTTTTCGTGTCGATCGGCACCTCGGGAGCGGTCTATCCGGCAGCGGGTTTTGTTCAGACCGCACGGTACTGCGGCTCGCGAACGCTAGAACTCAACCTCGAGCCGAGTGTTGGGAGCTTTCTGTTCGACGAAAGCCGAATCGGCAAAGCCAGCAAGCTGGTGGCCGCTTGGGTCGATGAAGTGCTGGCGTCGGACTAGTTCGCCCACTCCAGGCCGATCTCGCGGTAGAGGCCGCGGTCCTCGTCCCATTTCGGATTGACCTTGACGTGGAGGAAGAGGTGCACCGGGCGGCCGAGATGGTGCGCAATCTCCTCGCGCGCGGCGGCGCCGATGCTCTTGAGCCGACGCCCGCCTTTGCCGATCACGATCGCCTTCTGGCTGTCGCGCTCGACTAGGATCTGCTGGCGGATGGAGGTCGAGCCGTCGGGCCGGTCCTCCCAAGTCTCGGTCTCGACCGCGGTCGCGTACGGGAGTTCCTGGTGAAGCTGGTTGATGATCTGCTCACGCGTCAATTCGGCGGCGATCATCCGGTCGGTGGCATTAGAGATTTCGTCCTCAGGATAGAGCCACGGTCCACAGGGCATGGCGTCCGCCAGCGCCTGCTTGAGGTCCGTCACTCCATCACCCTGAGTGGCACTGATCATGAACACCTTGTCTGGATCGAGGCACGTAGAGAGGTCAGCGGAAAGCGCCAGCAAATCCGGCTTTTTAACGAGGTCAATCTTGTTGAGCGCGACAAATAGCGGCTTTTGCCGGGATTTTAGCGAAGCGATGATCCGGTCGACTTCACCATTGAGACCGGCGGCTGAATCGATAACGAGCAGGACAACGTCTGCATCTTGCGCGCCAGCCCAGGCGGCCGCAACCATTGCCCGGTCGAGCCGCCGCCGCGGTTCGAAGATTCCGGGTGTATCGACCAGCAGGATCTGAGCGGAACCGTGAATCGATATGCCCATCAGGCGCGCGCGCGTGGTCTGCGCTTTGGTACTGACAATCGCGACCTTTTGCCCGACGATCGCGTTCACGAGCGTCGATTTTCCGGCGTTGGGCGCGCCGAGCACGGCGACGAAACCAGCGCGGGTCGAGGAGTCTTCGTTCACTCCGACCCCCATTCGGGCTGAGCCTGTCGTTGTGGGTATCTCAAGCCAATCTTTCCAACAAAGCCGCCGCCGCCGCGGTTTCAGCCTCCTGCTTGCTCGACCCTTCGGCGCTGGCTTCGCCAAGCTTCGGCACCGACACACGAACCGTAAATCGCGGCGCGTGATGGGCACCGGTACGCGAGACAACTGAATATTCAGGAGCCTTGCAGCCGCGCGCCGCGGCGAGTTCCTGAAGCGCCGATTTGGGGTGATGGGGCGCGCGCTCCTGACCTTCGAGATATGGCGCCCAAGCTTTGAGTACGAAGCTTCGCGCCTGATCCATTCCGCCATCGATCAGCAACGCGCCGATCAGCGCCTCAACGACATCGCCGACGACATTGTCACTGAGGTTCGCGCCGTCTTCCCGCGCCTGGCGACCGAGGCGGACGAGAGCGGGAATCCCGAGCTCCTGCCCGATCTCGGCGCATGTTTCGCGCGCGACTAGAGCGTTGTACCGGCGCGAAAGCTTGCCTTCGGATTCCTTAGGATATCGCTCGTAGAGCGCTTCTGCGATCACCAGGCCGAGGACCCGATCGCCGAGAAACTCAAGCCGCTCGTAACTTTCCGGCCCGGCACTTGAATGACTGAAGGCGCGCTCAAACAACTTCAGGTCTTTGGCTTCTTGTCCGAGCTGCCGCTCCACGAAAGCAGCGACGTCGCCGCTCATTCCGCGTCGCCCGTATATCCGTTGCCGACTCGACCACCACGAAGCGCGGTGAACCAAGTCCAAGGCTTCCAATAGGATGCGCTTCCATCGGTGGACCAGAAGGTGACAATAGCACGGCCAATGAGGTCCTCTACCGGGACCATGCCGATGCCGCCTTCGGCCGCCGAGAAGCGGCTATCGAGGCTGTCATCACGATTGTCGCCCATCAGGAACAGATGGCCTGCTGGAATGCGTATTGGCCCAAAATTATCCGCCGAGCCGGCGTCGACCTGATCGAGAACGGTGTAGCTCGGCCCGCCCGGCAAAGATTCGCGATAGGCCGGATAGGCGCAATAAGCGCGGCCCCCGACCTCAGAGACCATTGGCGTCGCCGGGGGCACGACCTTGCACGGACTGTTGGTGCTGATCGGCATCGAATAGGGCGGCAATTCCTGGCGCGGGAGGTGTTGGCCGTTCAGAATCAATTCGCCATCCTGCATCGCGACCGTATCACCGGGGAGCCCAATTACACGCTTGATCAGGTCTGCATTCTCGCTCGGGTGACGGAAGACGACGACGTCGCCTCGCATTGGAAGCCGATCAAAAATGCGGCCCTTGAACGGGGGGAAGTGGAACGGAAAGCTATAGCGCGAATAGCCGTAGGGCCATTTGGCGACGATCAGATAGTCTCCGATGTAAAGCGTCGGAAGCATTGAACCGGACGGAATGCTGAACGGCGCAACGACGAGGCTCCGGATCGCCCAGGCGAGTAGCACAAGCGTGAGAATGAAGCGCCCGGTGCTCCAGCCGCTCGCTTTCATTGCAGGTTTCGGACTGTCCACGGCCGGGTCCGATCCGGTACAGGAGAAAGGCCAGAGCATCCGGCCGCTTGTTTCCGCGCGTTGGGGCAAGGTCAAGCCGGGGTGGCATTTGCGGGCTCGGTCATTATGTGCCTCCGCGATGATGGCCGAACAGCAGCAACCTGCGGTGAAAGGGCTCGACGAGCTCTTTGCCGACGAGCCCGACCGGTTGAGCCAGCTTACCTTCGAGGTGGCAGGGCTGTATTTCGATTGGTCGAAGACGCATCTCGATCAGCGGATGATCGGAGAATTTCTGGCTCGTGCCGAGCGCATGGGGTTTGCCGCTTCTCGCGAGGCTCTGTTCGCCGGCGGGATCGTCAATTCGAGCGAAACCCGGCCCGCGACGCATGTGGCCGAGCGTGGCGGCGGAGCGTCCGAGGACGTCGATCTCGCCACTGCTCGCAGGCAACGCATGCGCGCCTTGATCGATGCGATCGAGGCGGGTGCGTTCGGCGATGTCACCGGAGTGCTGCATATCGGTATCGGGGGTTCGGTGCTTGGGTCGGCGTTGCTCGTCGACGCCCTTGGGTGGTCGACTGGAACGCTGACCGTCCGATTCCTGTCGAATGTCGACGGCGCTGCATTCGATGAAGCCGTCAGACCGCTCGATCCTGCGACGACGCTGGTCATCGTCGCCTCGAAGACGTTCACGACGTTGGAGACGCTCGTGAACCTCCGGGCGGCACGTGAATGGCTTGCTGGCGCGGGGGTCAGCGATCCTGACGGTCGCTTGATCGCAATCACGGCGCGCCCTGAGGCGGCAGTTGAGACCGGAGTCGACGAGACCCGCATCCTCCAGTTCGGTGAGGGTGTCGGCGGGCGCTATTCACTGTGGAGCTCGGTGGGGCTGACGGTGGCGCTGGCGCTCGGCTGGGATGCGTTCGAGGAACTGCTCGAAGGGGCGGCGGAGATGGACCGGCATTTTCGTTTTGCCGAACATCGCGGGAATGTCCCGCTAATCGCCGCGTTCGCCGACCGGCTCTATGTCGAGACGCTCGGCTGCCAAACACGGAGCGTCTTCGCCTATGACG
>JBKPLG010000054.1:0-7971 GCA_046731515.1 Pseudomonadota bacterium | reverse complement strand
TTCAAGGCCGCAACGGCCATTCAGGCGTTTCTTGCCGCGAAACAGGACCTCGGCAACCACAGTTGAGCGGGCTCGCCAGGCGGCGGCTGGCAGATCGCAGGTCAGCAGGCGTCAGCTGCGCACTAAGCGGTTAGACGGTGGTGCCCAAGGGCGGAATCGAACCACCGACACCGTGATTTTCAGTTTTCAAGTCGGTCATTCTCGACGTTTCTGGCCTGTGCCCATGGGTCATCCAGGGCCTGGCTTTCACTGCTTGCGGATTTCTGGGAAACCCCGCTCAAATCTAGAAAATTCTGGGTGCGCTTACACAGGAATTGCACGTCCGCGGTCGGCGAGCCGGTTGTTGGCGATGGCGGCTGTCTTTGTCCGGATTTTGCCTTCGGTCTGATTTCAAGAATTTTACTTCCTTCACGCCAGCCGTCTGCCAGCACCCACCTCCTTCGGACCACGAATTCTGCTACGGATAATTCTCGATGGGATGTCCCGTGGGAACCACCTAGCCAAGGACCGTCATGTCCAAGGGAAAGATTTCTACCTTCCAAAGCGGCGTGATTCCGCTCAGCATCGAACAGCTCGAGGCGGGCCTCCGGATCATGAGCGAAGAAGAAACTGACCTGAGTGCCTTCTGGGATGAGAATATCGTTAGCTTCAGGCAGACCGTGCTCTTCGCAATCCGAGAAACGTCCAATGCCCTGCTTTCGCCGAAAGTCCCGGTAGGCTGGAGGGCGGAGCTTGAGAGCCAGCTTGAGGATTTGGTCCAGTATATCAAACTCGCTGACCGCTACATTGCCCGCCGCTTCAGCTCTGGACAGCAGATCCGGGAACTTCCAGCTTCTTTTCCACGGATTCACTAGTCGCCGCGCCCTCGAGAACCGCGGCCGTGTGGCGGGCGATCACTCGCTCCTCGTCAGTCGGAAGTACCCAGATCGGAATACTGGATGAGGGTGCATCAATCCGTCCCTCGCCTTTGGCGTTCGATTGCTCGTCAATAGCGGCGCCGAGCCAAGCGCAGCCGGTGACGACCTCATTCCTCGTCTTTGCGTCCCGTTGCCCGATACCGCCGGTGAATATGAGCCCTTCGATGCCGCCCACGGCGGCTGCGAGCGAGCCGATCTCGCGGACAATGCGGTAGATGAAGAGGTCGATGGCTTCACGCGCCTTGGGATCGTCCGACGCACGAAGCGTCCGCATGTCGGACGTGATCCCGGATACGCCCAGCAGCCCCGATTTCTTGTAGATAAGATTTTCGAGCGCCCGGGCGTCCATCCCGTGCTCGTCCATCAGATAAATGAGCACGCCTGGGTCGATTGAACCGCAGCGTGTGCCCATCACAAGCCCTTCGACCGCGGTGAACCCCATCGTCGTTGCCACGCTCCGGCCGTGGTGGATGGCACAGAGGCTCGCACCATTGCCGAGGTGGGCGATGATCAGGCGCTTGTCGGCGTGCTCCGGGGCTACGTCGCGCAGGTGTCCGCTCACAAAATCATACGACAATCCATGGAAGCCGTACCGACGAATGCCGGAGTCCGTCAGCTCGCGCGGCAAGGCGAAAGCTTGAGCAATATGCGGCTGCGATTGGTGGAAAGCGGTGTCGAAGCAGGCCACTTGCGGAATATGCGGAGCGGCGCTCTGGATCGCCTCGATCGGAGCGATATTGTGGGGCTGATGGAGCGGCGCCAGCGGGCACAACGCCTTAAGCGATTCGACAACATCCTTCGTGACGAGAGCTGGCGCAGTGAAGTTCGAGCCGCCGTGAACGACCCGGTGACCGACGCCTGCCACCGGCTTGCCGCCGAGAAGGCCGATCGCGGTCTGCAGAATGACCTTGGTCGCCGAACCGTGATCCAGCTCCTTGGCACCCCACTCGTTTTCGCTGACCTTTTCGCCCGCGCTGTCGTGCACCGTGAGCCGGGGGCCGACGCCGATATTTTCGATCTGCCCGCGGAAAAGCAGGCGCTGCTCTCCATCCTCCTCGAAGAGGGCGAACTTGATGCTCGAAGAGCCCGCATTGATGACGGCAATTCGTTCCATGGCGTGCGCTCTACTGAATGGCGGACGACGCGTCCGCTCGCCGCGCGCCGACGATCAATTGGGCGACCGCGCAGGATGCGAGACGCGCCATTTCCTCATCTGCACGGCTGGTGAGGATGATCGGGACCTTCGCGCCGAGCACGATGCCCGCCGCATCCGCATCAGCCAGGAACGAGAGGCTCTTGGCGAGCATGTTCCCGGCCTCAAGGTCGGGCACCACGAGGATGTTAGCTCGTCCGGCGACCGGCGATGCGATCTTCTTGATAGCCGCCGCCTCGAGGCTAATCGCATTGTCGAGCGCCAGTGGGCCGTCGACGATTGCGCCGGTGATTTGTCCGCGGTCCGCCATCTTGCACAACGCGGCCGCTTCCAGCGTGGAAGGTACGTCCGGGTTGACGCTCTCCATTGCGCTCAGGATCGCAACACGCACTTCCCTGGAACCGAGAGCGTGAGCGAGATCGATGGCGTTCTGGGTGATGTCGACCTTTGACTTGAGATCCGGCGCGATGTTGACCGCGGCATCGGTGATGATGAGCGGCTGGTCATGGTTTGGTACGTCCATGACGAAGCAGTGGCTGATCCGACGTGCCGTGCGCAGCCCGGTGTCGCGCTTGACCACGGCTCCCATCAGTTCATCGGTGTGCAGGCTGCCCTTCATCAAGGCTTCCGCCCTGCCTTCGCGAACCAGTTCGACTGCCTTTGCCGCTGAATCTTCGCTATATTCGGCATCGACGACCTCGAACCCATGGATGTCGAGGTTGTGCTTTGCAGCGACTTCCCGAATTCGCGCTTCGGGCCCGACCAATATAGGCTCGATGAGCTTTAGCTTTGCGGCGGCGATCGCGCTTTCCAGCGATACTTGATCGCAGGGATGGGCGACCGCCACTTTGACTGGGGCGTGGGATTGAGCCCTCGCAACGAGGGCGTGGAACTTGTCGTGCGTGTTTTGAGTGACGGGGGCCTCGGCTTCGAGCACTGACATGGCATCCTCTTCCTTGCGACCCGTTCTAAAATGCGATCGCTCGGAGCCGAAGCATAAGCGGCGCGCTTGTCGAGCCTATCGGGATGAGTCCGGACTCGTACATGGTTTGCCGGTCGTCGGTCGTCGCTCAACAGGAGTCATCATCCTGAAGGGAAATTGGGGGTTACCCCTGATTCCACACTTTCGGCGGCTTTCTATTCTTCATTGGTTTCGAGCCAACGAAAACGGGGAGGCGAACGCATTTGCTCGCCTCTGACGCTTTCGCGTCGGCCGATTTTTCGTGTCGGCAATGGAGACCGAAGATGGACAGCATTACCCCTCGCGAAGAATTCGCACTTCCGGAACTGGATGATTCCGATCCGCCAGCCGGGTCCGACCGTCGGACTTTTATGATGCGCAGCGCGATGGCGACGGCGATCGTCGCACTCGGGGGAACAGCGAATCCGCTGTGGGCCCAGGCTCCAGCCGGCAAGCCCCTAGGCGGGGGTGACGTCGACCCAAACCTCGACGTCGTCAAGAAGTCCAAGGGTCCAGTGATGACCCTGGTCGACGAGTTCTACAAAGTGGGGCCGGGACCGTCCTCGTCGCACACGATCGGCCCGATGCGGATCACCTACGATTTCTACCAGCGCGCCTCGAAGCTGCCGGCAGACCAGCTGGCACAGGCGACGGCGCTCCGGGTGAACCTCTTCGGAAGCCTCAGCGCAACTGGCAAGGGCCATGGGACTGAGCGCGCGGCTCTCGCGGGCCTTGCCGGGTTTGAGCCCGCGACGATCGACCCAGCTATCCTGGACGACCTAGTTGTCCATCCGGACAAGACATTCCCGGTGAAGCTCGGGTCGAAGACGATCAACGTTTCCTTGAAAGACATCATCTATGATGCGCCGAAGGGCGATTTCCATCACCCGAACACGATGAAGGTGAGCCTGCTTGCCGGCGACAAGGTCCTGCTCGAGCAGGAATATTATTCGGTCGGCGGCGGCTTCATCGAATGGAAGGGCTACACGCCCCCGAAGAAGAACCCGCCGAAGTACCCCTATTCGACGATGAAGGAGGTGCTCGACTACACCAAGCGCGACAACATTACGCTGGCGCAATTGGCGTACGCGAACGAACTGGCGATCTCGGGCCGCGACAAGGCCGAGGTCGACGCCTTCCTCGACAAGATCATCGGAGCGATGCGAGCAACGGTGAAGACGGGCCTCAACGCGCCCACGGCTACGCTACCGGGGCCGATCAAGCTGAAGACCAAAGCCGGCGACGTCTACAAGAAGGCGATGCTCGAGCCTCTCCCAGCTCGCAAAGGTATCGGACTCGTCTCCGCTGCCGCGCTCGCGGGATCGGAAGAGAATGCTCGAGGACACCTGGTGATCACTGCGCCGACCGGCGGCTCCGCCGGCGTGATGCCCGCGATCATCTATTCGCTTGGCCCGGAAGGCGCGAACAAGTCAGACCAGAAGCTGCGGGAGGCGCTGCTTGCCGGGGCAATCGTCGGATATCTGTGCAAGCACAACGCCACGCTGTCCGCCGCTGAAGGCGGCTGTCAGGCCGAGATTGGTGTCGCGTCCGGAATGGGCGGTGCTGCGATCGGGGCTGCGCATGACGACCCGCCCCAAATTTCGGCCAACGCCGCCGGTGCGGCGCTCGAGCACCATTTGGGAATGACTTGTGACCCGGTAGCCGGCTTCGTCCAGATCCCGTGTATTGAACGATGCGCGTTCGGAGCGGTGAAATCATGGACAGGCTACCTCATTGCCAAGAACGAGGTTGCGGAGAACCGGCGCGTCGACGTCGACACCGTCATCACTGCGCTGGCTGAGACGGCCAAGGACATGAATCCGAAGTATAAGGAGACTTCGGAAGCGGGTCTCGCCCAGGCGCTCGTCCTCTGCTGAAGAGCGGCGCGCCGTGACCGGGCAAAGCCAGCGGTCGGGTGCGGCGACGTCGATGGGCGTCGTCGCCGCCGCCTGGCTCCTGACGGCGGTCTTTTATTTCTACCAATATTCGATGCGTTCGGCGCCGGCGGTCATGGTGCCGGAGTTATCGACGGCCTTCGGACTCAGCGCCGTCGGCGTGGCATCCTTGGTCGGCCTCTTTTACTACGCATATGCCCCCTTCAGCCTAGTTGCTGGCGTTGCGCTCGATCAGTTCGGTCCGAAAAAGGTGGTACCGCTCGGAGCGGCGAGCGTCGCGATCGGCGCAATCATGTTTTCCACTGCGGATCCCACGCTCGGAAGCATCGGGCGCTTCTTGCAAGGCGCCGGTGGGGTGTTTGCATTGATCGGCGCAGTCTATTTGGTCACGACATTCATGCCTGCATCGCGTGCGGCGACGTTGATCGGCGCCACACAGATGTTCGGGATGGCCGGCGGCTCGGCGGGACAATTCGTGGTCGGCCCGCTGATCGCGTCGGGCCTGCCGTGGGACAGCTTCTGGCTCGCGATGGGCGTTATAGGAATCCCGATCGCCATCCTGGTCTTCATTCTCATTCCGAAGCAGGAGCCGAAACCCAAAGATTCCGGCAATGTCGGCCTCGGATCCGCGCTGAAGGCGATGGGAACGGTCTTCATGAACCCGCAGTCGATCCTCTGCGGACTGATAGCCGGGCTTATTTTCATTCCGACCACCATCTTCGATATGGTCTGGGGAGTCCGTTTCCTCCAAGAAGGCCATGGCGTTCCTTATGAGTTCGCCGTCCTTCGCTCAGCCGCCGTTCCGTTCGGCTGGATCATCGGCTGTCCATTGCTGGGTTGGCTGACCGATCGCATCGGCCGGCGCAAGCCGGTTATCGTCGGCGCGGAGACTGTGCTCCTGCTAACGCTCGCACTCATACTTTATGGGCCACGCAACGTGTTTCCGCCCTACTCGCTGGCTCTTGTCGCGGGCATCGCGTCGGGTGCGGCGATGATCCCCTATACGGTGATCAAGGAAGCCAACCGGCCGGAGCACAGCGGCACCGCGACAGGCGTGATCAACTTCATCAACTTCTCAATCACCGCATTGCTCGGACCAATCTTCGCCGGCTGGTTGACCGAGGCCAGCTTGGGCGGCGAACGCGAACTCGCGCATTATCAGGAGACCTTCCAACCGCTCCTCTACGGCGTCGCGCTCGCGATTCTCCTGACGCTCGTGCTGCGCGAGACCGGACCCAAGGCACGCAGAGCAATCGAGGCTCCGCCACAAGGCGCGGAGCTTCCGGCCGAATGAATTTCAACGGAGGAACAGATGTCGACTGACGTCCTCGAACGGAAACAAGTGAAGAAGACTTCAACCACGGCCTTCAGGCCCGGACTGTGGACGAAAGAAATCAACGTCCGCAACTTTATGCAGCACAATTACGAGCCTTATTATGGCGACGAGAGCTTCCTAGCCGGCCCGACGAAGCGAACCCAGGGCATCTGGAAAAAGCTGACCGACATGTTCGTCGAGGAGCGCAAGAAAGGCGTTCTCGACGTTTCGCAAATCCCAAGCTCGATCACCGCTCACGATGCCGGTTACATCGACAAGAAGAATGAGGTGATCGTCGGCCTGCAGACGGACGCGCCGCTTAAGCGGGCCATCATGCCGAACGGTGGTTTGCGCATGGTGACCAATTCGCTCGAAGCCTACGGCTACAAGCCGGATCCGAAGATCGTCGAGATCTTCACCAAGTATCGCAAGACCCACAACGAAGGCGTGTTCGACGCCTACACCGAGGACGTGCGCAAGTGTCGCAGCTCGCACGTCCTGACCGGTCTTCCCGACGCATACGGACGTGGCCGGATCATCGGCGATTACCGGCGGGTCGCGCTTTACGGCGTCGACAGACTGATCGAGGTCAAGAAGGCCGAAAAAGCTTCGCTCGACGAACAATGGTCGCTCGACGACATCATACGCGACCGCGAGGAACTGAGCGAACAGATCCGTGCTCTCGGCGAGCTCAAGGAGATGGCGGCGAAGTACGGCTTCGATATTTCCGGGCCTGCCGGCACCGCCAAGGAAGCCGTGCAGTGGCTCTACTTCGCCTATCTCGCGGCGGTGAAGGAGCAGAATGGCGCGGCCATGTCGCTCGGCCGCGTGTCGACCTTCCTCGACATTTACTTCGAGCGCGATCTCGCGAACGGGACACTAACCGAGGAGCAGGCGCAGGAAATCATCGATGATTTCGTCATCAAGCTGCGCATCGTGCGGTTCCTGCGCACGCCGGAGTATGACGATTTGTTCGCCGGCGACCCGACCTGGGTCACGGAATCGATTGCCGGAATGGCAGACGACGGGCGTCCGCTCGTCACCAAGACCAGCTTCCGCTTTCTCCAGACCCTATACAATCTAGGACCGGCGCCCGAGCCGAATCTGACGATCTGGTACACCCCGCAATTGCCCGAGGCCTTCCGACGCTTTGCGGCGAAGGTCGCGATCGACACGAGCTCGATTCAGTTCGAAAGCGACGAGATCATGCGCATGGCATGGGGCGACGACGGTGCGATCGCCTGCTGTGTCTCACCCATGGCGATGGGCAAGCAAATGCAATTCTTCGGCGCGCGGGCGAACCTCGCGAAAGCGATGCTCTATGCGATCAATGGCGGCCGCGACGAAGTCAGCGGAAAGCAGGTCGCTCCGCCGACCGAGCCGCTGCAAGGCGATTATCTCGATTTCGACGATGTCGTCGATCGCTTCGACAAGATGATGGACTGGCTCGCTGCGACCTATGCCAGCGCGATGAACGTCATTCATTACATGCACGACAAATATGCCTACGAACGGATCGAGATGGCGCTGCATGACTATGCGCCACTGCGAACGATGGCGTTCGGAATTGCAGGCATGTCGGTGGTCGCGGACAGCTTGTCGGCGATCAAATATGCCAGGGTGAAAGTCGTCCGCGACGAGACCGGGCTTATCACCGACTATGTCACCGAGGGCGAATTTCCGCTGTTCGGGAACAACGACAATCGCGTCGATGGAATGGCCGCCTGGCT
>JBKPLG010000053.1:0-42569 GCA_046731515.1 Pseudomonadota bacterium | reverse complement strand
TCGTATCATATTGGTAGATCGCTCCCGGCGCGTACCAATATGAATAGTTCGCCGTCGGATAATACATGCTCCGGTACTGATACGGCACGTTGTAGTAGCTGTATGCCGAAGGAAGCAGCTGACCGACGCCATAGCCGCCGGCGTAGAGCGGAATCACGTCTTCAACGAGACCCGTAAAGCAGTCTGTCTCATAAACGACGCCATAGCCGTAACGGTAACAATCGTTCCCGTAATCTGGGTAGAAGCTGTTGAGCCCATAATAGGAGGGCACAAAGCTGCTTCGATAATAATTGGGCAGATACTGGCCCGGCAGGAAGCCACCGGCCATGAGCGGGAACAACCAGTCGACGACATCGTCATGACGATCGATTCGATAGAGGTACCCATCGCCATAACGATAGTAGAAGTCCGGAGTATTTGGGTAGAGATACGCCACCGACGACGGCACAGCAGCCAGCGTCACAACCCGGTTCACGTCGCGAACGGGTCGTCCCACGAACCTCACAGTTTCGCCGAAGGGGCGCACACGCGTCCGCTCTGTTACCAGGCGCGCGGGAAGCGGCCTGGAGGCCCGAACGATGTCGATTCGCTCATTTCGAAGTGCCGTGCGCGCGGCAATCCGATCCGCGCGAAGATCCTGGCGATTCGCCATAACGTTTTGCTTCTGCTCGACCCGGTTGGCTCGAAGGTCCTGACGATTCGCCATGCGGCTTTCGACATGCTGGGCGCGATCGGCGCGGACCTCCTTCCGGTTCGCCAATATGTTCTGCGTCCGTTCCGGACGGCTTGAGCGAACCTGCTGACGCTCAGCGACGCGCGTGCCTGCTTGATCAGCGCGGTTCGTACGCACCTGCCGACGCTCCGCAGCTCGGGTTTGCACGCGTTCGGTCCGTTGCGGCCTCACGCGCTCGACTCTGCGATCATCGCGGCGTTGAAGGGCTGCGACGCTTTGCTTAGGCTCCATGCGGGGCGCCGAGGCGCGCTGATTGCGTTCCCGCTGTACGGACGTTCGTTCAGTTCGCTGCGCCCGCTGCGGACGTTGCGCACGTTCTTCCTTCGCGACTTGGGCGCGATTACCGCTCTGCCTGTCTGGCTTCGCACTGGCCGGGGCTGTGATCGCCAGAGCAGCGACACCTGCGGCGAGAATCAGCCTGGTCATCACAAATCTCCTTTCGAACGGCAAAAACGGTGCATGAGGCGCACCGTTCCACTGTCTGCCGATTTGGGAGTGCCCTTTAGCGCACTAGTCTGAACCTCAAATTTCTTTGCTGTTCAGGTAGTTAACCCATCAAGCGTCTTTGTCCGGGATCCAATCGGTACGGAGCTTTTTGACGCACAAGAGCATGAGGATAGCTGCCAGAACGTAGAAGGAGGTACTCGCGACTGCCGCCGTGCGCAGCGCATCGACGCCATAACTCGATTTCAGTGCGTCTGAGAGCCGGCCGACCAGCAACGGCCCCGCTCCGAGACCGATGAAATTATTGATGAGGAGAAAGCTCGCCGACGCAGTGGCGCGCATAGGCTGCGGGACGAGATGCTGAACCGCGGTCGTGACGGGCCCCAGCCACAGGATGTTGAACGCATTCGGGATCAGCAGCAGGGGCCACGCGACCCAAAGATTTGGAGTGAGCAAGCCGGCGGCGAATGTCGGCGCGGTGATGAGCCAGGCGATTGCCGGCAGCTTCGCATACCAGCCGCGGTCTGCGGCTCCCAATCGGTCGGCAAGCCAGCCCCCGGCAAAGACGCCGGCGCAGCCACCAATGATCAGTATCGAGGATAAGAAATTAGCGGTAGAAATCAGATCGAGCCCAAAACTGCGGATCAAGATCGACGGAACCCATAAGGCTAGTCCGTAACCGCATAGCGAGCTGCACGAGGCCGCAAAGGCGAGCAGCCAGAACACCGGTTTTCGAGCGAGCATGGGGAATACGCTGCCGATCGGAGCCTGAACACTCGACCGTGCGGCTGATGGCAGATCGCGGACGAAATAGCGCAGCACCGGGGCGAGGAGGATGCCGATTACGCCCATGGTGACAAATGCCGCACGCCAGTTGATCGCCGACGCGATGTAGGCACCGATCAGCGTGCCGGATGCCAGTCCAATGGGGACCCCGAGCGAGAAGATAGCAAGCGCCCGAGCGCGGCGATCGGCGGGGAAATAATCGGCAATCAGCGCATATGAAGGCGCAACACCGCCGGCTTCACCAACGCCGACTCCGAGCCGGTAGAGAAATAGCTGCCAATAGCCGCTGGCGGAGCCGCAGAGCGCGGTGAAGCCGCTCCACACCAGGAGTGCGCCTGCAATAACGCCGCTTCGACTCGTCCGGTCGGCAAGATAAGCGAGCGGTACAGCCAGAACCGAATAGAGCAACGCGAAAGCCAGCCCGCCGATCGCACCGAACTCCGTATCGGTGAGATTGAGGTCGGCTTTGATCGGCTGGGCGAGGATGCCGAGGATTTGCCGGTCAAGGAAGTTGAGAATATAAGCAACAAGGAGCAAAGCGAGCACGAAAGAGGGATTTTGCCGCCGCGTGGAATCGATTTCGCTCACGTCAGATTTCCGAGCAACTGAATGAGCCGCTCGACGTCGTCCTCATCCTGATAGATTCCGAAGCCGATTCTGAGCACGTCGCCGCGCACGTCGGTAATGCAATTTTGCGCGAGAAGGTCTGAGTACCAGCGCTGCGCGTTTGGGCTCCGAAAGGCGAGGAAACGCGCATGCAGTCCGCTGGTCAACGGATTAAGCAACTCCGCTTGCCCGAATGCAGTGGCGCCGATCGATTTGACAAACTGTGACTGAAGACTGGCAATGTACTTCGATATCCGAGCCGTGGTCAGGTCGTTTTCATCCAACGTCCGCCGAACAGCATTGAACCGATAGAGCACCGAAGGGTCGAAGGTCGCTCCCCTGAAACGACTGGCATCCTTCGCATAGCCGACGCTGCCGGGCGGCAGGCTCAAGTCTTCGAACTCGGCGAACCAGCCGGTCACCGGCGGTCGCGGCCCGAAGTCGCGGGGCGCATGGAGAAAGGCGCAGCCCTCGCCCGACATTGCATATTTGTAGCCACCGCCGAGATAAAAAGCCGAACGACCCGCCTCCTCACCGAACGGCCGGTCCAGCGCCATGAAGGCGTGATAGCCGTCGATCACGACCCAAGGTCCGTCGGGCCGCGCCGCCGCGGCTACCTCCGCCACCCGCTCGAAGATTCGCCCGCTGCCGAAAAGGACCAGGCTGACAAGGATGAGGTCGTGCGGCCCTGTCGTTGCCGCGCTTAGGAACCGGTCGGAAAAACTGTCAAAGGGTTCGACGGCGACCTTGTCGAGCGCGATCCAGCCAGCTTCCGCCCACCGCGCGAATTGACGGCGCGCGCTGTGGAACTCGCCGTCGGTCGTCAGGACCCCCAGCGGGCCCTCCCCGCGTGCCGGAGCAGCCGTGATCAGCCGAACAAGGAAATCGTGAGTATTGGACGAGAATACGATCGATGACGGATCGTCCGTGGCGAGCTCGCGGGCGACGTGGGCCTGAGCCTCCGGCCAGACCTCTTCCATGACTTTATCCCATTTGCGGTCGGCAAGGCGGGCGGCATCGTTCCAGGCCGCCACTTGTCCTGCGAAGCTCGCGTCGGGCCACAGGTGATGACTGTGCGCCGCGAAGTGTAGTCGGTCGGGGTCGGCGAGCAGGCTGCGCGAAAACAATTCCTTGAAGTTCAAAGATCGGTCCTCAGCGCCCAGAGCTCGGGGAACGCGCGCTTGTCGAGGGTCGAGCGCAAATAAGAAGCACCGGCGGAGCCGCCGGTGCCACGCTTGTTGCCGATGATCCGCTCGACCGTGAGCACGTGCTTATGTCGCCAACTGGCCAGGGCGTCGTCGATATCCACCAGCTTCTCGGCGAGCTCGTAAAGCTCGAACCACCGATCAGCATCGCGGTAGACCTGAAGCCAGGTCGCCGCCAGCGCCTCATCGGAACGATCGCCGAGGTCGAAGCCGGCCCGCGCAAGCGCATCGATTGCCGCGTCACGCAGGCTCGGCTGGTCGAGAGCAGCTTGCAGGCGTTCGCGTGATTCCGTCCCGGCCTCATAATGCTCGAGGAAGCGCGGGTCCCTAAGACCGAGGCGATATTCGATCTCGCGAAACTGTGCCGACTGGAATCCGGAGCTGGTGCCGAGGACGTCCCGGAACTTCAAATAATCCACGGGCGTCAGTGTGGAGAGCACATCCCACGAGAGCGTCATTACCGCCTGGATGCGGCTAATTCGAGCCATTGCCTTGTAAGCTTCGGCGAACCGGTCCTCGCCGATCAACCGGACTGCCAATTTCAATTCATGCAGCATCTCTTTCATCCACAGCTCTTTCGTCTGGTGGATGACGATGAACAGCATTTCATCGTGAAGGTTCGATAGCGGCTGCTGAGCTGTCAGGAGCTGATCGAGTTTCAGGTAATCGGCATAGGTCATGCCGGCGGGCGTCGCGGTCATTGCGCCCGCTTAGGCGAAACTGCAGTCACGCAAAAGCTGGAGGGCGGAATAGCTAATATTTGTTGGGCATGCCGGGCGCACCGACCGTACCGATATTGCCGAACAGTTCATCAAACAGGCTGCGCTTGCGGCCCAGCGTCGGGGTTCTGCGATTGCTCGGATCGATGCCCGCGACAAGCTCCTTGCCGGTGCGTTGGATTGAGGCGACGTTGCCCGCCTGATCGAAGCTAACGTGAAGCACGGTCTGCTTGGTCACTCGCGGATTTCGAAAAGCCAGTTGAGTCGTGTCGCGCGCGACATAATACCAATCGTTCGACGTGAACTCGCCGGCGAAGCTCGGTCTTCCGAGCAGTTTTTCCACCGATGCTTTATTGTCGACGCCCGGTTGGATCGAACCGGCAAGTTGGGAGTCGATCACAGCCCCCTTGTGTGCGCGCATGGAGGCGCATCCGGCAAGCAGCAGTGCCGCAACAACGACCATCGAACCTTTGAACAGCGCACGCATCATGCTGGACGAACCTCTCTTGCGGCCGTTGACCGCGCCATGGATCTTGAGCCCGCGTCTTGCCAGTCGGGCCGCGCGTCTCAATATGCCGGGGGCAAGCTGGGGCGCAAGCCTCGCTGCCACCGAATTGAGCGCGAAGGACGCTATGCTGGGTTTCCTGTTCCGGAGCTTAACGGCCGAGCCGGCGCGCGGCGGCGAACTGTTCGCCACAGTGACTGGGAATGCTCGGCAACGGCACTGGTACGTTGAAGGCGAAGTCCCGGATACGCTGGATGGGCGCTTCGCCGTGCTTGCGACCATTGCGGCTCTGGTGCTGGTGCGACTGGAACGAAGCGGCGAAGCCGGCAACGCTCTCTCCGTCGCTCTCACCGAGCGATTCATTGAGGTGATGGAAGCGGAACATCGCGAGCTTGGCCTGGGCGATCCAAAACTGGGCCGAACCGTTCGAAGGCTCGTCGGATCGCTCGCCCGGCGAACCGATCTTTGGCGCGCCGCCGTTGGAGGTGACTTGACCGAATCTACGCGCGAAAGCCTCTACAAATCCATGGTCAGCGCGGATGCGCTCGACCACTCGGCTTGCGCGCTGCGTGAACTCTGGAACAAGCTCGAACGCGCGGATTTGAGTCGGCTCGCCGAGGGAAGGCTGCAATGAGCAATCGCTTCGCGCACCAACTGCGACACGATCAGATCCGCGACGGCGAGCGGCTCGACCTCGTCGCCGACGACGCCGAGCGCGAGGCAATCGCGCAGCGGCTCGGACTTGAATCCTTATCCTGCCTCGAAGCCCACGCCGTGCTTTCCCGAAAAGGCGAGATCATACGCGCGCAGGGCCGGCTTGCCGCATCACTCGCTCAAAGCTGTATAGTGACCAACGAACCGATCGCGGCCCACGTCGACGAACCATTCGATCTAATCTTCATAGCTGAGCCACAAAGCGCCAGTCCTGACGAAGAGATCGAACTTGGCGAGACCGATTGTGACGTGGTGTTCTACGACGGCGCTATAATCGACCTCGGGACCGCAATCGCCGACACGCTCGCGCTCAGCCTTGATCCTTATCCGCGAAGCGCGGGCGCCGACGCCGCGCTCAAGGAAGCCGGCGTCATGACCGAGGCGGAAGCAAGTCCCTTCGCTGCGCTGGCGAAACTGAAGAAAACCAACGAGCCCTAAAACGGCACGTCGTCGTCGAGGTCGGTGTCGAAAGTCGCCGGTTGGGGTCGCTGTTGCGGCCGCGCCGGAGCCCCGCCGAAATCTTCGAAATCCTCGTTGAATGCGCCACGGCTGCCGCCTTCACGGCTGTCGAGCAGCACCAGTTCACCGCGGAAACGCTGCAGCACGACCTCTGTCGTGTAACGATCGTTTCCCGATTGGTCGGTCCATTTGCGCGTCTGGATCTGCCCTTCAAGATAGACCTTCGAGCCCTTGCGCAAATAGCTCTTCGCCACTCGGCCCAGATTTTCGTTGAAGATCACGACATTGTGCCATTCGGTCCGCTCCTGACGATTGCCGTCGCGGTCCTTCCACTGCTCCGACGTGGCGACGCGCATGTTGACCACCTCGCCGCCATTGTTGAGCGAGCGGGCCTCGGGGTCCGCGCCCAGATTGCCGACCAGGATCACCTTGTTCACGCCCGCCATGTCACTCTCCATTCCAGCTGGAGATGCGATAAAGCAGCATCGCATGTCGCGCCAGCCCTAGGCTGGTGCCAGTCTTTTCGCGGACCAGCGGTTCCATCCGAAGCCAAGCAGCAAAGCGACCAATGTCGCGACCTGGACGGCGATGCCCTGCAGCGTCGGGAATAGGCCGAGCATCGAAATTCTTGGCAGCGCGGTGAGCGGATGAACCGACACGAAGCCGGCTTCCTGAAGCGCGGCCACGCCTTTCCCTGCGAGCACGACCGCCAGGATCGCCACGAGCGCGGAGCTGTAGGAGAAGAATTTACCGATCGGCAGGCGCCGGCTGAAACGTAGCATGGCAACCGCAATTGCACCCAGCGCGGCGCCTCCGACAAGTCCGCCCGCGATCAGGCTGCCGACGCTGCCTTCGGCGGCCATGGCGGTGAAGAACAGGATGGTCTCGAAGACCTCCCGATAGACCGCAATGAAGGCTAGCGAGAACAGGAACCAGCGAGAGTCGCGCGCGATCGCGTTATGGAGCTTTTCTCGAATATAGCGTTGCCACTGGCCGGCCTGAGCCTTTCCGTGCATCCAGATACCGACGAACAGCAACACGGCGGCGGCGAGAAGCGACCCGAAGCCTTCGGTCAGCTCGCGGCTCGCGCCACTGACCGTGATCAGGCTCGTCGCGATCCACCAGGTCAGGACTCCGGCACCGAGCGCACCCACCCAGCCAAAATGCACTGAGCGCGTAAGCTCCGGCCGATCGGCCTTGTTGAGGAACCCCAGCATTGCAACCACGATTAGCAGCGCCTCGAGACCTTCGCGGAGGAGGATCGTGAACGCGCCCAGGAAGGCTGAGGCATTGCGCGCCTGATCAGGCGCGAGGGTCGCTTCTGCCTGATCGAATAGAGACTGGATCTCGGCGACTTGAGCGCTGATCTGGCTCGGATCGCGATTGGCTCCAATGCCAGCGCGAAGCTCGCCCATCTCCTGCTCGACGTTCGCGAGCAGCGTCGCGTTTCGAGCGCTTAGCATCGGCTCGACTGGCTCGAAACCGTCGAGGTAGGCGGCGAGCGCCAGGCGCTTCGCTTCGTCGCGATTGCCGGCGCGATAGGCCGCAAGACTTTCGTTGAGGCGGTCGCGCGCAATGCTGAGACTGGAAGTTTTCGCGATTAGCGCGTCAGGATTCGCCCGCAGATAGGCGATAACCGATCCCGCCCTGTCGGGGCCGATTTCCTTCGCCAACTGACTTTCCGACAATGAGCTAAGCGCATTGAGGTCAGGAACCTTGCTCCTGACATCCGAATCGCCGTTCCAAATGCGTTTGCCCTGTTTCTCAAGCCTCTCGGGATAAGCAAAGCGGCTCGCTTGGAAGGCAAGGGCCCATTTGTCAGCATCGGGCAACTGCGCGAAGCTCTGCATCGCCGTGCCTTCAAGACCCTGGTTGATCACCTGGTAGAGCGCAAACGGACTGCGCTGACTGGCTCGCTCGCGGTCTGAGAAAGCAATAGGTGGTGGGTCGAGCTGCCGGGCGACCGGGGTTTGCGCGTCGCCCTTCGCGCCATGGCAACTTGCACAATTCTGCTGGAACAGTTGCGCGCCGCGCGAGAGATCGGGCGGCCACTTCGGGCCGAGCGGTACGGGATAAGCGGCAAGCAGACGCGCGCCCAGCGCGCGAGATGCGGCAGCTACGTCTTGCGGAGAGGCCTTACTCTCGATCAGCGCCTTGAAACGCGCACTTTCGCGAACAAGCTCGGCTTTTGCCGGTTTGGCCGGCAGCGTAGCAATCTTCTCGGTAACCGATCCCGAAAACTCGCGCATCTCAGCATATTCAGAAGTGCTGACGACTTTTCCGTCGCGAACCGCGCCGCCATAATCGACCGCTACATAATCAAGCAGCCTCCAGGCGGTTTCGACATCGTTGGTCTGTGCAAACGCGACCCCGGGCAGCGCCACAGCGAATAAGCTTGCAAGGACAAGAAGCCAGCGGAGCATGGCCTTCGCCTAGTCTTGCTGCGAATGATTATCAATAGCTGGCTTCAGCGCGGATATCGAAGACGTCCGAGGAAGCGGGAAACGCTCAGTCGGTTGTCGGACGAGCCCCGCCATTCCGCCTTGAACTTCTCGATCTTCATCACATCGTCGATGCGCCGGTCCAGGAAGGCGGCGGTTTCTTGCCAGCCTTCGGTCTGGTCATCGAGCCAGACGAGCAATGTCGACCCATAAACGGCGCCGAGCGTCATCCTTTTGGTGTAATGATTGAAGTCCGTGCTGGCATCGCCGGCAGTCCGCCACATGAGGTCGGACGTCCGCCAACCAATGCGAAGCGCGAGAGGAACGTTCTGCGGCATTGCGAGAATTGCGAGCGCGCGGCGCACTGCCTCGCGCGCAGGACTCATGATTTCGAGACGTCGCCAAATGATCGATCTGATCTTCTCCCGGATCTTCATGCCCTTGAGCCGCTCAGGAGTAAAATATGCCTCCAGCGCCCGATCCACCTCCTGAATGTAGAGGTCGATCATCCCAGCCTGGTTCTTCGGCACCGCCAGCCGCGCTTGCAGAGGGTCGATACCGAGCTGCTGCGCAGCGGAGTCGACCGCGGCGCGCGACCAACCGTCAAACACAGCATTCTGCCCGACTGCGAGCGCAATATTACGGCGAAGCCGCTCGAGGGGACTCGGGCCTTGCATGAGCGCTCAACTGGGCTGCTCGGAGACCGTGCGCAAGCCCCGCTCAGGTAGGCGAACAAGCACCAGCGCCACGGCAATGGCCATGGCTCCAACCCAATCGAACGGGGATAGAGTTTCGTCATAGACCAGCCAGCCCACGAGAGCCGAAATCGCCGGCTGCGTCAGCAGAGTTAGGCCGACGACGAGCGGCGGCAGTGAGCCGAGCGCATAGACCAACAATCCTTGACCGATCACCTGGCTGCTGAGCGCCAGGATGATGACGAAGGTCCAGTTGTGCGGAAACACCTGCTCGCCGAGCGCAAGTGAGACCGGAAGCAGCATCGCAGCTCCGAACGCGCTCGCGATGAACAGCAGCGGCAGCGACTGGAGCTTCCCGCGCGCCCGATGGACGCAAACGAGATAGCCGAAATAGAGGATGCCGGCGAACATCGCGAGCAAGTCGCCCTTGAGGTTGCGAGCGGAAAGCTCAGCGCTGCTTCCCATCAGAAAGGCCGTGCCGATTGCGGCCATGGACAGGGCGGCGCCTTGGGTTGTCGACGGCATCCGCCGGGCAAGCCAGAGACCCCAGATCGCGTAGATGAAGCTTGACGTGTTCCCGAACAGGGTCGCGTTGCCCAGCTTGGTCATGTGGATTCCGGCGTGCCATGCGGCGAGATCGGCGGCGAAGAACATTCCGGCGAGCGCAACCAGTCCAGCCAGCGCCCGCCCCGGCCAATGCACCGGATGGCCGGTCAACCGGGCGATGACAAACAGGAATGGGAGCGCAAGCGTCAACCTCCAGAATCCCGCTGCGACGGGGCCAACGCCGGCTAACCGAACGAGCCAAGGCCCGAACGCCAACATACAGCTACCGATGAGGAGGGCGGGAAAGGCAAAGCGATGGCTGACGGTATCGGGCATTAAGTTCGACTAGGGCCTTCGGCCGCCGCGCAAAAGTGGGAACATCGAGTGATGTCCATAAGGCAGACTTATGGACGGCAAGATTCATTCACGGTTGAATGATCTCGCCGAAAAACTATTTGGCGCGCCGGGCAGGGATCGACATCGCAAAAGGACCCGCATGCCCCATCTGTTCGATCCGCTTGAGCTCGGCGCGTTAGAGCTCCCCAATCGTATCGTCATGGCTCCGCTGACGCGGGGTCGCGCAGGACGTGAGGCCATCCCGAACGCGCTCATGGCCGAATATTATGCGCAGCGGGCCAGCGCCGGCCTGATCATTTCCGAAGCGACTGGAATTAGCCGCGAAGCACTTGGGTGGCCCGATGCGCCCGGTCTCTGGAACAATGCGCAAGTTGAGGGTTGGAAACTTGTCACAAGCGCAGTCCATAAGGCGGGCGGCCGAATTGTCGCACAGCTGTGGCACATGGGCAGGTTGGTCCACCCCGACCTCGGCCGCGGTCAGCCGATCTCGTCGTCCGTGACGACTGCGCCCGACTACGCGCATACTTACGAGGGCAAGAAGCCCTATGTCGAGGCCCATGCTGCGACCAAAAGCGAGATACGGCGAATCATCGGCGATTATGTCTGCGCAGCGCGCAAGGCGATGGCCGCCGGCTTCGACGGCGTTCAGATCCACGGCGCCAACGGATATCTCGTCGATCAATTCCTGCGCGATGGCGCAAATTTCCGCTCCGACGAATACGGCGGGTCGATCGAAAACCGGCTGAGGTTCGCCAGCGAGGTACTTGAAGCCGTTGGCGATGCGATCGGAATGGAACGGGTCGGCATCCGCTTCTCTCCCAACATATATTCGCAAGGTGTCGAGGATTCGGATCCGATTCCCCTGTTCGCCGCCCTCGCCGCCCGCCTGGAGGAGTTCAAAGTGCCGTGGATCGAGCTTCGCGAGGCGCATCGGCCCACCAGTGCGGGAGCGATTCCGACAGCTCCGGTCAGCCCTGCGATGCGGCCGATCTATTCGGGCAGGATCATACTCAACAGCGACTATGACGGCCCAAGCGCGAGAGCGCGGATGGCGGAAGGTATCGCCGATGGGATCAGCTTTGGGCGGCCCTTCATTTCAAACCCGGATTTGGTCACGCGCATCTCCCGCGGCGCACTCTTGAGCCCCGGCGATGAGAGCACTTTTTATTCGGGCGATGCGGCCGGTTACATCGATTATCCGCCGCTCGCTGAAGCGGAAGCGGCCTAAGGGGCGTATTGCTCCCTGAGCTCAAACAGCGCGAGGGCGGCCCGAGCGGCATCGCCGCCCTTGTCGCCCTGGTTGGGGTCAGCGCGGGCAACGGCCTGCGCTTCGTCTTCGACGGTCAGGATTCCGTTGCCGATGGCATACCCCTGCTTGGTGAGGTCCATCAGCGCCCGGGCGCTTTCGTTCGCGACAACCTCGAAGTGGTAGGTTTGTCCGCGGATCACCACTCCAAGGGCAACGAAGGCGCAGAAGCGGCCGCTTCGTGCCGCTAGCGCGATCGCACCCGGAAGCTCCAGCGCTCCGGGCACCGTCAGCGTTTCGTGCTTATGCCCGGCGACCTCGATCGCTTTTCGGGCGCCTTGGAGGAGCATGTCGTTGAGGTGCGGATAAAAGCGCGCCTCGGCGAGAAGAAATGTCGACATTCTTACGCCCCCACCTCGATCGGCCGCTCTTTGACGATCGCCAGGCCATAGCCGGAAAGGGCCACCGGCGAATGGCGCGTGTTGGAAAGCAGGATCATGTCGTGGATTCCGAGCGCGGCGAGGATCTGTGCACCAGTGCCGTACCCGCGCACCGCGTCGCCGAGCTCAACCGGCTTGCCCGAACGTATGTCGATGGATCGCGAAAGCGAGCCCGGCGCTGCCGCGTGCAATGCGACGACAACGCCCGATCCGTGCTTCTCGATCATCCGCATCGCACCCTGTAGCACTCCGGATTTGGGCCCTCTCTCACCGAGCACATCGGCGAAAAGGTCGAGGCTGTGCATGCGAACGAGTACCGGTTGGTCCGTGTTAAGCGTGCCGTACACCAGCACCAGCTGCTCTTCCCCGCTCGCTTTGTCTCGGAACACCTGGGCCTGCCACTGCTCACCGCTGCTCGCGACCAGAGGGCTGATCGCCACTCGCTCGACCAAATGATCCTTCTTCAATCGATAGGCGATGAGGTCGCGAATGGTGCCGATCTTGAGCCCGTGCGAACGCGCGAAATCCATCAGGTCGTCGAGGCGCGCCATGGTGCCGTCCTCGCGCATGATTTCGCAAATCACTCCGCTGGGATTGAGCCCGGCAAGCCGAGCGACGTCCACAGCCGCTTCGGTATGACCCGCCCGAACGAGCACTCCGCCAGGCCGGGCCACCAAGGGGAAGACATGCCCCGGAGACACCAACGTATCGGCGCTATTGGCTGCATCGATGGCGACGGCGATGGTGCGCGCGCGATCGGCAGCGCTGATTCCGGTCGTGATTCCTTCCTTCGCTTCAATCGAAACGGTGAAAGCTGTTTCGTTCCGACTCCGGTTGGTCCGAGTCATTGGCTCGAGCCCAAGCTGGTCAGCTCGCTCTTTGGTCAGCGCGAGGCAGATGAGACCCCGGCCATGTCTCGCCATGAAGTTGATTGCGTCGGGCGTCGCCATCTGCGCCGGGATCACGAGGTCGCCCTCATTCTCCCGACCTTCGTCATCGACGAGGATGAACATGCGCCCGTTACGCGCCTCGTCGATGATTATTTCGGTTCCGACGAGGACTTCGGTCGTGCCCCGCTGAATCAGCTTCTCCAGACGGGTCAACGTGTCCGCGGTCGGGTTCCAGTCCGCATTGCCAAGTTTACGCAGTGAGTTGGGGTGCAGCCCAGCGGCGCGCGCAAGGCCGGCCCGGCTGATCTCGCCAGTGGCGACGATCGCTTCGATCTGCTCGATAAGGGTCGTGCTCATGACCGCGATCTATCACATTTCAGTGTGATGAAAAGAAGGAACAAATCTGTTCCTACTGTGCGCGTGCGGTCAGCATCCGATCAATATAGCGCGCTAGCACGTCCGTCTCCACATTGAGCTGTCGCCCGACGCGGATTCCATCAAAGGTGGTTTCGTGGGCGGTATGGGGAATGATGTTGATCGTAAAGTGCATCGAATCGCCCCCGTCCTCGACCTCGTTCACAGTTAGTGAAACGCCATCGAGCGCGATTGAGCCCTTTGCAGCGATCATCGGCCCCAGTTCCCGGGGCGCCCTCACCGTGATTCGAGTGGAATCGCCATCGGTTTTCGCCCCGACGACGTCGCCCACGGCATCCACATGTCCGGTGACGATGTGTCCGCCGATTTCATCCCCCATTCGAAGCGGTCGCTCAAGGTTAAGTTTTGCGCCTTCCTGCCAAAGGTCGGGCGCGGTGCGCGAAATCGTCTCACGGGAAACATCTACCGCAAACCAGTCGCCGCCTTTGTCCACGACCGTCAGGCAGACGCCTGAGCAAGCGATTGAGGCGCCGAGCTCGACCGTGTCCATGTCGTAATTGTTGCCGATCACCAGTCGCAGATCACCGCGCTGGTCCGCGCTTCTTACGGTTCCGACGTCGGTGACGATCCCGGTGAACATCCTTCGAGACGGGCCTTCGCTACGCCCCTTGCGGGCTACTCAGTCCCTCCTCAGGACGAGCGGAAGAAATAATCAAGCCCGTTCATCCTGAGGAGCCGCTGAGTTTGTCGAAGCGGCGTCTCGAAGGACGCGCGCGCGCTCGTAAACTTCGAGCCGGTCGACGCCGAGCCGTTGCTCGTCGACCAGCCTCCAGCGACCGCGCGCGTCGGCAAGCGCGTCCAGTCCGACATAGCCGAACGAAGATTTGCCTTCACCGACGATGATCGGGGCCCGGTAGATCACGATCCGGTCGACGAGATCTTCTGCCAGAAAGGCGGTCGCAGTCGCGGATCCGCCCTCAACCAGAAGGTCGTTGACGTCATGAAGTCCAAAGAGATCCCGCGGATTTCGAAGAATTTCCCAACCTTCGACCGCTTCACCGCGAGTCAGAAGCGCTCGCCGAGGGGAGCGGTCCTCGAAGCCAGCCAAACGCACGTCGAGCCGCGGACGATCGGCGAGATAGGTGCCGCGCCCGACCAGGATCATGTCGCTGTGCGCGCGCTCGAGATGCACATGCCGGCGCGCGTCCTCGCCGGTGATCCATTGGCTCTCGCCGGAAGGCAGTGCGATCTTTCCATCGATCGACAGAGCAAGCTTGAGTGTGACCCGCGGCCGGCCGAGTTTCAGCCGGGTGAGCCAGCCGGCGAGCGATTCTGCCGCTGCTTTGCACCCGATACCGAGCGAGACGTCGATCCCGGCCGCACGCAAGCGCTTGATCCCTGCGCCCGACGTCCGCACGTCCGGGTCCTTTAGCGCAATCACGACACGCGCCGGCTTCGCCGCCAGCAACAAATCCGTGCATGCGGGCCCGCGCGGGCTGTCATGGGCGCACGGCTCAAGGGAAACATAGACGGTCGCGCCACGCGCTCGCTTGCCCGCCTGTTCCAGCGCAATCGCCTCGGCATGCGGGCGCCCGCCAGGCGCAGTTGAGCCTCTGCTGACGATTTTTCCGCTTGGCGAGACGATCACGCAGCCGACATTGGGGTTTGGCGCGCTTCGCCCGCGCGCGCTTTGTCCTAGCGCTACGGCTTCAGCCATGAAGCCGCGGTCTTGGCTCACATTCCGAGCTGGTTCTCGAGCTTCTGGAATTGGCGCTGCCGTTCTTTCTGGGCGGCTTCCTTCGCCGCCTGATCCTTCTTCTGGTCGGCGATGATTTCCGCGTCGGTGCGATTCGACGAATAGAGGTCGACATAAGTCACCTGCGGCGGAGGCGCCGTGCCGAGCTTGGCGTCGACCAGGAACTCGATAACGATGATGATCGTGACCAACAACGCGAGCGCCGCGCCGATCCAATGCTCCCGCTCGCGGTGTCTTACGAAGGCCCGCAAATCTTCGAAGACGACACGCGGGCTCGACGGCCGGGGAAACCAGGACATGCCCAAAATGTAGGGGCTGGCGAGAGGGAGCACCAGCCCCGTGGAAGATCAGCCTTCGAGAGTGAAGCGCAGTGTGACGACCGTGAACGAATTTACAGCGCGACCGTTTTCGCTCGCGGGCCGGTAGCGCCAGTGCGCCAGCAGATATTGCCGCGCCACCTTCAGGAACGCGGGATCCGCGCGTCCCACCGGTTCGACGGCAATCACCCGGCCACGCTCGTCAATGCTCAGTCGGAGCTTCAGAACCGCCTCCTCCTCGCTCAGCAACTTCTCGTGCGGGTAGGGCGGCTTGAGCTCGGATGCGGGTGTCAGCAACAGCGGGGCGAGGCTGACCGGAGCGACTGTTGGCAGAGCCCGTGCTTCCGGAGTGAATGCCGTTCCGCTCCCGGAAAGCACTCTCGAATCGATCGTTATTGGGCCGGTCGGAATGATCGGATCGGTAATCGCCGGGTTAGGCGCAGGTTCATGAGTCAGCGCGGGGCCGGATTGAGGCGGTACAGGATGGTGGACAGACTGATCCGGCGGAGGTGGCTTTATTGGATCGATCCACTCGATCACGATCGGTTTTTCATTGATGCGCTCCGGAAGGTCCATTCTCGCGCTCATCACCGCCGCGATAACCGCAACGTGAACGGCGACGATGGCCAGCATGGCGTTAGGGCTGGAGCGGCGCTCCGCATGGCGAGGAGTATTGGCGGCGTAGGCGAGCATCGAACCCTCCTTCACTCGGCGTCCGCGAAGGGAATGTTACATCATTACATTAATTTCGCAAGCGGGAAAATGGGGATCAGCGCTTCGCGGCAGCTTCGAGGCGGTGCATCGCGCGTTCCTTTCCCATCGAGGCGACCAGTCCGGCCATTTCCGGGCCGCTCTCACGGCCGGTGAGCGCAAGGCGAAGCGGGTGAAACAGATCGCGCCCGTTCCTCCCCGTACTTTCCTTCAACTCGCCGGTGAGCGCGCGCCAGGGCTCTTCCGACCAATCGAGGGTTTCCACGACAGATGCGGCGTCACGCATGAGCAATCGCTCGTCATGACTGAGCTCGGGCGCGTCGATCTCGCCGTGCAGGACATCGAACCAGCCAGCAAAGTCGGAAAGTCGCTCGAGATTGGGCCGAAGCAGGAACCAGTCCTCATCGGTCGCTCCGGCCGGTAGCCGATCGGCTACCGCGTCATAATCGAGCTTGTGGAGCAACCTGGCGTTGACCAGCTCGACCTCGTGCGGATCGAAATGGGCGGGCGCCCGGCCGAAGTGAGCGAAATCGAACCCCGCCGCGAGCTCGTCCAGACTCGCGATCGGCTCGACGGGCTGCGACGTGCCGATTCGCGCCAGCACCGAAAGCATCGCCATCGGTTCGACACCCTCCGCCCGCAAGTGCTGCGTTCCATACGAACCCAGGCGCTTCGACAATTTGCCCTCAGCGGCGACGAGCAGCGCCTCGTGGGCGAATTCGGGCGGATTAGCCCCGAGCGCCTCGAACATCTGAATCTGCGCCGCGCTGTTCGACACGTGGTCCTCGCCGCGCACGATGTGCGTGATCACAAGGTCGATGTCGTCGATCACGCTGGGCAACAAATAGAGCCAGCTTCCGTCCTCGCGGCGCACGACCGGGTCGCTGAGCAGCTTCGGATCGAACTTCTGCTCGCCGCGAATGAGGTCATTCCAGGCAATGGGCCGGTCATGGTCGAGCCTGAAGCGCCAGTGCGGGGCCCGCCCTTCCGGCGCCGACGCATCTTCGGGCTTGCGCTCGTAAACGGGTGGCAGCCCGCGGCCGAGCAGCACCTTGCGGCGAAGCTCAAGTTCCTCGGCTGTCTCGTAGCAGGCATAGACCCGGCCCGCTGCCTTCAGCCGCTCGAACTCTTGGTTGTAGAGGTCGAACCGCTCCGACTGCCGCACGATCGTGTCCGGACTGATCCCCAACCAGTCGAGATCGTCGCGGATCGCCTGGTCGAACTCGGTCGTGGAGCGTTCGCGATCGGTGTCGTCGATGCGCAGAATGAACATCCCACCCTGCTTCCGCGCGAACAGGAAATTGTGGAGCGCCGTGCGGATGTTCCCGACGTGCAGCCGGCCCGTCGGCGAAGGGGCAAAACGTGTGACGACGGTCATCGCGGCAATTTCACGTTCGGACCGGTGTGGAAGAAATTGCTGATCGGGTAGCGGCGGTCGCGGCCGAAGTTGCGGCTTCCGATCTTCACCCCGGGAGGAGCCTGGCGCCGCTTATATTCCGCCTTCAACAGCTTGGATTCGATATCGGCGACCAACGCGATATCCTCGCCGGTCGCAAGCGCCACCTCCTTCACTGACATTTCCTTGTCGACGAGGCCCTCAAGAATCGTGTCGAGCGCCGAATAAGGCGGAAGGCTGTCCTCGTCCTTCTGGCCGGGGCGGAGCTCGGCGGTGGGTGGCTTGGTGATCACCCGCGCGGGCATGACCGGGCCGTCGGGACCGAGCGCCTGCTCAGGCTTGTTCGCGTTGCGCCAGCGCGACAGCGCGAACACCGTCGTTTTGTAGGCGTCCTTCAGCACGGAATAGCCGCCCGCCATGTCGCCGTAGAGCGTGGCATAGCCGACGCTCATCTCGCTCTTGTTGCCGGTGGTAAGCAACATCTGCCCCTCGGCGTTCGATAGCGCCATCAACGTCACCATCCGAAGGCGCGCCTGCACATTCTCGGCGGCAAGCCCGACCAGCTGCGGCAGCATCCCGTCCACTGCCTCGACCGCTGGAGCGATCGAAATGACGTCATGGCGGCAACCGAGCAGCCGCGCACAATCGCGCGCGTCCTCCAGGCTTTCCTCGCTCGTATATTTGGATGGGAGCATCACGCCCCAGACCTTGTCCGGACCCAGCGCATCGACCGCAATCGCGGCGGACAGCGCACTGTCGATTCCTCCCGACAGACCGAGGATCACGCCCGGAAAGCCGTTGCGGGTCACATAATCGCTGAGACCCAGCATCATCGCGCGATAGACGTCCTCCGGAAACGCATCGAGCGAATGAGTTACCCGAGTGAGGCAGCGCCAACCCTCCGTCGTATGCTCCCACTCGGTCAGGAGAAGCTCTTCCTCCCAGTCGCACAGCTGGACGACGCGCTCGCCGTCTGGGTGAAGGATGAAGGAGGAGCCATCGAACACGAGCTCATCCTGGCCGCCGACGCGGTTGAGGTAGACGATCGGCAGGCCGGTCTGCAGGGCGCGGCCGCGCACCATGCGATAGCGGATTTCATCCTTGTCGAGCTCGTAAGGGCTCCCGTTGGGCACAAGCAGCACCTCCGCGCCGGCTTCTGCCAGATGCGCGCAAACGACCTCCTGCCAAATGTCCTCGCAGATTGGCACCCCAAACTTCACACCGTTGAACTCGATCGGCTCGGGCAACGGTCCCGGAACGAAGATTCGCTTTTCGTCGAACGTTCCGTAGTTGGGCAATTCCCGCTTCAGCGTCCGACCCAATATTCGGCCCTCATTCGCCAGGACGAACGCGTTATAGTTTGCACCCCCCTCTGCAATCACTGTCCCGAACAGGATTGCCGGCCCCGGTTCGGTCGTCGCCTGGACGAGCTGGTCCGTACATTCATGGGTCCGCCGCACGAACTCAGGCTTCAGGACCAGATCCTCGGGCGGATAGCCGATCAGCTGCAGTTCGGGGACCATCAGCAGGTTCGCTCCGGCCGCCTTGCGGCGCATCTCGAGGATCGCCGCAGCATTTCCTACCAGGTCGCCGATGCGCTGGTTCATCTGGGCAAAAGCGATGGTTAGCCGATCCGCCATGCAGGCGATTTAGCGACCCGACCCGCTTCGGCAACCTTTACGGAATGCATTCTCGCTCGCTAAAGCCGAGTCGCCGCTGGGGAAAAGCCACATGAAATTGCTCGCCGGGAACAGCAACCTGCCGCTGGCCCGTTCGATTTCCGAGTATCTCGAGATGCCGCTGACGGATGCCAGCGTGCGCCGGTTCGCCGACGAAGAAGTGTTCGTCGAGATCAATGAGAATGTCCGCGGCGAGGACGTGTTTGTCGTCCAATCGACCAGTTATCCCGCAAACGACAACCTTATGGAGCTGCTGATCTGCATTGACGCCTTGCGTCGCGCATCGGCCAAGCGGATCACGGCGGTCCTTCCTTATTTCGGCTATGCCCGGCAGGACCGGAAGCCCGGGCCGCGCACGCCGATCTCGGCTAAGCTCGTCGCCAACCTCATCACTGTCGCCGGCGCCAGCCGAGTCCTGTCGATCGACCTGCATGCGGGGCAGATCCAGGGGTTCTTCGATATTCCAACCGACAACCTCTTTGCTTCGCCCGTGATTGCGGCGGACATCCACGCACGCTTCGGCAATCGCGACCTGCTCGTGGTCTCACCGGACGTGGGCGGAGTGGTGCGCGCGCGCGGCCTCGCCAAGCGGCTCAACAACGCCCCCCTCGCGATCGTCGATAAACGCCGTGAAAAGGCCGGCGAAAGCGAAGTCATGAACATTATCGGCGACGTAGAGGGCCGCACTTGCATCCTCGTCGACGACATCGTCGATTCCGCGGGAACCCTGTGCAACGCAGCGGCCGCCCTGAAACAGCAGGGCGCGAACGAAGTTTTCGCTTACTGCACGCACGGGGTCCTGTCGGGCGGAGCGGCCGCGCGCGTTTCGAAGTCGGAGCTCAGCGAATTGGTCGTCACCGATTCGATCTGGACTGGGGAGCCCGATCCCAAGGACAGCAAAATTCGCCGCCTCACGATCGCGCCGTTGCTCGCCGAAGCCATCCGCCGAATCGCGGACGAAAGCTCCGTCTCAAGCCTGTTCGATTGACGATGGACGTCGAAGTCATCCTGAAGCGCTTCGACCAGCCCGACGAGGTGCGCGAATTCGAAAAAGGCCGTTTCGAGGTCGTGAACATCGGCGGCATGACCATTGGTCGAGCGACCTATCAGCCAGGCTGGAAATGGTCGGAGCATGTCAAGCCGAGGCCAGCGGTACTGCCAAGTCGGGCATGTTGGAATCGTCATGTTGGGATACGCTACGGCGGCGATGGACGACGGGACCGTCTATGAGCTGCGTGCCGGCAATCTCTTCTACATCCCGCCGGGGCCGCCGGGTCACGACAGCTGGGTGGTCGGCGACGAGCCCTATGTATCGCTGCATTTTCTCGGCGCGGGCGATTACGCCGCCAAGCACGACTGAGCCTTTTCCGAAACACCGCGTTGAGGCTCCATGCCCACGGTCCTCATCACTGGAGCGAACCGAGGCATCGGCCTCGAGTTCGCCCGTCAATATTCGGCTGACGGATGGGATGTCGTCGCCACCGCCCGTCAAAGCTCCCCCGAGCTCGATGCGCTCGGAGTCCGCGTCGAACAGCTAGAGTTGAGCGATCCTGACTCGGTCGCCGGATTCGGGGAGCGGCTCAACGAACTCGACCTGCTCGTCGCCAATGCCGGCACCTACGGTCCAAGGTCGGTCGCTACAGCGGGCGAGGCACGCGACTGGCTGGAAACTTTCACAGTCAACACGGTGAGCCCTTTTCTGCTCGCCGAAGCCGCGCTCCCGCTGGTCGAGCGCAGCCGCGGCAAGCTGATCGGGATCAGCACGAAGATGGGCAGCATCGAGGACAATAGCTCGGGCGGGTTCATTGCCTATCGCTCGTCGAAAGCGGCGCTGAACGCCGCGTGGCGGAGCCTGGCTTTCGAGGCAGGTCGGCGCGGCGTCATCGCCGCAGTGCTGCACCCAGGCTGGGTGCAGACTCGGATGGGAGGATCATCCGCGCCGCTCTCGCCGGAGGAGAGCGTCGCCGGCATGCGCCGAGTCATCGAAGGTCTCGGTCCCGAACAGGCTGGCGGCTTTTACGCCTACGACGGCAGCAAGATACCGTGGTAGCTCCTGCGCTTGCCAGAATCATGGTGCGTCTCTATAGGCGCGCGCTTTCCAGCTTCATGGAAAACCCAATGGCCCGGCCGGTTAGGGCTGCCGTGGCGATTGGATAACGTCGCCTCCGCTAGCGCGGGGCAAACAAGGAGACGAAAATGCCCAAGCTCAAGACCAAGAGCGGCGTCAAGAAGCGCTTCAAGGTCACCGCCACCGGGAAGATCAAGCATGGCGTGGCCGGCAAGCGCCACCGGCTGATCAGCCACAACGCCAAGTACATCCGCCAGAACCGCGGCACAGAAATTCTCGCCGACGCCGACACGGCGCGCGTGAAAGCCTGGGCCCCCTACGGCCTGAAGTAAGGAGGTCCTCCCATGGCACGCGTCAAACGGGGTGTGACCACCCGCGCCAAGCACAAGAGGATCCTGGACCAGGCGAAGGGCTATTACGGCCGCCGCAAGAACACGATCCGAATCGCCCGCCAGGCGGTCGAGAAAGCGGGGCAATATGCCTATCGCGACCGCAAGGTGAAGAAGCGGAACTTCCGCGCTCTGTGGATCCAGCGCATCAACGCGGCTGTTCGCGCCGAGGGCATGACCTACGGCCAGTTCATCCACGCGCTGAAGCTCGCGAACATCGATCTTGACCGGAAGGTCCTGGCCGACATCGCCATGCACGAGGCGGAGGCGTTCAGCGCCATCATCGCCCAGGCGAAGAGCGCGCTGGAGAAGAAGGCGGCTTAAGCTTTCGCCTTACGGAACATCGAAGGGGCGCCCGGCTAGTTCGCGGCGCCCTTTCTTTTTCGACAGCAGCTCCGTCATAAATACGCGACGCAGGTCGCCTTATGCGGCGCATTGTCCAACTCGCGGCAGGTTTGTTGATTGCAATCTCGGCGCTCGCCAACGCCGCCCTGCCCCAAGCAGCCAGTCCCGCATCCCAGGCATCGCCCCAGCCGAAAGCCAAAGCTCAACCCGCGGCCAGTCCCGGCTACCGGCTGGTCACGCTCCATGACTTTTCATGCGGCGACTTTTGCTATCTCGACCTGACCGAGGCGGGGCAGCGCGAGCCGCGCACTTTTATATGCCTGGCGCAATTGTGCTCGGACTGGGGCGAGGTCGACAATCAGAAACTGCCCGCCGGTCTGAGAATGGCCAAGGCCGAGGCCCAATTCGTCACGGCAAGCTGCAAGCTCGACCCCGACTACGACAACTACCCGGTCTGCACAGAGGTCAAGGAAGGGGCCGAGGCGATCATCGACCTGCGCCTGGTCAAGCCGGCCGATTAGGGCGCGGCGACTTCGCATTCCAGCGACGAGGGGCGCCCGGCTAGTCCGCGGCGCCCTTTTTGTTGCCTTGGCTCCGGCTACGGCACAGGATGCGCGGCTGGGGCAAGATCATGCGACGCGTCCTTCAACTCACGGCCGGCCTGGCCATTGCGACTGCCACACTCGCCAACGACACAACCGCAAGCACCGGAGCCGGCGGCCTGGTGCTCGAGCGGACCGACGCGATCGACATGGTCAGCGAAGATTTGTTCGTCTCAACCGACGAGATCCGCATTCGCTACGTCTTCCGCAACCGCACCCCGCGTGACGTCGAGACGATCGTCGCCTTCCCAATGCCCGACCGCGACCTTTCCGCAGAATATGGCGGCGATGTCGGCTATCCTTCGGACTTTCGGACGCGCGTTGCCGGAGCGCCGGTGAAGGCCGAGCTCGAGCGCAAAGCGGTCGTCAAAGGAAAAGACCACACGGCCCTGCTCAAGCAGTTACGCATTCCCATCGCGCCCGATTCCATCAACGACGCCACAGCAGTCATGGACGGCTTGTCGCCTGCCGAAAAGAAACGGCTGCAAGCACTGGGGCTCGCCGGTGACGAGGAATGGGGCGACAGCGAGACGACGATGAAGCACCATTTGATCCCGCTGTGGACGGTGCAGGACCGATGGTGGTGGAAGCAGCGTTTCCCGGGCGGCCGCGACCTTCTCATCGATCATCGCTACGTGCCGGGCGCGGGAGGCTCGGTCGACACGTTCCTGCGCTCGCCATACGTCAAGGACGACGACCCCGATCGCCTCGCGATGATCGCTAGATATTGCATCGACCGGGGCATCCTGGCGGCCGTCGAACCGTACAAAAAGGAAGCGTACGTCGCGCTTCCGAACAAATGGATCGATTACATCCTCACCACCGGCGCCAACTGGCGCTCACCGATCGGCAGCTTTCGCCTAGTCGTCGACAAGGGCAAGCCGGGCAATCTCGTCAGTTTCTGCGAAACCGGCGTGAAGAAGATCAGTCCGACCCAATTTGAAGTGAGGCACACGAACTGGCGGCCAACCCGCGATCTTCACGTGCTGATCATCGAGCCGCAGCATTGAAATTGCGGGTCTTCGGAAAGAGAAATCAGTCGAGCAGCTCGTAAGCAGGCAAAGTCAGGAATTCGAGGACATCGTCAGCGACGATCATTTCCTGAAACAACCGCGACGCTTCGCCGATATTCGGCACCTCCGCCAGCAACCCCACCTCCTCTTCGAACAATTGCTCGAACAGATCGGCCGTGAACCGCCGTCCGTCGGACAGCGGCGCTTCGAATTTGAGCCATTGCCACAGCTGCGTCCGGCAGATCTCGGCCGTCGCCGCGTCTTCCATCAAATTGTAGAGGGGCACCGCGCCTTTACCGCCGAGCCAGGCGGCGAGATATTGGACTCCGACGCGGATATTCTCGCGCGCGCCAGCCTCCGTGCGATCGCCCTTGTGCAGCTCCAGCATCTCCTCGCGTCCGGGAAGCGTCGCGGGCATTTTCTCGAGCTGGTTCGGCCCTTTCATCGCCGCGAACGCTTCCATCGCGACCGGGACAAGCGCGGGGTGGGCAACCCATGTTCCGTCATGGCCGTTGCCCACTTCCCTGAGCTTGTCCGCGCGGACCCTTTCCAGAGCCGCGCGGTTCTTCTCCTCGTCGCCCTTCACCGGGATGAAGGCCGACATTCCGCCCATCGCGAAGGCGCCGCGCCGGTGACAGGTCGCGATCAGCCGAAGCGAGTAAGCGGCGAGGAATGCCTGATCCATGGTCATGCCCGACCGGTCGGGAGTCAGCCGGTCGGGCGAGCGGCCGAGCCGCTTGATATAACTGAAGATGTAGTCCCAGCGGCCGCAGTTGAGGCCGACGATGTTTTCGCGGAGTGCGTAGAGGATCTCGTCCATCTCGAAAGCGGCGGGGATGGTCTCGATCAATACCGTCGCCTTGATCGTGCCGCGCTCGAGGCGGAGCTTGCTTTCGGCAAAGGCGAAGACGTCGCTCCACAGCGCGGCCTCGCGCCGGCTTTCGAGCTTGGGGAGATAGAAATACGGTCCGGAGCCCCGAGCCAGCGCCGGGCGGGCATTGTGCCAGAGGTAGAGCGCGAAATCGAACAGGGAGCCGGAGACGGGTTCTCCGGCCACCGTCACATGGGCTTCGGGCAAGTGCCAGCCCCGCGGACGGACCAGCAGCACGGCAGGATTATCGCCAACCTCATATGGCTTTCCGCTCTCGGGATCGGTGTAGTCGAGCCGCCCGAGCCAGTAATTGCGCAGGTTCACCTGGCCCTGAACGAGCTCGTCCCATCCAGGCGCGGTCGCATCCTCGAAATCGGCCATGAAGACGTTTGCGCCGCTGTTGAGCGCATTGATGAGCATCTTGGCGTTGGTCGGGCCGGTGATTTCGACTCGGCGCTCCTGCAGGTCCGTCGGAATCGATCCCACCGTCCATTCGGCATCGCGAAGCTCGCGCGTGTCTTCAGGAAAGTCCGGAAGCTCGCCGGCATCGAACCTTTTCTGACGCTCCAATCTTTGTTCAAGCAGCGCCATTCTGCGTCCGTTGAACCGCTCGTGGAGCTCGCAAAGGAATTCGAGCGCTGCTTCGGTCAGAATCTCGTCAGCCCCGGGCACATTCGACGGCTCCGCGACAATTCGCGGGCGATCAAGCACTTCGTTCATCCGCGAAGCGGCTCCTGCGTGATGACATAGCGCCGCGTTGCTTCAAGGCGATCGCGGAAAGTCAGTCGCGTCCATTCCGTTCGCGCCCGCTGAGAATCCGGAAAGGGCCCGGAAATCTCTTCAGTCCCGGGTACGATCTCGTCGAACCGGCAGTTGCGATATTCGCCGCCAATGACCCAGTAACGCTGACCCATGACTTCCCTCCTTCACTCCGCCGCGATCGTCTCCTGCGGGACGAACTGCGCTGCTTCGGTCGATTCCTTGAGAGCGACGGTCGACGCCTCCCCGCCGGAAATGGCGCTGGCAATCGCATCGAAATAGCCGGTTCCGACCTCGCGCTGGTGACGCGTCGCGGTATAACCCGCGGCCTCGCTCGCGAACTCGGCCTGCTGCAGTTCGGAATAAGCGGACATCCCTCGGTCGCGGTATCCGCTGGCCAGCTCGAACATCGAATGGTTGAGGCTGTGGAAGCCCGCCAAGGTCACGAACTGGAATTTATAACCCATCTGGCCGAGCTCGCGCTGGAAGCGTGCGATCGTATTCGCGTTCAGCCTCGCCGCCCAATTGAAGCTCGGCGAGCAATTGTACGCGAGCAGCTTGCTCGGGAACCGAGCGTGGATTGCTTCGGCAAATCTCTGCGCATCCTCGAGGTCCGGATGACTGGTCTCGAACCACAGCAAGTCTGCGCGAGGTGCGAAGGCAAGACCGCGCGCGATGCAGTGATCCAGTCCGCTTCCGTCCTTCAGGCGGAAGAAGCCCTCGGGAGTGCGCTCACCGGTGATGAACGGTCGATCGCGTTCGTCGACGTCGCTGGTGATAAGCTTGGCGCTCTCTGCATCGGTGCGCGCAACAATGATGGTCGGAACGCCGCAAACGTCGGCCGCGAGCCGCGCAGCGTCGAGATTGCGGATCGCCGCCTGAGTTGGGATCAGCACCTTGCCGCCGAGGTGACCGCACTTCTTCTCGCTCGCCAGTTGATCCTCGAAATGCACCCCAGCCGCACCGGCCTCGATATAGGCCTTCATGATCTCGAAGCAGTTGAGCGGACCGCCGAAACCCGCTTCAGCATCAGCGAGAATAGGGGCGAACCAGTCGCGCTTGGCTCCGCCTTCCATATGCTCGATCTGGTCGGCGCGGCTCAGCGTCTTGTTGATCTTGCGCGCCAGTTCCGGTCCCGAGTTGGCCGGATAGAGCGATTGGTCGGGATACATCGAGCCGGAGACGTTCGAGTCGGCCGCGACCTGCCAGCCGGACAAATAGATCGCCTCAAGGCCGGCGCGAACCATCTGCATCGCCTGGTTGCCTGTCAGAGCGCCGAGTGCGCGAACCGGCTCGTCTTGGTGCAGCAGCTCCCATAATCTCAGGGCTCCGCGGCGCGCGAGTGTGTGCTCGACCGCAATTGATCCCCGCAGCTTCAGCACATCGGCCACGCCATAAGGGCGTTCGATTCCGTCAAAACGCCCCTGTGGAGCCGCAACGACTCCGCCGAAATCCGACATTGACTTCCCCCTGATCGAATAGGTCGAGAGCGAGAGAAAACATCAGCGCGTTGAAAAAGCTGCAGTAAAAAGTGCTAATGTGTCAGGAGCTGACTTGAGAGAATTGTGAAAACATTTACAACTTCACTGATGTCGCAGCGAAAACTCTTCCTGGGTGCTCGTCTCAAACGGCTTCGGCGCGATCGGGGCCTGAACCAGAGCCGGATGGCCGACGAACTCGGCATTTCCGCCTCATATCTCAACCATTTGGAGCGCAATCAGCGGCCGGTGACCGCCGGCATCCTGCTGCGCCTCGCCGAAACCTTCGACATCGATATCAAGGCTTTTGCTTCCGAAGGCGCCGATCCTGCCGGCACGCAGCAGCTTAGTGAGATCTTCTCCGATCCGATGCTCGCCGATCTGGGGGTCAGCCGGTATGAACTCGTCGAGCTTGCGGACAATGCGCCAGCAGTGGCGGACGGAATCGCCCGGCTCTATACGGCCTTTCGCGAGTTGCAGCGGCGTCCAGGCGATGCCGCGACAGACAGCCCCGATCCCAGGGTGCTGATCACGCCGGAAACCTGGGTCCGTGATCATATCCAGGCCCAGCGCAACCATTTCCCGGAGCTGGAGGAGAGCGCCGAGACGCTCGGCGGCGCGCTGAATCATCCGCTCTCGGTCGCGGAGCCGCTTCGCCAGAGGCTCCAGGAGGCTTGGGGAGTCGAGGTGCGTGTGGTCTCGCCGGAGGTCCTCGAGGACGCCAGTCAGCACTACGACCCGCAGCGGCGAACGTTGCAGCTTTCGTCGCTGCTCCGTCCGGAAAACCGGACCTTCGGAATCGCGTATCAGCTGGCGCTGCTTGAATTCGCGCCGATCATCGCCCGGATGCTAGAGACGGCACGGCCGCCGGATCCGGGAAGCCGCCACCTCCTGCACATGAGCTTCGCCAACTATGCCGCCGGCGCGATCATGATGCCGTATGGGAAGTTTCTTCGGGCTGCGGAGGAGCAGCGCTACGCGATCGACCGGCTCTGCGCGCAATTTGGAGCCAATGTCGAGCAGGTCGCGCACCGGCTGACGACCATGGGCCGTTCCGGCGCCAGGGGCGTCCCCTTCTTCATGCTTCGTGTCGACCCTGCGGGAAATATCTCCAAACGTTACGCCGGCGAGAGCTTCCCTTTTTCGCATTTCGGCGGAACCTGTCCCCGCTGGCAGCTTCACGCCGCCTTTCAAACGCCAGGCCAGACCATACGCCAGATCATCGAAACGCCCGACGGACAGCGCTTCTTCACCATCAGCCGCACGATCGAGCGTCCGATCCGGCCCGACCTGCGCGACGATGCGTTGCTCGCCATCGGCCTCGGCTGCGACATGAAGCATGCTCACCGAATCGCTTATGCTGACGGCCTGGATCTTCTGAACACGCCCGCGACGCCGGTTGGCCCTGCCTGTTCGATCTGCCCACGACTACAGTGCCGTTATCGCGCGACGGCGCCTGCGGGCCGGATGCTCGCTGTCGAGGAAAATCGGAAGACGATTTCGCCTTATCCTTTCGTTCCAAGCTAGGGGGCGACCGGCTCTCGCTCCAAAACCGGCCGATCCCAGCGCGCGAGCTCGGCGGCCGCCTCGTAGGCACCCTGCAGGAATTCGCCGAGCGTTCGCGCCGAATCGGTCGACGCCCGCACCTCGGCATAGGGCAGCACGAACTCGCCGAATGTCGAATCGAACCTGCCATGCGACAATTCCGCTCCGCGATAATTGTCCGGCTCGGGATAGATATAGCTGTAGAAAAACGGCTCCGCGGCGGTCACTCCGCCAGCCCAAAAACCCCCGCTCACGACTTCGTGGCTATAAGCCTCCCGCGTGATTCGATCGGGCAGGCCGGGCATTCCGCCGGGGTGCGGCGGCGCCGTTCGGCCGGAATATCGGCTGACCGCCAAGTCAAAGCTTCCCCACCAAAAGTGGACCGGACTTGCTTTTCCCCGGAAGCCCGCGCGGAAGAGCTGAAAGACCGGCAGAATCGCCGCGAGAGCACTCCGGAATCGTTCCGCCGAATCGCGATCATAGTCGCGTGATGCATGATCGTCGGCGAAGGGGATTGCGTCTGGAATCTCATTTGGGCGCCCATTGAAAGTCGCAGGCAAATCGTTGCGTTCGAGCATCGCGACCAGGCGTCCATGCAGCGCCAAGATGCTTCCCGCATTGAGCGGCAGCTCGTCGCGCGCGCCGTCGCTTACCCATAGGACGATCGCGTGCCGGCAGAGGTCGAGCGTCAGAGTGAAGGTTCGACCGCCGCTTGCCTCGGTCGGCAAAGTCGTGAGCCCGCGCGCATTCGGTTGAAGCGCCGCATGCCAACCGTGATTCGTCCATGGCGCGTGGGCGACGCGGATCTTGCCGAGCATCTGAGCGGCGAGGTGCAGAATTGCCAGCGTCTCATGGTCGCGCTCGACATTCAGCTCAGGCCAGTCGCTCATCGCCAACGCCTCTAACACGGCTTTGCATTTTGCGCTGCAGCGCGGCTAAGGCGCTGCGCCATGGCCCGTCATGATCTGATCGACCAAATCATCCAAGCACCGGATCTTCAGGCGCTTGAGGGCCTGCGCGTCAAGTTGCTCGGTAAGTCGGGCGAGATCACGGCAAAACTGAAGTCACTCGGCTCCATGGATCCGGAGGCCCGCGCCGCAGAAGCCCCGAAGGTTCATGCACTGCGCGAGCAAATTACGGATGCCATCGCGGCCCGAAAAGCAGCGTTGGAGGACGCCGAGCTGGATCGCAAGCTCGCGACCGAAAGGCTCGATTTGTCGCTTCCCGCTCCGGAGATGCCGCAGGGGACGATTCATCCGGTAAGCCAGGTGATGGACGAGCTCGCGGAGATTTTCGCGGATCTCGGCTTCTCGGTCGCCGAGGGGCCCGAGATCGAGAGTCAGTGGTATAATTTCACCGCGCTCAACATGCCGGAGAACCATCCGGCGCGGGCGATGCAAGATACCTTCTATCTTGAGCCGCGTGAGCCCGGCGAGGAACCGTTCGTTCTACGAACCCACACCTCGCCTGTCCAAATCCGGACGATGGAGAATTTGCCTCCGCCGATCCGCATCATTGCGCCGGGTCGCGTCTACCGCTCGGACAGCGATGCGACGCACACGCCCATGTTCCACCAGATCGAGGGCCTCGTGATCGACCGGGCAATCACGCTCGGCCACTTAAAATGGACGCTGGAAACCTTTCTCAAGGCGTTCTTCGAGCGGGACGATGTGGCGATCCGGATGCGCCCGTCCTACTTTCCGTTCACCGAGCCTTCGGCCGAGGTCGACGTCGGCTATTCGATCGTGAATGGCCGGCGCATCGTCGGAGGCCAGGAAGGGTGGATGGAAGTGCTTGGCAGCGGCATGGTCCACCCGAGAGTGATCTCCAATTGCGGCCTCGACCCCGACGAGTGGCAGGGTTTCGCCTTCGGCACCGGCGTCGATCGCCTGGCGATGCTCAAATATGGAATGGATGATCTGCGCGCTTTCTTCGACGGCGATATTCGCTGGCTCGAGCATTACGGATTCGGAGCGCTCGATGTGCCGACATTGTCTGGCGGGGTCGGCGCATGAAATTCACGCTTTCGTGGCTCAAGGATTGGCTCGACACTGACGCCGATCCGGCAACCATCGCCGACACGCTCACCAACATCGGGTTGGAGGTCGAGGGAATCGACAATCCGGCGGAAGCCCTTGCGCCCTTCAAGGTCGCCCGGGTGCTAACGGCCGAAAAACATCCGCAGGCCGACAAGCTTCAGGTGCTCACCGTCGACGACGGATCGGGTGAGACGATCCAGGTGGTGTGCGCAGCGCCCAACGCCCGCGCCGGAATGCTCGGCGTGTTCGGACCACCCGGGACCTACATCCCCGGAACGGACATGACCTTGAAGATCGCTGCGATACGCGGCGTCGAAAGCCGGGGAATGATGTGCTCCGCCCGCGAGCTTCAGCTGGGCGAGGACCATACGGGAATCATAGAGCTACCGGGCGACGCGCCGGTGGGGATGGCCTACGCAGATTATGCTTGCCTCGACGATCCTGTGTTCGAGGTAAACGTCACACCCAACCGGCCAGACTGTTTCGGCGTGGACGGATTTGCTCGCGATCTGGCGGCGGTCGACATCGGCCATTTCAAACCCAAAAGCTACCAGGCCGTTGAGGGGGTCGGCGAACCAGAGCCCAAGGTCATCGTCGAGCCTGACTCCGGCTGTTACGTCTTCTGGCGCCGTCTGATCCGCGGCGTCCGCAACGGGCCCAGTCCCGACTGGCTTCAGCAGCGCCTCAAGGCCGTTGGGCTGCGGCCCATTTCGGCGCTCGTCGACATCACCAACTTCTTCTCGATCGACCAATCCCGCCCCTTGCACGTCTATGACGTCAAGAAGCTGTCCGGGGATATCATCGTCCGCCGCGGCCGTAAGGGCGACAAGTTCCTCGCGCTCAATGGCAAGGAGTATGAGCCCGGACCGGACGATTGCGTGATCTCTGACGAGAGCGGGGCCATCGGCCTCGGCGGCGTCATCGGCGGCGAGAGCACCGGTGTCGATGACGAGACCATCGATGTCCTCCTCGAATGCGCCTGGTTCGATCCGAAGGCCATCGCCGGCACGGCACGCCGGCACGCGGTGCAGACTGACGCCAGCTCTCGGTTCGAGCGCGGAATCGATCCTGCGAAACTGTCGAGTGCAATCGAGTCTGCCGCGCAAATGATTGTCGATTTTTGCGGTGGCGAGATGTCGGAGCCACGCATCAGTGGCGAGTTCTCACCTGACGGCTATCCGAACCGCGATAACGTATACCGCTATCGGCCAAACCGCCTTGGCGCATTGGCCGGTGTCGAGCTTCCGGCCGACGAACAAGCCGCGATTCTGTCGCGCTTGGAATTTTTTCGCCTGGATCCGAAGGACAAGGAGAGTTGGCTGAACGAGGACCAGCGACAGGATGCGTTGACGCAGGCCGACTGCGACAGCTGGTTTGTCCGCGCTCCGACCTGGCGTCCCGACATCGACGGTGAAGCGGACATCGTCGAGGAGATCGCCCGCATCAACGGCTATGACAAGATCGTCGCGACTCCGCTCGATCGCGCACCGGGAGTTGCGCGCTCGACCGCGACACGGTCTCAGCTGATCGAGCGGCAGATGAGACGCACAGCCGCGGCGCGCGGTCTCAATGAAGCGATCACCTGGAGCTTCATTTCAGAGAAGGAGGCTGCGGCCTTCGGCGGTTCGGAGTGGCAACTCGCCAATCCCATCAGCGAGGAAATGAAAGTGATGCGACCGTCGCTTCTTCCGGGCCTGATCGCCGCCGCCCAACGCAACCTGAATCGCGGCGCCACCGCGATTCGCTTGTTCGAGATCGGCCGCCGCTATCTCGGCGACACCGAACATTCGACGCTGACGCTGTTGCTAACGGGCGACAAGCAGCCGCGGCATTGGCAGTGGGGCGGAGCGCAGGATTATTCGGCGTTCGACGCAAAGGCCGAAGTGCTGGCGCTGCTGGAAGCCGCCGGTGCTCCGGTCGCCAGCCTTCAGGTCTTCCCCGATGCCGGCCACCCCTGGCATCCCGGCCGATCCGCCACGTTGCGGTTAGGTCCCAATACCGTCGTCGCTGCCTTCGGCGAATTGCATCCGAAACTGGTTGCGGAGCATGACGCGCCGGGGGGAACGGTCGCCGCGGAAATCTATATCGATGCTATTCCCGAGCCGAGAGCGACTGGGCGTGCGCGCCCGGCCTATACTCCGCCTGCGCTCCAGCCGGTTACGCGCGATTTCGCTTTCATCGTTCCGCCAGACGTCCCTGCCGAAAACCTCGCGCGGGCAATCCGTGGCAGTGACAAGGCGGCGATCGCCAAGGTTCGGCTGTTCGATCGCTTCGAGATCCCGGAAGGCCTTTCGCTGGCGTTCGAAGTCTTGCTCCAGCCTAAAGACAAGAGCTTCACCGACGAACAGATCGGCCAGATTTCGAAGCACGTTGTCGCCGCGGCAGAGAAGCTAGGCGCTCGCCTCAGGAGCTAGCTCCAGCGCATTGACGCCGGAGTGGACCCGCGCCTCGATTTCCTTTCGGTCGAGGCCGGCAGAGATCGTTTCGCCCACCCTGAAGGTCACCGTGCCGCTGCGTTTCACGAATCCACGGCCCCATAGCCGGCCGCTGTCGACTGCGACTGGGACAACCGCCAGCCCCAAGGCGCGATAAAGGCCCGCAAAGCCGGGACGCAGCGGCGGACTTTCGCCTGGCCGAACTCGCGTGCCTTCAGGAAAAATCATCACCGGACGGCCGGAAGCGACGGCCTCTTTGCCTCCAGCGACCATCGCACGGAGCGCCTTAGCTCCGGCGCTACGCTCAACGGGGATGACGCCATAACGCCGAGTCAGGAAGCCGAAGAGCGGAATGTCCGCGAGCTCCTTCTTCATCACGATCACCGGCAATCTGGATCGCCGGACCATCTCCAGCGTCTCGTACATCGACTGATGCTTGACGGCGATGAGATATGGGCCTGGCGGGATCGTGCCGTCCATTTGAACGCGGATTCCCAGCACGTGCCCGGTCAGCCAGTGATGCAGCTCGACCCAGCTCAGGACGACCGCGAGCGTCGGGCGCCGTCCAAATGGGGTCACCAAAATCCCGGCCAGCACCCACAGCACGGTCGCCGGGTAAAATATCGCCGCGAACAGCAGCGACCTCACGACCGCTATTAAAGATCCGCCCAAACCGCCAGCCGCCGCAAAACATATTTATTATATTCGCCGAACAACGTGACGAAGCTCGGCTCTGTGCGGATCGCGTCACTTTCGATCCGAACCTTTGAGCCGAGAATCTTTTCGAACTCATAGCGGGCCCTGCGCATGTGCCAGTCGCTGGTGATCAACCGGACCGAACGAAAACCATGCTTTGCGACCCAGCGCGCTCCTTCTTCAGCGTTCGAACGCGTGTCGACGGATTCACTTCCGAGATCGACACAGCATTCGACCAACTGCCGCCTTCCACCGATCCGCCGGACGATGTCGCCCTTCGTAACCGACGGGTCGGCGCCAGCGACGAGCAATCTTTTCGCCTCATGGTTTCGCAGCACGTCCATGGCATGCTCGATCCGACCGGGGCCACCGGTTAAGACGACTACCGCGTCGGTCGGCGACGCTGTGGCTCGCGCCGGCTTGCCCAGTGTGAAGGCGAACAGGATGAACCCGAGCGCATAGAAAAGAACGAGGAGTGAACCGGCGCGAGCAATCATAGAGCCTGGCGTAATGTCGCGAGCACGGCGGTCCGGGCAACCAAGGTTGCAAGCGCCGTTAGCATGATCGGGAGCAGGAAGAGGATGAGCAAGTCGGCTGACGATAATGTTGCGCCGCCTGTCAGTTCCCCTGCAAATGTTGCGCCGGCATTCAGCAGGAACAAAACCAGTGCGGCGGTAAGCGCGCCGAAAACACTGCCGATGAACGATTCGATCGCGAGCTTGCGTTGAAAGAGATGCGTGACCTGTAAATCGGTGGCCCCAACCCCATGCATGACCTCGATGGTAAAACGGTGCGTATCGAGCGCCCCACGCGCAGCGAGAACGACCGCCGCAGCCGCGGCTCCGGAGAGGAGCAGCACAAGCGCGAGTGCAATCCATTGCAGAGTGCGCAGGGAAGACAGCAATGGACCAAGGCTTTCGCGATGCGCTTGGACCTTCCCGCCTGACGCGAGCCGCTCGACTCGGCGCGCCAGCGTCTGAGTGTCGGCGCCGGGCATCACATCGAAATTGATGATTGCGGGAACGGGAAGCTCGGCGCTTTTGGCTTCCGGGCCGAGCCAACGTTCGAGCGTCTGCCGCATTTCACCTTCAGGTACCGCCTCCGCAGAGACGACGCCGGGAGTTGAACGGACCGCTTGCAGCAATGCGCCGAGGTTACGGCTGCCGTTCGGGACTTGAATTGAGTACCGGCTTTCGACCGCTTTCGCGACAAGACCCGCGGTATTGGCGAGGACCAGCCCCGCTGCAGCCACGATCACGATCGTGAAACTCATGATCGCGATGACCCACGGGGTCGCTCCTCGCAGACGAGTCCCTCCGAGAAGACGCCGCTCGGCTGGCGAGACGAAGAGCCAGTCGATCATCATGCGCGATCCCGCTGCTGTGACGCAGGGGGATTCTTGAGAGCGCCCGTCGGATCGACCATCGTTCCATTCTCCAGCCGGATCAGCTGAGCGCCGGGCGTGGCGCCGATCAGATTAACGTCATGGGTCGCGACAACAACCGTCGTACCCAGCCGATTCAGCGCCGTGAACAAGTGGAGCAGCCGCTGTGCCATCTCAGCATCGACGTTGCCGGTCGGCTCGTCGGCGACGAGGAGTTCGGGTCGATTGATCACCGCTCGGGCAATAGCGACACGCTGCTGTTCGCCGCCCGACAGGGTGGGCGGCCGCGCGCTGGCCCGATCCGCCAAACCCACCCAGGCTAGCATCTCCCGAACGGGGCCTTCGATATCGCGCTCGCTTCCTCCGGCGACGCGAAGGGGAAGCGCAACATTATCGAATGCAGACAGATGCCGGATTAACCGGAAATCCTGGAAAACGACGCCTATGCGTCGACGAAATTGCGGAAGCACTTCGCGTGGCGCTTCGGTCAATTCCTCTCCGAACAGGCTGATTCGTCCCCGCGTCGGCCGCTGCGCCAGATAGAGGAGCTTCAGAAGCGACGTCTTCCCGGCCCCGGATGGGCCCGTCAGGAAGTAGAAACCGCCGCCGGCGAGCTGGAAATCCAGATCGCGCAGCACTTCGGCACCCGTACCGTAGCGCAGCCCGATGCTGTCAAATTCGACGATTCCAGACAGTCCGAGTCCTTCCCGCGCCAGTCCAGCTTCGGTCACTGGCTGGCTAGCTTGCCAATAAGTCCACATTCTTGTTTACCTTGCGATCACCGTCCCGGAAGAGGGCTTTTTCGCGATGATCCTCACCTGTCCCAGTTGCGGAACGCAATATGTGGTGAAGGACGACGCAATTCCGCCGCAGGGACGACAGGTGCGCTGCGCCGCGTGCAAGCACAGTTGGCACCAGGATCCGGAAGGCGAAGCAACGGCCTTAGAGGAGACCCCCGTGCTCGAGGCGGCCGATGCGGCCGAACCCGAGCCTCAACCGGAAGACGAAGGAGAAAGTCTCGCGGAAGCTACACTGATCGAACCCCGCAGCGGCCCGGAAGCAGAGGAAAGAGCTTACGAGGAGGCATTCGCCGAGCCCCCGGCCGAACCCGCGTTCGACGTTGAGAGTGCGGATCCTGCGGACGCCTCGCCGGCAACGGCCGACTGGAAGGAGCCGCCCCAGGCCGAGCCAGAAGAAGACGACTTCAGTCCTTTCCCGGCAGCCGACGAGGTGCAGCCCGCTCGCCGGAGCGCGTTTCTTCTCATTGTCCTGATTCTGATCGTCGTAGCGATAGTCGCCGCGGCATTCTGGTTCTTTGCGCCGCCAGAGTGGAAAGCACGGCTGGGTGTCGGCGCAGCGGGCGAGAGTCCGCTTACGTTGGTGACGACCCACATGGATCGGCAGCGCCTGGAGAGCGGCAATGAGTTGCTGACCGTGACTGGCAGGGTCATCAATCCAACCAGCCAGGAACAAGAGGTTCCGCCGTTGGCGGCCCAGCTCAGGACACGAACCGGCAGGGTCGTCTACAGCTGGACCATCGCACCTCCGGCTCAGATCCTTGCGCCTGGCGCGAGCGCCAGCTTCAACAGCGCCGAGGTGAACGTTCCTCCCGGTGGCGAGGAACTGACCATCACAATCGGCGATCCGCACATCTAAATTATTCGAATTCAATCAACTTTGCGGGTTGAGGGCCGTCGACCGTATGAACGACGGTCGTTCGCGCGGGAGGTACGTCGTTGGTTTGTTGTGCCTGGTCCCAGTGCAGCCGGGCGCCCACGACGATTTGGACCGTGGCGCGGGCCTGAACAATCGCCGGCGTCCGGGCGGTATTGTCCGGTGCGGAAGCGGCAATCGCGGCTGCGGCGAGCAGGAGCATTGCGCAGTCGTAACGCCCGCCGACGGAAATGGTAAAGAAAGTCTTAAGGCTTGTCCCTCTGTGGGACTGACCAAGCGGCATTGCGTGCCTGTGGGGGCTTTGCTAGAGGCGCCGCCTTGCCAGCGGGCGGCACTCGCCGCCCTTTTCATGACGTGCGGTCGTGGCGGAACTGGTAGACGCGCAGCGTTGAGGTCGCTGTGGCCGAAAGGCCGTGGAAGTTCGAGTCTTCTCGACCGCACCAGCTTCACCTTCGGCAGTGCTGCAGCACAGCCGATTCCATCGTGTTTTCAACCATTTAATGGAAGTCTAGAATCCGATGGGCGGCGGCATGGCCGACGCGACGATCGGGGTCGGCGTCACGTGGATCGCTCCCAAACGCACAATCGCTTTTTCGGGAGTGATTTCAAAGGTCCGGCCGAGATCGGATGCGATCTTCGCCGTACTAGCCGAAGCAGCGGCGATCCGAATGCTATAGCGGCCATAGGGTATGCGCTCGAAAAGGAAGAAGCCGTCGAAGTCGGTTCGCGTCGTGCCGATCACCTTGCCTGAACCGTCGAGGATCTCGAGGTCCAGGCCCTCGAATACGACCCCACCGCTCTTCAGGATCGCGCCTTCGACATCGCCGCCTCCGACCAGGCCGATCTCCACCTCTGCCGGAACTCCTGGCCGCGGGACGACGACCTGGAGCGCCTTCTTGGGCACAAGCATAGGATCGGAGAGGCTCGTATCGTCGACACCGACTGTGACTGGCGTGAAGGCGGTGAGGCCGCCAACCGTCACCAATCCTCTGGCGTTTGTTGGCGTTTCAGCCTGTTTCGTCCCCGTTGTCACAAGCGCGCCCTTCTCCACGGGCTCTGTCGGATCGCGGGCGCCATTGTCATTGAGGTCGCGGTACACGAGCGCATGGACCGAGCCGGCCGAAGCAAGCGGACGCCGCGAAAAATTGAACCCGCCCCGCGGATCGAGCGAGAAATTGAGGTTCATCCCGAACGCGACCGAACCGTCGGTTGATGCTTCGCCGGTCAATGCGAGCGCAAGGCTGTTAAGCCGGCGTATGTGGGAAATCCTCGCGCGCCCCGCGCGCGCTCCGCCATCGTAGACGAGATCAGCCTCCCAATCGACCTTTTCACTCGCCGACCAGTAAGCCGAAAGCTCCGCCGTTCTGAATCTTGCACTCGGCGAAACTTCAAAGCTCGTCGTGCCCCGCAATCGCACATCTTCGACATGGCCGCTGCCGATGAACTCGAGGTTGAACTCGCCTGGCGACGTGATTTTCGAGGCAAGATAATGTTTTCGGTAGGTCACACCCGTGGCGAGGTTGAACCGCTGGAAATTCGCCGAAAGGCGTGCAGCGGCGTCGAGCTGCTTGGATCCGTCCCTCAGATCGGTAAGATGGACTTCGGCGTGCGCGGGAAGCACGGTCCGGCCGATCTTGACCGGCGCGTCGAGCCCTAATCGATATTCTCGAAGACTTTCCAGCCGACCGCCCTGCAAATGAAAATCATTCGCGATTAACGCTTCACCATTCACGTTAACGGGGCCGATCTTACCCAGAATCTGGGCACGCGCGGCCATTCCTCCCCTGGATTCTCGAGCGGCACCAATCTCCACCATGGCGAGGCCGATGGATCGTCGTACGGTCCCCTCGACAAAGGTTACGCGCTCATCGTCGATGAGCATCATGCGAGCGAGCGCGGCGACCGACGTCCTGTCGTCGATGCCGTGTTCAAGCGACAGGCTGGCCTGCGCGTCGGGTAGCTCTCTGCCCTCGGGAAGCTTGTGCAGCGTGAAAATGTCGCGACCAGGCTGATTGAAGCCCGCCCAGTACCAGGTCTTCCCGGGCGGGACATTGTCCTGTCCGACGTTGATCAGCTCCTGGCGCTCGCGGATCTGGCCCTGGGGACCGTACAATACGATGCGGATTTGATTCTCGCCATAAAGAAGCTGCACGTTATCAAAGATATAGCGCTGATCTTGAGTTGCCTTGGCGAATCCCAGCAGCTCCCCATTGCGATAAATCTCCGCCTCCCACCCGGTCGGAAGATCGCCTTCGAAATGCGTGCGATCGAACGCGGTCTGCACGGTCAGCGGCCGGTTGGTGATCGCCGCTCCCCGGCCGCTCGTCACCGAGCCCGTCAGTCGGCTGTCGAATCCCTCGACGTCGCCGAATCCGAAATGCGTTGCCTTGGCGGGACCCAGCAATTGGCCGTCGGGGTCTGAGCGATACGCCCTGAGCCTTAGGGTTGCGGGCATGCCCTTCTCGGTCGTCGTCAGCTGCGCGTCATAGGACAGTCGAGCGATCTCCCCCGCGGCATAGACCGACGACTGGCGGTCAACTCGGACGCCGTCCTTGGCACGATAGGTGACGCCGGCGCTGACCACGAAATCCAGGGCCGGCGTGCGCCACATCCGATAAGGAATGCGCACCTGGGGGAGAGCGGTAAGGTCGAATTTCGCCGGCTTGATCAGCCGCGAACGCATCTGCCGCTCCATTGCGAGTTCGACGGGTAGCTTCATCTCGGATTGAAGGAGCAGGGCCGACCCGGAGGTCATCGGCTTGATTCCGATGCCGAACCAGCGAGCGAGGGCCGAAGCCTGCACGCACCAGCCGTCGGGCGTCTCGCGGATCGTTCCCGGTGCGATGGTTTCGGTTTTCGACCCGTAACTGGCGCTCATCGCGCCATAGTCGATGGAAATCCGGTTGGCTTCCTTGAAAGCCCACCCGCTCGCTTTCCTGGCGGTCAGGTCGATCCGCATCGGAACGTCGAGCGTTGTCAGAAAGTCGCCTAAGACGACACACGTCCCTTCCGGCGTGTTGTAAGCGCGCACCCCATCGCCAAGCCGAAGCTGATGGATATTGACGTCAAGAAGGAATTGTTCGTCCGGATCCGCGGTCCAGGCGGGGGCAGGAACTGGCGGCGGCGCGGATGTGGCAACGCCGCCCGCGCAGAGCGCCAGCAGCATTGCCGCCTTGCGCAGCCAATTGCGGCCCGCGAGCACTGGTGTGGCTTTCTGTCCCGCCCCGGCGCCTAGCGGAGGACCGCCTGCGTTTCGGCGAGCTTCTGGGCCCCGTCGTCGTAGGTCTCGACATACTGGACTGTCACAGGGCCGGCGAGCTCGCCCTTAAAATTCTCGTCGACAGGCACGGAGACGTGGCGAGAGTTCACTTCGGTGTAGACCGCGACATTACGCTGGATCGCCACGGGATCCTTCACTCCGGGCTTGAAGACCCTGACCTCGCCGAAGGTCGAGCGAGTGCCTGTGCGGCTGAGATCAACGCCAACCGCATTCTGGCCGTCCTTCTTCTCGAGGCGAACGTTGGCGATACCCGCCGTTGCCTCGAGATTGCCGAGACGGACGATGACAGGAATGGTCACTCCGTAAATCGGGATCAGGCGTAGATGGAGCCCCTTCGCAGGCTCGCTCGATGAGGGCGCGACGGGATATGGCGGAGGAACGGCGCGGAATAGCAGATGCACGCGATATTCGCCGTCGGCCAAGCCCTGCGGCGGCCGCGCCGCGATGCGGATCGACTGCGGCTGGCGGGGTGCCAAAGTGACTCGCCGCGGCGCATAGACGATCATGTCGGAGGCCGCTTTTTCCTGAGCGTTGGGCTCGCTCACTTCTCTGAGGTCGCCCTCTCGCGTCATGCGCCGAAATTCGACCGAGATGCGATAGGTCGCCGGCTCATCGCCGACATTGTTGAGGACGATCTCGGTGCCCTTGCGGCCGTCGAGGATGAGCCGTGTCGGAGCGACCAGCAGATCGCCCACTCCCGCCCGGGCCGGCGTGGTTGAGCCGGCAATTGCAGCAGCGGTAACCCCGACCGCCGAAAGCTTCCATGTCCACCGATGCATTCCGGCGATCCCCCACATTGCTCCGCTTCGGAGCGATCGCCTCCTCTTTGGTCCGGAATGGTTGATTTTCGGTCAACCATGGCCGTTCAATTGCACAAAGAGTGCCCCTGCCGTGGCTATTGGTACTCTGCAGTGACGTTGAACGTGCCCTGGTAATCGCCTCCGGCCGTGCTGCCATTGAGTGTAATCCTGCCGCCGATCGGGAAAGTGACTCCCGGCTCCCCCGAAGACGTGAGGGTCACCTGGCCAGGGGCGTCGGTAACGAGGGTCAAAGTCTTCGACGCGTCGGCCTGATTGACCAGCGTTACGTCAGGAGAGTGGATCAGCACGACCATCTTGTTGGTGCCAGTAACCTTGTACTTGGCGACCTGCGCAGAGCCCGTGCAGACAAGGTTTGAATTGGCGCAGCTCCGCACACCTGCCTGGGAGATACTGACGATAGCACCAGTCCAGCTGCCGGGAGTAAGGCTGATGGTTCCGAGGTCGAAATCCTGAACCCTAACGAGCTCCAGCGGCTTCACCACATTGGCGTTTACGGCCGCTGTTTGCGTAACTGCTCGAGCGGGCGGCGCGAAGAGAGCCGCGCCCGCGAAAATGACGAGGGATATAGGGTGGGCTAAACTGCGCATGGGTGTTTGCGGCTTCCTCACCCATGGCTTTTCCACCGAAATGGTTGATTTTCAGTCAACCATGAAAAGCAAACGCGCAAAGAAAAAGGGGCCGCCGTTTCCGGCAGCCCCTTCGAATGAGCAGATGCGGCGAAGCCGCAGTGCCAATTCTTATTGATACTCGGCGGTCACCGCGAACACGCCAGTGTAGTCGCCGTCGGGGGTCGAATTGTCGACCGTGATCGAACCGCCCACACCAAAATCGTTTCCGGGAGCGCCCGAATTGGTGAGCGTGACCGTCGCTGCATGGTCCGGCGTCAGAGTCAGGTTGTCCGTACCGTTGCTGAGCGTGACCGGACCCGAGGCGATCTTCACGATCGCATTGTTTGTGCCGGCAACATTGTACACAGCGCGCTGATGCGTGCCCGTGCAAACGACGTCGCCGCTATTGCCATCGCAGTCGAAAACGTTGTTGCGATCAACGCTGACCGTGGCGGTCCACGCGCCGACGCCGCCGCTCAGCACCACGGTGCCGAGGTCTAGGTCCTGCTTCTTGTCGAGGACCAGGCCTTTGAGGATTTTCACGTGCGCGTTGGCATTGGTCGTCGCGTTGACCAGACCGAAGGCCGAAGCCTGGGTCGAGACCGTCAGAGCCGCAATCGTCGCCGCCAGCGACGTCATACGAAGGAACTTGCTCATCTTATGATTCCCCACTTGTCCTACACAAAGTTGGCGGCTGCCCGACGCTTGGGACCGGTCACCCGTGGGGCCTGCTATTAACCGTGCTCACTTACGGCTTCCCTCAAGGGACTGGTTAATGCGCACTTAGGCTTTGCTTCAAAGCGGAGAGGAGTTCACAAATATTCAACGGTGATCGGCAGCTCCCCGCGATAGTCGCCATCCGAATCTCCGCTCATCGTCAGCCGCCCGCCGAATCGAAAGCTCAGGTTCCCAGCCGAATCCAGCCGCGGCAGTGACGGAAGGTCGCTAACGACATCGTCAAAGGTGATTTGGCCGCCACTTAGCGAATAGAGCGTGATCCGCCGCGGGAGATCGACCCGCACTGCGCGACCGGGCTCTCCGTGAATCGTCGCGCTTCCGACCATCGCTCGAGCGCTGACGGCCTCGACGGCACCTAACGCACTGCTCGATCCATCGGGCCGGATCACGGCGGATCCCTGGCCTTGGCCCGAAAGAATGAGCCGGTCGAAGTTGAGACTGCTTTCGATCTGCAGTTCGATCGGTTTGCCCTCCACTTTCGCGTCGGGAGTCAGGGTCGGCGTCGAGCACAAGCGGCATTGCGCTTCTGCAGGCGCTTGGGCGACCGCGAGGCGAATGCCCACAAGTAACAGGGAGAAGAGCTTCAGGCCTGCCATTCGACCCCTCTATTAGGTGGAAGGCTAAAACAGGGTTAATCCGTGGCTAACCTCGATCGGTGGACAGGGAATTGCCCACAAGCCCATCGCGGGAGAATTCAGACCTGACCAGCAGCTATTGTCGCAGGCGTGCCGACTTTCTAATCCTCCACACTGAATGGCCCGCCCTCGCTCCGCACCCGCCTCTCGAGGGCGCTCGACCGTCATG
>JBKPLG010000052.1:0-17526 GCA_046731515.1 Pseudomonadota bacterium | reverse complement strand
AGTTTACACTGTCATTATAGAGTTATGTTACCAAAGCCGCTCCCTAACAAAGTGCCTGCTTGGCGGTGAACGCGGCAGGTGAGCAGCTAATGTCTGCTTTCGACCCAAAGCGGACATTACGACTCTGCGCTGAACATCGGTGTCCAACGCCGTCTGAACGGGGACTTTCCCTGATTGGAGCAGGACTTGCTAACAGCCATGGCGAACGGCCGTGAGCCATTACCGCCTTCGTTATCTTGACCGCGGTCGGAAGTTCATTCGCGCCGACGCCGTCGACGCCGTTACGGACGAAGAAGCGATTTCGAGCGCTAAAAGGCGGCGCCTTTCGGTTCGCTCAGAGCTTTGGAGGGGAGAGCGGCTAGTCGCAAAGTTTCCGCCAGTCCAAATGCGAACGGGCCTCAAGTAGCGACTTGGGAGCACCTTCGAAGCGGCAAGTGTCCGCTTCCACCCGCTGCGGATGTTAACTCGTGCCGAAACTGGCTAGGACGCCGCCTTGCATCGGCTGCAAAGTTCGTCGTCTGCGGGCCTGTCCTTGCGGACGATGAAGTTTCGGGTGGGATAGCCTTCGCACTTGTCATTGAAGTGCAGCGCGTCTGCCATTGCCTTGCGCCGCCTTTGTCGTCGATGCCTCGCCGGTAATCGCGCACGGGCGTGACAGATTCTCGTCGACCCGGAGGCGATGACCGTTGGTCCACAATTAAGCTCCTTCAAGGGCAAGCGGGAGGAAAGCCGCCTGATTGCAGTCCCTTACGTTGTAAGGAGAACAGTGAACCCGACATTAAAACGTAGGTCCCGAGAAACGTTCTGCTTCTAGAAGGGCGGTTGTCAGGTCGGCATGGGCGGATGCTCGATCCTGTTCGCCAGTGCTTCATACTCCACCGCCATCTGGCGAAACGACGCAATGTCGTTTCTGTCAGTCACACCGGAAGCCAAGCGGCGGCACTTTGCAGCCAGTTCACGCAGATGGGCCGCGTCAGCAGAAACATCATTCATACCAATCTATTAGCGAACGTGAGCGCGGCGAATACCGGGACGAATACCGATGTGGCCGAATGGATGCCGCGTCAGCCCATTGGAAGCGGTCCATTTAATGTCGGCTTTCCGCACCTTGCGGACACTGGCGCCTTAGGTCTGCTTTCGACCCATTGCGGACATTCTCCGATCGATTGCTAGACGCGGTATTTTGCCGCTTCCTTTTTGCAGGCATAGGGTAGCGTCGGGTCAGAGCAGAAGTCCGGCCAATTCCCGCTTACCTTCCAGTAATGGAGCAGCCCGAGGTGCGCGGCTGCAGCAATCGAGCGCGGATCCCGCCACACGTCTCGAAGAGCGGGCCTGAAAAATACCTCGGATTCGATTCCGGCTACCGCTCCTCCGCCATAGTGAAGCATAATGTCGATGACCTCGTCCTTGCGGCCGAATTGGGCAAGCGTCTGGACAATCTGCGCAATGAAATTCGGATCTTGTTCGTAGATCATTCGGTCTTCAGCGATCGATCGTTCGATATTTGCCGGGCTGGGGTCGATGCGCGCCCTGAGGAAAGCAGCTTGCTGACTTGAAATTTGCCCTACGTCGACGGTTTGCTGCAACAGCGCGAGGGCCTTTTTCGGATCGCCGTAACGAAGCTCTAGACCATAACGCGCACTGTCTAATGTAGGCGCACCAGGAAACAGCTCCTCTGCCTTTCTCAGTTCCGCGAACGCGTCTTCGGTATGCCCCGCATAAGCATAAGCGATGATCAGGGTTTGCTCGTTTGCGCTCGATAGGGGATCAAGCTGAACAGCAACTTTGCTTAAGCCCTCAGCGTCACCCATTCGTCCAACGTACCAAGACTGTCGGGCAAGCATTCTATAAAGGGCCGCATTCTTCGGATAATGCTCGATCGCATCATGGAAGTTACGAAAAATCCGCACGAAGTCAGTGGGCGCAATCCATACACGGCGGGCGGCGTAAAGTTCACCGAAGTCCAGCCCCAGTTTCTGCGCCTGCGCGAGATGCGCCCGGGTTGCCAGGAGCAGGCCGTGCCTGTTGGAACTGCCCTCGATATCTTTCAGTTCTAGAGCCAGTAACTTGGCCCACGCGGGCTCGAAGTGCGGGGCTTTTGCAATGACTTGCTCAAACAGCTTGTACTGCTGCCAGTTCTCGCCGCTAGCGAAGGAATTATCGAAATTGGTGCACGCAGAAAGATAGATCCTGAGGGTGTCTTGTCCGAAGCTTTCGCGGCGGTAAGCCAAAGCTTCTGCCGCGCATGTAAGGGCCCGCTGTGCTTCGATAGCGAGCTGTTGGAGCAAGCTGGCCGATGCAGCCGACGGCTTATCGATGGTCGCGGACCAGATAATCGCATCATTAAGGGCGCGAAGCACAAGGTCGCGCCGTTCGCGGCCGCCATTCGTAGACGCTGCAACAGTCAAGACAGCATCCGCCTTCGAGGTTGTCTGCCCGGCATCCAGGAGCTGATACGCGGTCGCGTCCGCGCCGGGGAGGTTTGGCACCCTGAGCACAAGATCTCGGGAGGCCTGCCGCGATAGCGGTGAGCCGTCCGCGGGCCTGATTGCGATCCGCGGCTGATCCGGTGCCCCAGCCGATCGCCATAGCCAAATGGCGATCGCCGCCGCCGCGGCGATCAAAAGAATGCCGAACGCAGCGGCCCAGACCGACCGCCGCCCAAACCATCCGAAGCGCCGCTTGATGCGCCCAAACTGCGCCGCTTTGCCGCCGAGCTGCGCATCCACCGCATCGATCAGTTCCTTAGTGCGGGGATCCTGATCACGGCCTTTCCAGCGAGAGAGGTCGAGCGCCTGAAACTGGCGGAAACCGATAGGCGGCTGCCCGCCATCGATCAGCACGGGTAGCAGCCGACCGCTGTCGCGGCCAATCGCGGCCTCGTCACGTACCCAGGGCGATTTTGCAGCATTCTTCGACCAAGCGACGAGCACGATGTCGGCCTTTTCGAGCGCGGCCTCGATCTCGGCTGAAAACTCCCGGCCAGTGCCGATGTGTCGGTCCCACCAGACTTCATGGCGAGCCTGCTCGAGAACGCGCGCCAGGCGCTCGGCGCATGCTAGATCCGCGCGTGCGTAGCTGAGGAAGATGCTCGCCATTGGCACCTCGCTTGAGAGCAGGCTGCGCTCCCACACTTTCCAAGTCAATGAAGCGCCTCTGCCGATCGCCGCACTGGATAATCGGGGAGCTCAAACGAGGGCCGCTAGTGTCCGCTTTCCACCCGAAGCAGACATTAGCGAAGCGTCGGTTTTCGACCCATCGCGGACATTACGCCAGCAAGGTCAGCTCGCACGTTCCGGCCCTTGGTGAGGGCCACCGAATGTCGCTATAGTTAAGGTCGCCGAATCTTCGAGCCGAGGGGGAAAGCACGATGTGGCGCCTGCTACTCATCGCTCTGTTGCTGCTTTCGGCGTGCGATTGGTTGAAGAAGCACAGGCAGCCCGACGACCAACCGGGGTCCGGCCCGGGAGGAACACCCGAAACGCCGCCCGCCGACGTCCTCGACAGCGGCGACCGGGTCCAAGAACTGCTTCGTGACCGTGTGCGGTCCAAATTCCAGACTGGAGACGACTTCCAGGTCCTCGTGACCGGCGTCGGCTATCCGATCGGCACGCTTATGGAGGAAGGGCGAACGGTCGCAAAAACGCAGTCGGCCTGCCATCCGACATTCGAAGTGGGCAAGTTTTCGCTACCGAACATGTTCAACGCGATCATCATGCGCGGCAAGGCGGCATTCGACCTCGGCCTGGATAGCACGGCAGTCGCCGGGCTCGCCAAGTTCGGGGTGAAGGCGGGCCAGGACGACGTGTTCAACCTGTCGGTCGGCGGCGCCAAGGGCCAGTTTCTCCTCGACCAGGAACTGCAAGACCTGCTCAGCCAGCAGGGCTGCACCGATTATCTCAAGGGCAAGACGTTGCTGCTGGTGCGCGGCTATGTCAGCGGCATTCGCAATTACCAGCTCCAACGGGACACGAACGCCGGAGCGGAGATCAACGTCGCCAGCGTCGGCGGTCTGAACGTCGAGACTCTGGGAACGTCCGGGGTCAGCCTTAAGGACGAAGAGCCGGCTGAGTTCTTGCAGATCGTGTCAAAGGTTTCGGTGCCCGGTCCTCCGCCTCCGCCTCCGCCTCCACCGGCGTCGCTGCCGCCGTTCACCGGACCCCAGCCGATCGCCGGCCTCGGCCCGGTCTATGTGCAGCGCGACACGGCCGACGCGAGCGGCAATGCGACCAGGATCCTGGACCTGCTGTCCGAACAAAGGTTCAAGGTCGCTTACGAGGTCGAGGCGATCCCGAGCGACAAGATGCCGAAAATCGCTCAGGTCCGTTACTTCAGCGCTGACGACGAGCCGGTCGCCGACAAGGCGCTCGCCCTGCTCAGGCAGGTCTATCCGAGCGCGGCCAAGGTGCTGGTGGGACTAAAGGCGCCGAGGGGTCAGCTGGAGGTGTGGTTGCCGCGGGCCGGGCTGTTCCCCGGGCGAGCGGCCGCCGCGGTTCCCGGTCGCAGGCCCAGTGCTGCGGCGCGGGCGGAACGCGTGCCCTGACCGGTACGCCCGATACCGAATCGGCTTGTTATACACACGGGTGGTTCTCGCTATATTCGCTTATGTCTGCTTTCCACCCAAAGCGGACACTCTCTCAGAGTTCGAGAGCTTCGGAGAGCTCGAGCGCGTCGTCGACCTCTACACCAAGGTATCTGGCGGTGCTCTCAAGTTTCGTGTGACCGAGCAGAAGCTGACATGCTCGCAGGTTCCCCGTCTTCTTGTAGAGCAATGCGACTTTGGTGCGACGCAGGCTGTGGGTGCCATAGGCGGCGGGATCCAAGCCGACCAGGCACACCCATTTGTCCACCAGCCGTGCATACTGCCGCGTGCTCAGAAGCCACCCAAGCTTCATTCGACTTGGAAATAGCCAGTCGTCAAAGCCAAGCCCCTTGATCTCCACCCATGCGGCGATGGATCGCCGTGTCTGCTCGGTCACTTCAAACTGGACCGGCCGCCCGGTCTTCCGCTGAAAGATCATGAGGCGCCCGAGAGAGAATGGAGAGCTCCCGCTGTGGGTTTGAGGGAGCGTACCATGTCTCAGGAAAACTACCGCCACTACTGCCTTGACGGTGCCGCGCATCTTCACAACACGGAGTGGTTCAGAGCTGAGAGCGATGAGCAGGTTGTTGCGATGATTCAGGGCAAGCATCCCGATGACAGGTGCGAAATATGGCAGGGGCAGCGCCTCGTCGCGACGATCGCGCCTAGGCGTCTTTCAGCTTAGACCCGACGGCCTCAAGCTTCTTGGCCTCGGCGTCAAACTCCGCAGCAATCTCCTCGAGCATTGCCCTGTCCGCCTCAGTCCGGGCAACCTTAGCCAAGGCTCGACAATCGATAGCACGGTCACGAAAGTCCTGCGTTTCGGACATGTTATTAAAAACGCTTAGTGATTTAGCGTGGTTGCCACCTTTACGCAGCGCGAAACGATTGGCGCTGGCAGTTTTCCTGCCTTCGTCGGGGGCCCGGCTCACTGGGCGGCGGCATTCACGCGCTCGGGCGGCATCGAGACATGCTCGTTGATGATCTTCCAGCTGCCGTCCTTCTGGCGCTGGAAGACGTCCGTAAAGCGGGCACTGACAGTTGGCCGCGCGGCTCCGGCCGCGACCGTAAAAGTCTCTATTCCCGAACTGACGAAAGCGTCGCCGCCAAGCAGCTGAATGTGGCGGTCTATTACCTTGTAGTCGGCTGGTTGCATGCTGACGAACGTTTGCGCCCAACGAGACTGGATCTTGCGGTCAGTGCTTGGGTCAGGCGACCCGGCGTCGATCATCAGCGCATTATTCGCATATTGCGCCATAATCGCCTTGACATCGCCTCTGGTGAAGCTCGCCTCCGCGCGCTCGGCAATCTGCGTAGCCTCGGCGACTGTAACGGGGGAACTGTCGCTTGGCGCCTTCTCGCAGGCAGCAAGAGCAAGGGGTACAAGTAGAGTGGACGATCGTCGCATTCGCTGTCTCCCTCAAAGCAGCAGGCTAATATTTGGGGAACCCATTGCAAATGCAAAATGCTGCAGGGCTGGGAAGGAAACGCGCATTGAATGTACGTTTTGGGTGGAAGATGGGCCTTTCTTGGCGCTCATCCCGGCTGGTGCAGGGTTATGCTCTAGGATAACTCTTCGGCCATTCTCTGGAGAGCCGGCGCGGGCCGCTCGATCATGTCGCCGTGCGAGGGGATGATCCGTCGGAGGCCGGGAATTTCCGACCATTCGCGCAACTGCTTTGCCAGCTTGCTTTTGTCCTCAACCATAATGCGCTTGACCACACGAGGGACTTGCGGCCGCTTGACGCCAAAGCCGGCCAGTCGGCCAATAATCTTCCCACCCAAACCGCGCGGGGGGCGAACGTTGGCGATCACGTCGTTGGCGATCAGGGTGGTTCCGCCCTTGCGCCGGACGACGAGCGCGGCCTCGCCTTCGTCAGTGCCTTGCACGACGACAAATTGGACGTCCTTGTCACCTAGTATCGGTCGAGTCCACCGGCACGGCCTCGCTAACGCTCTTCTTCGCGCCCGGCGGGCACAGGACTTTCAGCTTGGGATAGCGCTGCTTCCACGGACGCGCGTCAAGGCGATGGTGGCCGTTTGGAACGATCAAGAACGAGGGTTCCCCGACTTCCTCGACCCGCCGCATGGCGGCTTCGCCAAGTGCCACGGCGCTGAAAATCGCACTGCGGTTGCGACTGAGGCCGACAAAGGTCATTCGCCTGGGAAACTTGCCCAGCGGCATCGGTATGTCGCCCTCGACCGTAATGATGCGGTCATCAACCGTCGTGACCCGCCCATGTGGTAGGACTTTCCACTCTTTGTTGAAACTCGGCATGGCGTCTGCATCTTTTGAGCGGACAACTTTCAACAGCCGTCCGTTGCTCCGAAGAATCAGTCTGCGACCACGTCCTTCATGCCCTCGGGCATCGGCCGCACGATGCGGTTGTGCAGCCGGAACTTGCGGCTGAAGATGATGTGGAACAGCAGCTTGGTCCACGACTGGTGGTGATAGAGGTGATCGTAAAACTCTGGTGCCGCGGCGCGCACTGCAGGGAGGCGCGACCACGGCACCTGGGGGAAGTCGTGGTGCTCGTTGTGATAGCCCATGTTGAACGACAGCCTGTTCAGCGGACCGTAGTAGGAATATGTCTCCTGACCTTCCTTGAACACGTAGTGCTCCTGAATCCAGCGCGCGCCCACTGGGTGCACGCCGAGCGAGAACAGCGTCGAGATGAACAGGTACGCCACCGGCCACCAGCCGAAGAACCAGACGATCGGTGCCATCGCCGCGGCCATCGCAACGGAGTTGAACACGACCCAACCGTCGACGTTGCGCATCGCCTTAACCGTGGTCGGCCGCACGAGGCTCTGCACCGCCCAGAACATGCTGAGCCAAAACGTCTTGCGCCACCAGCTGTTGCCCACCCAGCGCGCCTCGTTGGGCGTCGGCACGTCGGCGTCGAGACCGGGGATACCGAGATACTTGTGGTGCAGCAGGTGGTAGTTGCGGAAGCCGATCGCCGCCGGGAAGACGATAGCGATATTGGCGAAGATCGAGCCCAGCCGGTTGGCGTTTGCCTTCCTGAAAACCACGTTGTGCGTGTAGTCGTGGATCAGCACGAAGAGCGCATGGTTGGCGAACGCGCCGAACCCATAGGCCGCGATGATGATCGCCCACCATGACGCGTTGAAGACGGCCAGCGCAATGCCGATGGCGACCTGCAACGCGACCAGCAGCACGGTCCACAGCGCCGACCATTGGTCACGCCCGAAGAGCCCGCGTACATCGGGATGCCTCGCGAGAATCTGCTTCGCCCGCTCGCGGTGCGGGAGCGGCGTATCGCTCTGGGTGAACGCCGCGTTGGGCGCTGTATCATTGGCTATCGCTTGGATCGCAAATAGCAGCATTAGATTCCGACCCTAGCAGTTCATTGGAAGGCGACAATGGGTTAAGCGGGCAGATGCCAGGCTAATGTCTGCTTTGGGTCGAAAGCGGACACAAGGGGCGACAGCGACATTTACTCGGCAGCGCAGCATTCAGCCGATCAACATGTGGCCAAACACGCGTGTGAGTGGACGTCGTCGCCGCCGTAATTCCGCAAAATGCTGGTCGCGAGCGCCTCGTCTTCCGGCTTCCAGGCCCGAACCCACAAAAGAAGTCCGCCCTGTTCGATATGCCTGGTCAGATTTTCGGCATGGTGTCGTCCAACCAGCCCCGCCAGGATTGATCCGAGCAACGTTCCCGCGCCGCCAGCGACAATCGCCGCGATCAGAGTCGCGGCAAGTGCTCCGCCGGACATGACGACGGCCCCGATTGCAGATACGGCGCCAACGTAGGTTAAGCCCCCAATCAGCGCGCCCTGCGCATCCCCGACAGCAGCAGTCGAGACGTAGGCAGTTCGAGAGACCATCGGATCGTCCGCCAGTTCAGCGACACGCCGACAGCGATGTTTCAGCTTGCCTTCGATTGCGCGTTCGCTCGCGAGCAGACTGAGTTGCGCACGGTCGAACCCTGAACTCAATAACTCTTCGATGGCCGCCTCGAAATCGTCGGCCGCGTGGAACACTCCAACCACCTCGCAGACTCCTTCTCGCTCATCCGGCAGCATCATTTTCTCGATGGGAATGAGTGGACTCTGTGTGCTCATCAGCTCGGCTGCCGGTGAATGTTTCCATTTCCGAGACGGCGAGGATCGAATGCGCGAATGTCCCCCCGGCACGCATTTCGGCAGCCACCCAGATCGCCTCCATGAGCTCTTGGTCGGTTGCTCCATCAAGCAGGGCGGCACGAGTGTGGCCTCTGATACAGTAGGGGCACTGCGTGACATGGGCAGCAACCGCGATGATGTGCTTGGTTTTGGTTGAGAGAGCACCTTTCGCAAACACGGTTTGGCCGAAATCATGAAAGGCCGCCGCGGCGCCCGGAGCGAGATCGCGCCGTGTTCGCGCCAGATGGCGCGTTACCGCATGATCAGTTTCATCGGTCATGGCCGTCTTCTCCTTCGGCCTTTGTTCTGCCCAGAAGGACGTTCCTCAGCACGATGGCGTGGTTGTGGGTCTCATCCTTCGCCGCGTATAGAAGGGTGATTAGTCCTTCCCGCGCCTGCCGCCGTAGATCGCCGAGAGCATCGGCATGTCGTGAGAGCTCGGCTCGATAACGGCGGCTAAATTCCGTCCAACGTTCCGGGTCATGACCGAACCACGCCCTGAGCCGGCCGCTTGGCGTGATGTCGCGATTCCATTCGTCGATTTTGGCCTCAGCCTTAGCGATCCCGCGCGGCCAAAGCCGATCGACAAGGATTCGGGTTCCGTCCTCCTTCGATGCGGGCTCATAGATCCGCTTGATTCTAATGTTTTGCGATAGAACGGTCTGGCGCATGATTCAGGTAACCTCTCCAAATTCGTGAGCAAATGAGCAGGGGTCACCGTGCGCAGCGCTGCGCTCGAACTCGACCTCGGCGCGCAGCCCCTCAAAGTCGCGATGGATCACCGCTACCGCAAGTTTTCTGCCCTCGCGGAAGTAAGTAACCGAGCAATCGCGGGCTTCTATCGACCCGTCGATCCTGACATCGTCCCACTCTTCTGCGTGGCCGACGTAGGCGATGCCCAGGTCATGCTGCTCAGTCCAGAAGAAGGGCACGGCGTTGAAGGGTTCTCGCCGTCCAAGCATGTTTCGCGCGGCCGTCTGCCCCTGCCGCTCGGCCACGACGAAATGCTCGACGCGAATGTGCTCGCCGCTGCGGGAGTCGGGCCAGCGCGCAATATCGCCGGCGGCGAACACGTCCGGCGCGCCGGTCTCCAGAAATTCGTCGACCATGACTCCACGGTCAACCATCAAGCCGGCCTGCTCCGCCAGCGACGTCACCGGTCGGACACCGATCCCGATCACAACCAGGTCGGCGTCGATCCGAGTGCCATCACTGAGCGTCACGGCCTCGTTATCAATCGCGGCCGCGCCTCGACCGAGGTGGAAGATCACCCCATGCTGTTCGTGGACCGTTCGGATGAATGAGCCCAGCTCTTCACCCAGAATGCGCGCCATCGGAATCGCTTCCGGGCCGACCACATGCACTTCGATGCCGCGGGCGCGCAGCGAGGAGGCAACTTCAAGGCCGATAAAGCTGGCGCCGATGACTACCGCTGCCCGCGCAGCTTTGGCTTTTTCGACCAGCGCACGACTGTCATTGAGGGTGCGCAGATAATGGACATGGGCGCGATCGGCGCCGCGGATGCTCAGCCTGATGGGCTCAGCTCCCGTGGCGAGAAGCAATGCTCCGTAACTGTGACGAGTGCCGTCGGCGAGCTGGACCTCACGCGTCTCGGTATCGATCCGAGTCACGCGTGCGTTCAGTTGAACGTCAATGTCATTGCTTTGGTAGAAATCGCTGGACCGCAGCACCGTCCACTCTTCGGGCGCCTTACCTGCAAGATAGTCCTTCGACAGGTTCGGCCGATCACATGGCAACGACGGGTCCGCACTGAACATTGTAATCGGACCGGAGTAGCCTTCGCGGCGAAGCGTCTCCGCCGCCGCATTGCCGGCCGCCCCGCCGCCGATGATCAGGATCGACTGAGGCAAGGAGGTTGATTCGATAATTGTCGGCACCTGCCGAACAAGCCTTTCTCTTACGAATGCGACGCCATCGCTGACCTCGACACGCCAGCGTGGAAGTGGATCAAGTGCCGGAGCCCGAAGGGGTTCACCGGTGCGCAGGTTGAAGCAGGCATGGTGCCAAGGACAACGGATAGTCTCGCTAACAAGTAGACCCTTGGGGAGCGGTCCGCCGTAGTGAGTGCAGGTTGCGCCAACTGCGAACAGGTCCCTGCCATCCCGAACGAGCATGGCGGACTGCCCGTCGACGTGGCCGGTCAGCATCGTGCCGTCTGAAAGGACGTGGAGCTCCACTCCGGCACGCAGGTCCGGTCCTTCGAGCTTTACATTCGAGTTGCTCATTTGATCCTCCGTCGGTTTCCGCCAATTGCTCGGGCGACACCGATGCCTAGTGAACCTGGCTGCCCGACGACGATTGCCACGCGAGCATTCGCCATCCGGCACCGGCCTTTCGCCAGACTGCTAGGCAGCGGAAACGCAGAACCTGCTGCTCTCCTTCGAGCCGCGAGTGCCCGACCATCACTCCGGCGAAAATGATTAGGTCGTCGAGGATTCGAAATTCAGTCTCCAGGACATCGAAATCATCGTCGTACGTGAGGGAGCTCGTTTGGATTTTCCGCAAGTAACTCGGCTTGTCGTAGATCGTGCCTGCGCTGTTCACGTAAATGAGATTCTCATCGAGCAGCGGTGCAAGGCCGTCCGCGTCGTTTGCACGCATCATTTCGATACGGCGGCGTTCAAGAGCGCGAACCCCTTCGAGTTCCGTCGTTTCGACATCGGGCGCCAACATCGCCATTGCTCCTTCGATACTCATTGGGTGAGCGCCGCCTGCCGATTCCCACCGACGATGGCGCCGCCCTCGTTCGCCCATTGGTCGAGCTCCTGCCAGGCATCCCCAGCGGCCGGTCGTTGGTCATCATGAACGGGGAAGAACAGGTCGAAGGATGTGCCTTCGCCCAGGGTGCTGTCCACTCGAACGAAGCCGCCGACTTGTTCCATCAGCGCGTGCACCTGCGGCACGCCAAGACCTGTCCCCGTGTCGCCCTTGGTCGTGAAATACGGATCGAAGATCCGTTCGAGCACTTCGGGCGACATGCCCTCGCCGTAGTCACGGATCCGAACACGAACGTAATCGCGCGGTTGAACGCATTCCATTCCTCGAATTGCTGCCGAGCTGATGCGGATTACTCCACCCTCTGACATCGCGTCGCGAGCATTGACGACGAGGTTGAGGATCGCGGCATTGAAGCGTGGCGGGTCGACGAGGCAGGTCGGGAGGTTGGCCCCAAGGGCGAGTTCAATGCTAACTCCGGAACCCGCCCCATATTTAAGAAACGACTCGAGCTTGCGAAGCAATGTGTTCACATCCTCGGGAGCGGCCATCAGTTCTTGCTGACTGGCGAACCTGAGAAGTCGGGCCGCCATTCGTTCCCCTCGCTCAACTCCTTCCTGGATGGCGGCTAAAGCCGACCTGAGTTTGTCCGAGTTGTCTGCATTTCGCTCGGCCACCCCCAAGCCGCTCGCGATAATGGCGAGAATGTTGCGAAAATCGTGGGCTATGCCTCGGGTCATTTCGCCCAGGGCGCACATCTTTTGAGCGGCAAGTTCGCTGCGCTCCCGCAGAACATCGGCACTGGCACCCGCTCGGAGATTTTGTTGGCTGCGGACGGAACTCCGCCGCTTGCGCTGCAAGGTGGGTTGAGGGCGGGCCGGGACTATCATTGAGGAGCTCATCCATTCGGTGGCTGCGGATGATGTTTCATCACACATCGACATGGGAATGCTCGTCCCAATAAAATAAAGCAAACGAGTAATACTGCTGGATAACAATCGACTTTTTGTTGTTAAGTGATAGCCGAAGCCCACCTATGGCGAAAGGACGAAGATGGACATCAATGTGGCGCGGACCTTTCTGGAGGTCGTCAAGACAGGCAGCTTCGTTAGCGCTGCAGGGAACCTCAATGTAACGCAGACTGCAGTCAGCGCGCGCATCCGCGTTCTCGAAGACCAGCTCGACCGCAAGGTGTTCATCCGGAACAAGGCCGGCGCGCGACTCACGCCGGCCGGTGAGCAGTTCTTCCGTTTCGCAACCTCGCTCGTTCAAATCTGGGATCGTGGTCGGCGGTCGGTCGCGATCGCGCCGGGACAGGAGACCGTTGTCACGATCGGCGCCGAGCTGAGCCAGTGGAACCCGTTGATGCGGCATTGGCTAATCTGGATGCGCCACGAATGCCCGGAGATCGCGATCAGCGCGTGCATCGGTTCCCCGGATCGTCTCATGGAACAGGTTCAGGAAGGGGCGTTGGACGTTGCCATTCTTTACGCTCCTCCGGCTCGCCCTGGTGTCGTTGCGGAACTGCTGTTCGAGGAAAAGTTGGTGTTGGTCAGAACCACCCACACTGATCGTCCGGTAGGCCCCGAGGATCATGTGTATGTGGATTGGGGGGAGGAGTTCGCCGCCAGCTATCACGCTGCCTTTCCGGACGCCGGGCCCGGCGTCGTTTCAATCAGCTACGGACCGTTGGCGTTAGACTATGTCCTCGCGCGCGGGGGCACCGGCTATTTTCGAATGGCGGCAGTCCGGACCTTGCTCGAAGAGGGGCGGCTGACTCTCGTTCCGGACAGCCCCGAGTTCTCGTATGCAGCCTACATGGTCCACTCCACGAGGACAGATGAAAGCGTCGTCAGCAGAGTCCGGACGGGCTTGCGAGCAGCAGCGACCGCACAGCGAATGGGATGAACTGGGTGATTATTTGCCGACGGTCAGCGTGTCGCCTTCGTCGCCTCTGTGCGGGTTGCAACCGAGGCCTCGCGAAGCTCATTCACGCTGCTGTCGGCGGTGGCGGGTCGTCCGGGTGCCGGTGTCCGCGTTGTGGTCGCCGCAACGGCACGACATTGCCGCTACCTGCAGGAAATTGATCGTTCGCGCTGCTCTTCGCTCGCGCGAACTCGGCCACTCGTAGACCGATTGATTTCGCGCGCGGGAAGATCTTCGCCTCCAGCTCCTTTAGATCCGGATCCGAAGAAAAGAACATGAAGCCGCCGCGGACTCGCACAGCGACGCCGACCACTCGTCCATTGGCTTCAATGAGAAAACGATCGTCGAACATATTGCACCTTTGCTTGCACAATCTCCGCCGCCAGAGCGTGCGGAGGCACGGCGTAAACACACCGTCGTGAATGACACTGTTGCTCGGATCGCTCAGCGACCCGAAACAGTTTGCGATGTGATGAAGCCCTAGGTTTAGTTTAGACGCTTAGAGTGCGCAGCAGCCTAGGGCCGGAGAACGTGCGGTGCTGCTGCCCGGATGAAGCTCGTGCCGGAAGGTGGAATGATAAACCGCCATGACGCCTCTGAGTATGGGTCGCGGTTTTCCAGTGTCAAGGACCGTCGTCGGTTCGCGACCTAGGGGCTGCAGCTTATTCACGAGGCAAACGACGCTGCCCATCCGAATGCGGCGATTCCCAGTACGGCATAAAACACGAGAGCCGCGTACTGGCGAAATGGCGTTCTGATTGTCGATCGATGATCCGCAGAGAATCGATCCAGGTTGGGCGCTAACTGTGCGTCGGAAAGCATCAGCGCCATATCCACGGCGGAGAGGTCACGATACAGATTGATAAGTCGCGCCAGTTCGATTTCGCTCAGGTTTGGATAGCGGTTGATGAGCTCGCTCGCTTGCTCAAGCAGCGTGGCGGCAGGTGACTGCGATTGACTGAACGGGGGTGCTTTCGCACCGACACATTGAAACATGGTGCTCGTCCTAAATTTGGTGGAACGAGCCGTATTGAGAACAATTTGGTTCTTATTCGCTCCCTAGGCCGAGTCCGGCTCGCTTGTGTCATCCCGGCCTGGGGCCGGGAGTCGTTCCGTGCTGCTGCCGGGGTGCAACTGTGATCGTCTACGCATAGTACTGATATGGTGGCGCAAGGGCGATATTCAAACGCTTTACGCCTTGTCCGCAGTGTCTCACATGTTGGTTTGGTCAGGAGGGATGCCGTCGGGCAGGGAGGCCGCGCACTTCGGTTCTTGACTGAGGATACCCTTGGCGCCGAGGCCGTAACACGTCATCGAAATTGACCCCATGGCGTAGCCGCGGACAAGGACCTCAGCAGAAACGCCTTCGGTGGCAGACAATCCCGCAAGGTAGAGCAGCGGGATGAAATGATCCGGAGTTGGCACCGCTAGGGCAAAGTCGGGGTGGTCGACCAATCTCAAGATGTCACTGGGCTCCCGAGCAAGTTGTTCAAGCACGGCATCATCGAACCTCTCAGCCCAGTCGAATGCGGCATCAGGCTGGTGCCATTGCACACGTCCGAGATTATGGACGATGTTGCCACTCGCGAGGATCATCACTCCCCGATCGCGGAGGAGTGCTAGACTTGCGCCCAGATCAAAATGATAGTCCAGCGGCCGCAACGCATTGATTGAAAGCTGCACGACCGGCACGTCAGCCTGCGGATAGATGTGAGCCAGAACCGACCAGGTGCCGTGATCGAGTCCCCACTGGTCTCGGTCGAGGCCTATCCAATGCGGCTTCACTACTTCTGCCACCTCTCGGGCAAAATCTGGAGCGCCCGGCGCAGGATAATCAAATTCGAAGAGCTCGTCCGGAAAGCCGTAAAAGTCGTGGATCGTCCGAGGTTTTGGCATTGCCGTAACGGCGGTCGCACCAAAGTACCAATGTGCCGAGATGACAAGGAGCGCACGCGGGCGGGGCAAATGCTGTCCAAAGGCGCGCCACGCCTGGGTGTAGCCGTTCAGTTCCAGCGTGTTCATCGGGCTTCCGTGACCGACGAAAAGGGCCGGCATGCGATCCATTGAGCAGTCCTACTGGCGGCTTTCTTTGGCAAACATTTCAATCTGCATCGCAGGAGTTTGATAAACCATGCCGCCATAATACCCTAAGGCATGAGTACGATTGTTTGCAGTGCCATGGCCCTCCTAGCGCGGGAGGATGGCGGAGTGCCAGGACTGCTGGTTCACAGACCAAGAGCCGAGGAGATTCGGCAAAAGACGATCGTGAATCTTCGGCCAACCGAGACCTCAAAAAAAGGCAAAGCGAGCTTCTTGACGAGGGGCTGAAGGAAACGTTTCCGGCGAGCGATCCTGTTAGCGTTGCTTTCATAAGGTGAGCGCCGGCCGGCGCAGTCGGCGGGCAGCTTTTGCTTTGTCCCTGTTGCCGCCTCAATGGGCCTGAGCACCCTTGATTGCCCGCGCCAGCGGTCCATATTGAAGACATGACTGAGCACTCACAGTTTGATCGGCCTCAGCTACATCCCGGTAGCAGCACGGCACGACTCTAACGCCCTGAGCGCTGTCCCGCGGTTTCGCGGGAACCGCCCTTAGGGCTCTCCAAAGACCTGCGCCGCTTCCAAGCGAGCGCTTTCTCTCATTCATAGCGCAACCGAAGTTTGGAGCGATGTCGCTTCCCGGCTGGTGCTGCGCGTCGGAGTAGAGTCCTGTGACTACGCAACGATTTGCGGTCGAGTTTGATCGCCGTACCGTCGGTATTGCTGTCCGTGTTCCCGGCGGTTTCATGTTCTACGCCTCAGACGACCGTTTCGATGAAATGGACGGACACTTGTTTCCCCGAGCCCGTGCAATCGAGCGGCAACTGAGAAGAGTGGCCAAGCGGTCCGGCGCGAAGGGACGCAGCCTTCAAGGCAGTCCGTTGATCGCCTGACCCCGCCGTACGCTCAGCGCCTCATCCACATCCATAAGGAGTTATGGAATGACCTATCACGTCACGCATACGAGACGTCGCAAGCGGGCATTGGAGTTGCTGGCCCGCGATCCACAAGCATCCGAAGAGAAGGCTAGCGGCGTTTCGTTTCTGCCCGGCAAACGACAGCGGGGCGTCGGTCACTTGTGCAGCGATCAGCGTTTCCGTCCAGAGATCGATGCCTTCACGGAAGACCATAAGGGCCACTTTCGGGTGAAGTCCGATGACCGTTGGGCAGTTATCGGCGGCATTATCGTGCTGATCAGTACGCTGTGGTTCATCGGCATCGCTCTCGCGCACAAACTTTAAGGCCTGACAGCCGCGCCCAAGCGAGATCTCTCATTTCAAAGGATAGTATCATGACCCTTTCAGCGAATTGCATAGCGCGCCCACCCATTCATCTTCTTGCACCAGAGTCAGACCTTGTCGCAGGTCTCGCGCTTCAGGCGGAGCACCGCGCGCCGATCGTAGCGGCTATGCTGCTTGAGGAAATCGAACGTGCGGAATTGCATGATTCGGACACAATGCCGCCCGGCCATGTCGCGCTGAAATCGCTCGTTACGTTTGTAGATGAGAAGACGCAGCAGATGCGCGAGGTGCAGCTTGTCCTGCCTGTCGAGGCCGACATTGCCCGCGGACGCGTGTCGATTCTTACGCCAATGGGTGCCGCGCTCTACGGATTAGCCGCCGGTCATTCGATCGAGTGGCCCGACCTCCAAGGGGACTATCGGCAAATCCGCATTGTTCGAGTTGTGCAGCCAGACGAGGACGCATCGTCGGAGAGGCCGTCATGAGCGGCGTCGATCTGATCAGCGGCATTGTTGTGGGTGCTCGGCGAAAGGCGGGCGACATTGTGACGTTCACCTGGATTGGGCTGTGCGCACTTATAGTGGTGCTCTTGCTTCGTTGAACGTCTGCTTCCTTAAGCAACGATCAGGGAGTCATGGTTACTGACCGGAATGGACGAAGCGCCGTGCTTCTAGCGTCCGCTTTGGGTCGAAAGCGGACGTCACGACACAGGCGAACTTGCTAGTTTTCGCCATACAGCCTCGCTGTTGATGGTGGAGAACCGATCTCGTCCGCATTAGGCTGCGGGCCTGATGCAAGATGAACTCACCGTTACCCTTAACGAAGATGATTTCATCGAAGCTTATCGGCCGCGA
>JBKPLG010000051.1:0-18246 GCA_046731515.1 Pseudomonadota bacterium | reverse complement strand
CCCCTGAACGGCTGATTGCGGGCAGTCCATCGTTCAAGAGCTGGGGACAGGACGCCTCGAAGGGCGAGAAGGTGCTGACCGGCGTTTGGGAAGCGACGCCCGGAGTGACGCATTCGATCAAAGGCACCACCTACGAGTTCTGTCACATCCTTTCCGGTCTCATCGAAATCGAGGAGAAGGGCGGCGAGACCAAGACGTACCGCGCCGGCGACAGTTTCGTGATGAAGCCCGGCTTCGTCGGCGTCTGGCGCACGATCGAAACCGTCCGCAAGATCTACGTCTGCGTTTACGACTGAGTTCAGTGCTCAAGGACGCCGTTCCAGAACGATCCACTATCCAAGTCCCGCCTGACGCCATTCGACGCCGTGGGGCGGGGCATCCTCGACGAAAAATGCGGCGCGCGGTCCACTATTCTACTGAGCGAACGCTGGTGCGAGTTCGCTGAGTTCGGTCCCGGCAGATCCAAGCCCCCGTCCCAACATTGCGCCGGCAAGGATCCTGGTCGCGACGGCTGTCTTGCGAACCACAAATCCAAGAGCGTGCTCATCGATCTCCGGGACGCTGCCCATGAGAACCTATTCCATAGCACTCATCCCCGGCGACGGCATCGGCAAGGACGTCACAGAAGCGGCATGGCAGGTGCTGCAGGCGGCTGCAAAGCGCGGCGGGTTCGCGCTCGATGGCACAAGCTTCCCATGGTCGTGCGCCTATTACCTGGAAACCGGTGTAATGATGCCGCCGGACGGCATCGATAGGCTGCGGACATTCGATGCGATCCAGCTTGGTGCCGTCGGTTGGCCCGCGGAAGTGCCCGATTCGATATCGCTGCACGGTCTGCTCCTGCCGATCCGGAAAGGGTTCGTGCAATATGCCAACGTAAGGCCGCATAGGCTGCTGCCGGGCGTTCGGGGACCTCTCCGCTCCGAGAATTTCGACATACTGTGCATCCGCGAGAACACGGAGGGCGAATATTCCGGCGCCGGGGGGCGGGTACATTCCGGCACAGCCAATGAGGTCGCCATTGAGACCGCGATCTTCACGCGTGCGGGCGTCGAACGGATCATGCGGTTCGGATTCGAACAGGCGCGGGCGCGCCGCAAGAAGCTCGCATCCGTCACTAAATCCAATGCGCAGAAGCATTCCATGGTTTTCTGGGACGAGGTCACACGCGAGTTGGCGAAAGACTATGCCGATGTGGAGGTCTCGCACTATCACGTCGACGCCATTGCAGCCCGCATGGTCCTGGCGCCGGAAAGTCTCGACGTGATCGTCGCCTCGAACCTGTTTGGCGACATCCTTACGGATCTTGGAGCGGCCATCCAGGGCGGGCTGGGTTATGCCGCATCCGCCAACATCAACCCCGATCGCAGCGTGCCTTCCATGTTCGAGCCGGTCCATGGTTCCGCACCCGATATAGCGCATCTCGACACCGCCAATCCGATCGCCGCTATCTGGACCGGTGCGATGATGCTGGAGCATCTGGGTGAGGGGCATGCTGCGGCCGAAGTGATGTCGGCCATCGAGGCCGCAACGGCGCGGGGGGTCGGCACGATCCCGGGCAGGGACAGCACCGAAACGGTCACGCAGGCGGTGCTTGCAGCATTGAACTGAAAACGGCAGGGGAAAGATCATGAACGCGATGACGAGGATCGGTGTCTTCAACGATTTGGACCTTTTCCGCGAGCAGGCGCTGATTGGCGGGGTGTGGCGGGATGCGGAAACGAAGGCCGTGGTCGATGTCGTCGACCCTGCCAGCCTCCAGGTCCTCGGCACCGTTCCCGATATGGGCGGCAGCGAGACAAGAGCCGCAATCGGTGCTGCGGCCGAGGCGTTCAAGAGCTGGAAGAGGACGACCCACGCCGAGCGTGCAGGGCTTCTCGAGCGCTGGTACGACCTCATTCTTCAGCACGAACAGGACCTGGCTCTTCTGCTGACGTTGGAGCAAGGCAAGCCGCTTGCCGAGGCCTTGGGGGAAATCCGCTATGGGGCATCCTTCGTGAAATGGTTTGCGGAAGAGGCACGCCGCATCGGCGGCACGACGATCCCGTCACCTACCGCGGATCGCCGCATCCTGGTCCTGAAGGAGGCGGTCGGTGTCTGTGCGATCATCACCCCATGGAATTTTCCGAATGCGATGATAACGCGCAAAGTGGCGCCCGCTCTTGCCGCTGGCTGCACCGTGGTGATCAAGCCATCGGAGTTCACGCCCTTCTCAGCGCTTGCGCTCGGCGTGCTGGCGGAACGAGCCAGAATCCCGGCCGGCGTGATCAATATCGTCACCGGCATGCCGGCAGAGATCGGCGCAGAGCTGACGGCCAACGAGGCGGTGCGCAAGATCTCGTTCACCGGTTCGACCCGTGTCGGCGCGCTTCTGATGAAAGGCGCCGCCGACGGAATCAAACGGCTCAGCCTCGAGCTCGGCGGGAATGCTCCCTTCATCGTGTTCGATGACGCCGATCTCGATCTCGCCGTCGAAGGCGTGGTGAATTCGAAATTCCGCAATGGCGGCCAGACATGCGTGTGTGCGAACCGCGTTCTGGTGCAGGCCGGCGTCTACGAGGCCTTCGCCGATAAGCTCGCCAGCCGCGTCGCGGGGATGAAGGTTGGCGCCGGTACCGAGGAGGGCGTAGCCATCGGACCCATGATCAACGGCGCGGCGATCGAAAAGATCGACCGGCACGTCGCCGATGCTCTGGAGAAGGGCGCAAGGATCATCGCCCAGAGCGACATGGTGCCGGACGGCAAGCAATACGCCCGACCCATGGTCCTCGGGGGCGCTACAACCGAAATGCTCCTGGCTTCCGAAGAGACGTTTGGACCGGTCGCCCCGTTGTTCCGCTTCGAAACCGAAGAGGAGGCGATCGCGGTCGCCAACGGAACACCCTTCGGCCTGGCCGCCTATTTCTACACGGAAAACCTCAAGCGGTCCTGGCGTGTCGCCGAGGCGCTGGAGTTCGGCATGGTCGGGCTGAACACCGGCCTGATCTCGACGGAAGTCGCGCCTTTCGGCGGCGTGAAGCAATCGGGATTGGGGCGGGAAGGATCACAGCTCGGGGTCGAGGAATATCTGGAGATCAAGACGCTTCACGTCGGCGGGCTTAGCTAGCAGCCTCGGTGAACCGGGTCCCGGTTCGCCGAATAGTCCTCTGGGAACGGGAAAGGGGCGGTCGAGCCGCCCCTTTCCCGTTCGATACGTCCCTTGCCGCGTGGGACGAGAGGAACAGGTCAAGCGATCTTGCGGACGGGCTTCAGGCCGACGGCAGCGGCCAGCCCGCCGATATCGTTGATCTCAGTATATTCGTAGAATGGATTGGCGGGCTCGTGGCCGCGGTTCACCCATACCTTGCTCTTGATGCCGAGATCGTAGGCGGTCATCAGGTCGTAGCGGAACGAGGAGGATACGTGAGTGATGTCTTCAGGCCCGCAGCCGAGCTTGTCGAGCATATACTCGAAGCCCTTCATGTGGGGCTTGTAGGCGCCGGCCTCCTCGGCCGTGATAACCATGTGGAAAGGTGCGCCGAGTTTGGCGACATTCGACATGATCACGCTGTTCATGGCGTTCGACAGGATCACGAGAGGGATCTCCTTCGCCACCTTGGCCAGGCCCGCCGGCACATCGGGATGCGGACCCCATGAAGGGATTTCCTCGTAGATGCGTTGGGCGTCTTCCGGGCGAAATGCAACGCCATTGCGCTTGCAGGTGCGCTCGAGCGCATTGTGCACCACCTCGACAAAGGGCTTCCACGCGCCCAGGACCTCGTCCAGCCGATAGGCCGCGAAGTTCTTGATGAACTGCGCCAAAGCCGCCGGCGAAAGCTGCGCGCCATAGACGCGCTCCGCGGCACCGGCCATGTCGAAGTTGATGAGCGTTCCGTAGCAGTCGAATGTGATGTATTTCGGCCTGAAAGTCGACATGGCGACGATCCTCCTAATCCTCACGGCACAGCGTGCCTGTACCGCAAGCACCATAGGCGGCGATCGGGAAGACTAATGGCCGCATTCGACGCGACCTGAAGCAGATCGTTCGGTATTGCATCGCACGTTTGGCAGAGAGTTGCGCCAGCTGTCCGGCTCGCTATTCTGCAGGCAGCGCGGCTTGTCTTCCATGCTTCGGCAGAAGATGTGGCGCGGGCGGTGAAGGATGGCGAAAGCGCATCACTCGTGGCGGCCGGTCAGCAGGAAGTGCTGTCTCTGGCGGTTTACCGTAGGCGGTGGAAGACACAGACCGGACATGCAGCATGCCTGAACGGCAGATCACCGGCTGGATCGCGATACGGCGCGTCACGCATCCTCAGGGAGCCAAAAGGACCGCGCCTTGCCGGATCGGCATGCTCATCGGTTAGGCACTCTGCTGAAATCGGAGGGAACATGCTTGCCAACTCGCTCATCGAACTCGATCGCGCGCATCTGATCCACCCGGTCGCATCCTATCGCAGCCATGAGGCGGCGGGCGTGCGGGTGCTGAAATCGGCTCAGGGCGCGGCGCTCACCGATGCCACCGGCCATATGCTGCTCGACGGATTTGCCGGGCTGTGGTGCGTCAACGCAGGCTATGGACAGGACAGCCTCGTCGAGGCTGCTGCGAAGCAGCTGCGCGAACTTCCCTACGCGACCGGCTATTTCGGGCTGGGCTCCGAACCGGCCATTCGCCTGGCTGCGAGGCTGGCCGAACTGGCGCCGGGGGATCTCAATCGCATCTACTTCACGCTCGGCGGTTCCGATGCGGTCGACAGCACAGTCCGGTTCATCCGCTATTACTACCACGCCAGGCGTATGCCTCAGAAAGATCAGTTCATCTCCGTCGAATACGGCTACCATGGATCCTCGACGACCGGGGCCGGCCTGACCGCGCTGCCGGTCTTCCACGCCGGCTTCGGCGTGCCTTGCGACTGGCAGCACAAGATCCCGACGCACTATCCCTACCGCAATCCTGTGGGCACCGATCCGCAGGCCATTATCGAAGCATCGGTTGCCGCCCTGCGGACAAAGATCGCAGAACTCGGTGGGGATCACGTCGCTGCCTTCTACGTCGAGCCAATCCAGGGATCGGGAGGTGTGCTCGTCCCGCCTTCGGGCTGGCTGAAGGCCATGCGCGCAGTCTGCGCGGAGCACGACGTGCTCTTCGTCCTCGACGAAGTCATCACCGGATTCGGCCGCACGGGTCCGCTCTTCGCGTGCGAAGAGGACGATATCGTCCCCGACCTCATGACCACGGCAAAGGGCCTCACCTCGGGCTATCTGCCGATGGGCGCCGTGTTCATGTCCGATCGCGTCTACGACACGATTGCAGACGGGGCCGGAAAGGCGCTCGTCGGCCACGGCTACACCTATTCCGCCCATCCCGTCAGCGCGGCGGTCGCACTCGAATGCCTGCGCCTCTACGAGGAAGGACTGCTGGAAAATGGACGAAAGGCCGGAAAGCGCCTGATGGAGGGGCTTCGTTCGCTGTCCGATCACCCGCTGGTCGGCGACGTACGCGGTCGCGGCATGCTGGCCGCGGTCGAACTGGTGACGGACAAGGAGCGCAAGACGCCGTTGCCGCCGGAAGCCGACCCGTCGCGCCGCATCTTCGACCGGGCATGGCAGAACGGCCTCGTCATCCGCGCGTTCGCCAATGGCGTCCTGGGCTATGCGCCGCCGCTCTGCTGCACGGACGAGGACATCGACGGGATCATCGAACGCACCCGGTCGACGCTCGACCAGACGCTCGAAGATGGGGACGTGCGGACGGCGATGAGAGGGTGATCGGGCGGCCCTCCTCGGGAAGGGCAAGCTCCGGTCACTGGTCGAATATGGCGTCGAGAGGCAGGTGAGCTTTCACGATCGGTGACTTCAGCACGACAAAGCTGAAGTACTTGTCGATCCCAATATCCATGTCCAGAAGGCGTTCCATGATCGTCTGGTACTCTGTGATACTCGGTGTAATAAACTTGACGAGATAGTCGTAGCCGCCGGAGACGAGATGGCACTCGATCACCGAATCGATCTTCTCGACAGTCGCAAGAAACCGCGCGAAGTCGTTCTGGCGGTGATGCTTGAGCGTGATTTCGGTAAAAACCGTCAGCGTTTGCCCCAGCTTCGACACGTCGATCTGGGCGGAATAGCCGGTGATGAAACCCTCCACCTGCAGCTTCTTGACCCGCATCAGGCAGGGGCTCGGTGACAGATGTACCAGGTCGGCAAGCTCGACGTTGGATATTCGCCCGTTCTTTTGCAGCTCGGAGAGGATTCTGATGTCGATCTTGTCGAGCTTCATGAGGAAACCTCATTAAACCTAGCTCCGCGGGCGGCAGGCATGACAATCCGGGTTCACCACCACTTGTGAGGCCTAACACCGTGCCAGCGCGGAGGTCAGTATCACCGATCGTATCAGGCTTTGAAGCTTGAGAGTCAAACGGTGATCATACCCTCGGCCGGCATCTTGTCCCATGGGAGACATGCGACCCACTGGCGCTTGCCCTGGGGAGTGACGCCGCAGCCGAACCGGTCGCGATCAGAACTCAGCGATCTTGCCCCATGAAGCCGTCTTTAGCCGCTCTGGCCGGTATGGTCGCGGATCCACGATAGGCTCGCTGCCCGTAATGATGTCGGCAATCAGGTGCCCGGCGCCGGGGCCAATCCCGAAACCGTGGCCGCTGAATCCCGCCGCCAGGATGAAGCCGGGAATTCCCTCGATTTCACCAATGGCAGGAATTCCGTCAGGCGTGCTGTCGATATAGCCGGCCCAAACGTCGGAGATCGAAACTCGCTCGAACCCGGGCATCAGCTCGCGCGCTCTTCGGTATGTCGCACGGATCTGCCCGGTATCCGGCTTTGGATCGAGGATCCGGTTCCGTTCCATCGGCGTCACATCGTCCAGCGCCCATTTCGCCAGGGTTTCGTGGCCCGCGCGCCAACCTTCGGCTCCGCCCGGAGCGAGGCTGCGCCAGCGGCGCGCGAACATTGGTAGGAACTCGCGGCCGAACCTGAATTGCTGCGGGGTTGGGTCGACGCGCGCTCTCCCGCTGATGGCCAGCGTGTATCCACCGTTGCCGCGCCGCGTGAACGATATCCGCGCGGTATGAAGCGCGTCTGGCAATCCGGTTGCTCCCGGCGCCACCGCTAGAATCGAAGCGCGCACGGAAGCCTGCGGGAAGCGAATACCAAGCTGATTGCAGAAGGACGAGGCCCACGCACCTCCGGCCATGATGACGGTCTTCGTCCGGATGGTGCCTGCTTCGGTCACGACTCCGCTTACTCGGCCGGCGCTCAGCTCCAGGCCGCGGGCCGCGCAGTGCTGGTGAACGGTACCGCCGGCCGCCATGATGCCGCGCGCAGCAGTCGGCACTGCCCTGGAGGGATCGGCCGTTCCGTCGGTCGGCGCGAACACGCCGCCTCTCCATTTGCGCCCGGTCGCCTGGCCCCGTTCCGTCGCCTCCTCTGCGTTCAACACGTGTGTCGTTACACCGGCTCTCCGTGCAAAGTCGCACCACTTTGCCCAGCCTGCCAATTCGTTCTCATCCTGAGAGAGATAGAGAAGCCCGCAACGGCGAAATCCTGCATCCTCGCCGGTCTCCTGTGCCACCTTCTCCCATAGATCGAGGCTCTTGGTCGCCATCGGCAACTCGCGCGCGTCGCGGTTCTGCTGGCGGCACCATCCCCAATTGCGGCTGGACTGCTCTGCAGCGACGCGTCCCTTCTCCAGCAGCGCGACGCTGACACCCCGGCGCGCGAGATAATAGGCCGTGAACACGCCCACCACCCCGCCGCCGATGACGACGACGTCCGTCTCGCGAGGCAGAGAAGGGCTGCACTCGATGTGCATGAGCGGCGCGGGCATGGACGTAACTCCGGATTTTCGAAGCATCTTAATCTGCCAGCTGCAGAGGCCTGCTGCGGAGTTTGTGCCTGGACGGAATTTCGTGCCGTTTGCGACTCCGGGAACAGGCAGTTGTTGCGCGAAAAGCGCGTCTGCGTGCTACCTCCCCGATCCGGGCCGGCGTACACTTCCCTCAACTCGCCTCAGGGGAGCACAAGGATCACCGCCAAAGAAATTCGCGTCCTTCGGCATGATACGTCCGTTCCATTCGCCGGGGCCGCGGCTGGGCCTGTCACGGGCGACTTCGAAGCAGCGGTGATCGGCGCGGGCCCGCTATGCATATGGGGTGGCCGAAGCCGCCCACCGTCATGGCGCGACGATCTGGGGGCGCAATCCTGTCATGTGCCGTGAACAGGCCGAACGGCTGACAATTGACCGCTCCGACCGGATCAGGCCATTCCAGTGACCGACGCCTACATGACGGAGTCTTTTGTATATTTCCGCCGACGGATGATGCCTGTCGCCCGCTTTATTAACGTAGCGACGCGCCCACTTACGGTCGAGGAGGTCGCGTCGACGGTGCCGGGCAACTGCACATATACGAACTCGCTCGGCATCGCTAACTACTTCCGCCTCGCCCCCGACCACCGGATGCTGTTCGGGGGTCGGGCCCGGTTCTAGGCGGTGTCGCACCAGAAGACCGATATCCGCTCCGGACAGCTTCTGCGGCAACAAATGGTCGGCAATGTTTCCCCAATTTGCCGATGTCGACATCGAGTATTTCTGGGGCGGCCTCGTCGGCTGCACGCAGGATCGCTATTCGCGGGCAGGAAGCGCCCGACGGCGGGATCCACGGAGTGGGCTATTCAGGACATGGCCCGGCCGGCATCGCCACGGGTCGGACCGACACGAACCCGCTCGACGGTCTGGCTCGGTGCGCCGTCCCGCTGCACACCGGCAAGTCGTGGATCCTGCCAGCCGCGGGCGCCTACTACCGAGTGAAGGATCTGCTTCCTTGATGCTGCTGCGACCGCCCATGGGTAAGAAGCAAGTTTATTCCCGCGTGATGTGCAATGTCGCCGAGTTCCGCGGGCTCGATTGCGGGTCTGCTCAGGAAACGGAACGCGAAATCAGGCGTAACCGGCGCAGAGTGAAATGCCAATTAGGGCGGCATTTTCAGAAGGTCCTGCTGCCTGAGTGCTGCTATTCGACGACTCTGCCGGGACAGAGACGTCAAAGATTGGAGACGTTCACAACAATAGCAGTAGCAGCGGCAATACGCGGAAGAGGCGGCCGGGCTTGAGTGAATCTCGATGGCGAAAGACCATCGGTTCTGCGCCGAAGAATTCGTCGTGGGCAAGACGAAGGCGCATCTCACCGCTGGGTCACTCGAGCCGGCTGACAGGGAGGAGATCTCGATGGCTGCCAGCATACACGCTGTAGCCCCCTATGACGCGGCGCTTTCCGTGCGCGGCCTGACCGTAGGCCTGCCGCAAGGGATGGAGCGGGCCTATGCGGTCGAGAACGTCTCCTTCGATCTCAAGCGTGGCCAGATCCTTTGCATCATCGGCGAATCCGGATCCGGAAAATCTGTCACCGCAAATGCCATCATGGGGCTTCTCCCAAAGGTGATCCGCGTTTTATCGGGTGCGATCCAGCTCGACGGGATGAACGTCGTCGGCATGGCCCCCGAGACGCTGCGCCGCCTGCGCGGGCGGGCCGTGTCGATGATCTTCCAGGATCCGCTCTCCGCCCTCAATCCGCTCATGACGGTCGGCGCTCAGATTGAGGAGGTCATGGCGGCCCACGGGATCGGCACGGCGGCCTCCCGGCGTAGCCGCACCATCGAATTGCTGACCGAAGTGGGCCTGCCCGAGCCGCCGCTCATGTATCGGCAATATCCGTTCCGGCTCTCTGGCGGGCAGCGACAGCGCGTCATGATCGCGATGGCCCTAGCGCTCGAGCCGACCATCCTGATCGCGGATGAGCCCACGACCGCCCTCGACGTGACCACCCAGGCGCAGATCCTGAAGCTGATCCGCGACATTCAAGAGCGGAAGAGGATGAGCGTCATGTTCATCACCCATGATTTCGGCGTGGTGGCGGAGATCGCCGACAGCGTAGTCGTCATGGAGAAGGGCCATATCGTCGAGCAGGGGAGCGCCGAACAGGTCCTGAAATCACCCAGCCACCCCTATACCAAGCGCCTCATCGCGGCCGTCCCGCGTCTGACCGGGGAAAACCGCACGCCACTGGAGGCGCCGACGAAGGAGCCGGTTCTCAAGGTCGAGCGCCTCGTCAAGATCTATCGGAGCGGTAGCGCCCTGTTCGGAACACAGCGGGTCGTACCGGCCGTCAGCGACGTCTCGTTCGAATTGCTCCCCGGCCGCACCCTCGGAGTAGTGGGCGAAAGCGGTTCCGGCAAGTCCACGCTGGGGCGGCTCCTGATCAAGCTCATCGAGAGCGACAGTGGCCGGATCCTGTTCGAGGGGCGTGACATCGCCAGGCTCTCGGATGCCGAATTCCGCCCGCTGCGGCCCCGGATCCAGATGATCTTTCAGGATCCCTTCGCGTCCCTCAATCCGCGCGCGACCGTCGGGCATATCCTCACTGTCGGCCCGGTGGCCCATGGCAGGCCCTATGCAGCGGCCTGCGAAGAAGCCCGCGCACTCCTCTCACACGTCGGGCTCGACGCCAGGGCCTTCGGCCGCTATCCGCACGAGTTCTCGGGCGGGCAACGCCAGCGCATCGGCATCGCCCGTGCCCTGATGTTCAAACCGACGCTTCTGATCGCCGACGAGGCGGTTTCGGCGCTCGACGTCTCGATCCAGGCGCAGATCCTGATGCTGCTGGACCAGATCCAGCGGGAGACCGGAGTTTCGATGATCTTCATCACCCACGATCTGCGTGTTGCGAGCCAGATCAGCGATGAAGTCGCGGTGATGCACAAGGGGAAAATCGTCGAAAGCGGTCCGCCGTCGCAGATCTTCCTCAATCCGAGGGCCGCTTACACGCGCGAACTTGTGGCGGCCATTCCCGGCGAAGGTCCGGAGAACGGCCGTCCCATTGCGGCTCACCAGTGAGAGCAAGGGCGAATATCGCCGGAAAGGGAGAGGACGTTATGAGCAAGGACGATCGATCTGGAACGAAGGTGTCGCGGCGTGACGCGCTGCGTTTGATGGCATTGGGCGGGGCGGCCGGCCTGGTTGCGCCGAACCTGCTCGGAAGACCGGCATATGGCGCTACGGCGCCGGCGAAGCCGACCGGCCGAGTCGTTGTCGGCATGTCGCAGGAACCGACCGTGTTCAATCCGCTGATGCCGCATATCGAGGTGGACGATGCGGTGCATTTCTCTGTCTTCGACGCACTGGTCCGCATGGACCCGAAAGGTGAGTTTCATCCCAATCTCGCCGCCGAGGTGCCGAGCCAGAAGAACAGCGGCATCTCTGAGGACGGCCTGCAATGGCGCGTGAAGCTCCGCGATGACGTGAAGTGGCACGACGGGAAACCCTTCACGGCGGATGACGTGAAGTTTACCCTTGAACTCATCTTGAATCCGAATTTCCGCGCCTGGCGGACCGGCGGCCATTCCCTTGTCGAGGACATCAAAGTGGTCTCGCCGACGGAGATCACCTGGCGGATGAAGGAGCCGTTCGCTCCGTATCTGTCCTTCCTCGCCGAAACCTTCATCGTGCCGAAGCACGTCCTTGCGGCGGAGGGCGACCCCAATACGACGGCCTTCAACCAGGCGCCTATCGGCACTGGCGCCTTCAAATGGGGCAACCGCGTCGCAGGCGATCACCTCGAACTTGTCGCCAATCCCGACTATGTCGGCGAGGGTCCATATATCGAGCGACTGGTGTTCAAGTATATTCCCGATATGACGGTGCTCTACACCCAGTTCAAGAGCGGCGCCGTGGACCTGGTGGACCAGGCCTACATCACGGCCGATCATTTCGACGAGGCCAAGAAGCTGCCCGGGAAGAAGGTGACCCTGGAGCATTCGCCCTCGATCGAGTCGATCTATCTCAATCTAGAGCGTCCTCAATTCAAGGATCTCGCGGTGCGCGAGGCGCTCTATGCCGCTATGGACCGCAAGGCGATAATCGACGCGATCTATTATGGCGTCGGCACCCCGACAGAGACGTTCATGCCGCAGAGCTCGTTCTACTACAACCCGAACCTGCCGGCGCAGCAATTCAATCTCGACCGCGCGCGTGAGATCCTCGACAAAGCCGGCTGGAAGCCGGGGAAGGACGGCATCCGGGCGAAGGACGGCGTGCGGCTCTCATTCTCCAATGCGACCACGGCCGGAAACAACCTGCGGGAACAGACGCAGCAGTTCCTCCAGCAGACCTTTGCGCAGATCGGAGTCGAGATGACCATCTCGAACCTTCCGCCAGCCGTGATGTGGGGCGAGTTCTGGCTGAAATCCCAGTTCGACACCGCCATGGTAGGCGTCTCGTACCTGATAGCCGCCGACCCGGACGTGACCAACCGCTTTGCAACGAGTGCGATCGCCGCAAAGGGCGGCAAGGGCTCGAATACGGCTCAGTATTCCAATCCTGAAGTCGACGAACTCCTGAAGAAGGGCGCCCGCACCTTCGATCAGCAGGATCGACGCAAAATCTATAACCGCGTTCAGGAGATCGTTCGTCACGATCTGCCGTTCCTGCCCCTGTATGAGTACATGAACGTCATCGGACGCAAGGACAAGCTGGCCGACTTCCAGGTGAACACGAACACCCGCACTGCGTCCTGGAAAGCGGCGGCGTGGTACTGGGCGAGCTGATCGTGATCGCCGCCCGGGCCTTTTTGGCCCGGGCGGCGACCAGCCTTGATAGGAAGGAACACCGAATGCGCAGCTTTCTGCTCAGCCGACTTCTGCAGAGCGTGTTGCTGCTGGTGATTGTATCGATCATCGGCTTCGGCATCCTCAACCTGTTGCCGGGCGGGCCGTTGGCTCAGTTCGGCCTCGATCCCGGCATGACCCAGGACGACCTGGAGCGGCTGAAGGAGCAGCTCGGCATCAATCGACCGATCTGGGTCCAGTATTTCGACTGGGCCTGGCGGCTCCTGCAGGGGGATTGGGGCCGTTCCTACCGCGACGGACTACCCGTCCTGACCCTCATCGGCGAACACCTCTTCGCCACGCTTCTGCTGATGGGGTCGTCCACGGCGATCGCGATCGCGATCGGCACCTGGATCGGGATCCGCGGGGCGACGCACCGCTATTCGGCGTTCGATTACGTGGCGACGGTCGGCGCCATGGTGGCTTTGTCGATACCGACCTTCTGGTTCGGCCTTGTCGGCATTTATGTGTTTTCGCTTCGGCTCGGATGGCTGCCGGTCGGCAATATGACCACGATTGGCGTGGAGCCGTCGGTTATGGACTATCTTCACCACCTTATCCTGCCCGCCCTGGTGCTGTCTCTGGTGCATGTGGCGGTTTGGAGCCGGTACATGCGTACCGCCACACTCGACGCCATCAGCCAGGACTTCGTAAAGACGGCCCGCGCCAAGGGTCTGACCGAGCGCCGCATCCTGATGAAGCACGTCGTCGGCAATGCGCTCCTGCCCATGATCACGCTCGCTGGAATGCAGCTTCCGAGCATCCTGACCGGCGCTCTGGTGACCGAGACCGTGTTTACCTGGCCTGGAATGGGGCGGTTGTTCCTCGACAGCCTCGGATACAGCGATTACCCGATGGTGATGGGCCTTTTAGTATTCTCGGCGATTTTCGTCGTACTCGGCAATCTGGTTGCCGATATCATCGTCGCCATCGTCGACCCGCGCATCCGCCTCGCGTGAAAACCCGTAACATCCATGTGCTGACAGGAGACCGCCCGATGACCGTCCTTGCCGCGCCCGCAGGTCCAACCCAATGGTGGCGTAGCCGTGTGGCCTACCGGTTCATAAGCCATCGGCTAGCGCTGCTTGGATTGCTGATGATCGTCGTGCTCACGCTCCTATGCGTGCTCGGCCCGCATGTCCTGCCCTACGATTCGCTCTACATCGATTTGCGCGCACGATTCGCGCCTCCATTGACCGGCAGTCACTATCTTGGAACCGATCCGCTCGGGCGCGACGTCGCGGCTCGCCTGTTCATGGCCGGACGTATTTCGCTTCTCGTCGGCTTCTCCGCGATGCTCTTGTCGACCTTCGTCGGAACGATCGTCGGCGTGGTCGCGGGCTATCGGGGCGGTTGGCTCGGCGCGGCTCTGATGCGCACCGTGGACGGCTTCCTTTCGTTTCCGTCGATCTTCCTGCTGCTCGCCCTGGCGGCGGCGCTGAAGCCGAGCCCGGTGATGATCACCGTGATCATTGCGCTCACGAGCTGGATGGAGGTTGCCCGCATCGTCGAGGCAGAGGTGCGCTCGCTGCGCGAGCGAGAATTCGTGCTGGCGGGGCGGATGCTTGGGCTGAGCCGAGGTCACATCATGTTCCGCGAGGTTCTGCCCAATGCCATGGGGCCGATCATCGTCGCAGCGACTCTGACCGTTGCCCGCGCGATCCTGATGGAAGCCTATATCAGCTTCCTCGGTTACGGCATTCAGCCGCCGCTGCCAAGCTGGGGCAACATGCTGAACGGCGCACAGCAATATCTCGCCAGCGCTCCATGGCTGGCGATCGTGCCGGGCGCCGCGATCACGGTTGCGGTCACGAGTTTCAATTTCATCGGGGACGGACTGCGCGACGCGCTCGACGTTCGCGATGATCATATCTGACGAGGGCGGAGCATGACACTTCAGGAGGGCACCGGCGGCACGCGCGGCAAAAGGCAGGGGAGCGCGCACGCCGATAAGGCGACGCCGTTCTGGTGGGAGGACGCGCCGGTCAAACCTCTGCCGCCGCGGCCGTTGGCCAAGACGCTCGATGTGCTGATCGTCGGCGCAGGCTATGCCGGGCTTTCCGCCGGGCTGGCTCTGGCGCGCGAGGGGAGGGCGGTTGCGGCCTTCGATGCCATGAACCCCGGCGAGGGGGCCTCGACTCGCAACGGCGGCATTACGAGCGGCACCATCCGGCCGGCTTCCGCGGAGATCGCCCGGACCTTCGGCGACGAGAAAGCGGCAGCGATCGAGGCCGAAGGAAAAGCCGCGCGCGAATTCCTCTACCATTTCATTAAGACCGAGCAGCTCGCGTGCGACTTTCAGCTGGTCGGGCAGTTCAAAGGCGCGATCGGTTACGACCAGTACGACCAGATGGCCCGCAGTGCCGAGACGCTTGCGAAGAATCTGGGGATTGAGGCATATGCCGTTCCCTGTTCGGAGCAGCGCAGCTATATCGGCACCGAGTTCTACCGCGGCGGCACTGTCCGGATGGATATCGGCGGCCTGCAGCCGGCCAAGTTCCACGCTGAGCTCCTGCGGGTGGCCCTTGCTTCTGGACTGACGGTCCACGCTAATACCCGCGTCACCTCAATTGAGAAGAGTGGAACGGGTTTCCGCGTCACGACGTCGGCCGGTACGGTACAGGCGCGCCAGGTCCTGGTTTGCACGAATGGCTATACGGATGGCGCTGTTCCCTTTCTGCGCCGTCGCCTAGTCCCGGTGCGCAGCCGGATTATCGCCACCGAGGAACTTGCTCCCGAACTGATGGCTCGCCTAATGCCAAAGCTTCAGATGATCGTCGAAAACCGACAGCTGGGCTTCTATTACCGCCCATCCCCCGACGGCAAGCGCATTCTGCTTGGTGGGCGAGACAGCTCACGCGTAGGCGATCCGGCTGCCCCCACGATCCGGCTGCGCAACGGGTTGGTTGAACTCTTCCCCGAACTGGAGAACGTTCGCCTTTCGCACAGCTGGTTCGGCAATGTTGCGATGAACCGCGACATGCTGCCCCGCATCTTCGAGAAGGACGGCGTCGTTTATGCGACCGGATTCTGCGGCTCGGGCGTGGTCTGGGCGCCCTGGGTCGGCATGCGTGCCGCCTATAAGCTGATGGGACATGCCGACAAGGCGCGCTCGGCTTTCGACTTCCGGCCGCCTGCGGCTGTCCCGCTCTATCGCGGCGATCCGTGGTTCATGCCGGCGATCATCAAAGGCTATGGCGTGCAGGACACGATCGCATGGTGGCGTGCCCGCCGGTGACAGGCAGTTGGTCGGATCGAGAGACGTTCCGTTAGAGAGTGGCAAGCAGGAATGAAGACTCAAATCGTCGTCGTTGGCGGCGGGGCTGGAGGCCTTGAGCTCGTGCGGGGCCTCGGAGCACGACTCGGCCGCAAGGATTTCGACATCATTCTCGTAGAGCGGAATCACACCCATGTCTGGAAGCCGCGCCTCCACGAGGTTGCGGCTGGATCGCTCGACGCAAACCTAGACGAGGTTGGATACCGCAGCCACGGTCATCGTTGAGGATACCGCTTCTTCTACGGGTCGCTGGAGGCCATCGGTCGAACAGCGCGGCAGGTCATCGTGGCGCCGATCCTTCGGAACTGATCGCTCGACACCGTCTCCGATACGACTACCTCGTGATCGCAATCGGATCGGTTTCAAACGACTTCGGTATCCCCGGGGTAAAGGATCACTGCCTCTTCCTCGAGGACCGCCACCAAGCCGATCGCTTTCGACTGAAGTTGCTGAATCATTGTTTGCGCGTTTCGAGAGCGACGTCGGCTGACCCAACGGGGAACATGTCGGTGGATATCGCGATCGTTGGTGGTGGCGCGACAGGCGTCGAACTCGCTGCCGAGCTCTACAATGCGGCATCGTCCCTCAAACATTATGGCCTGGAAGTCTTCGACGAGACCCGGCTGCGGGTCACCTTGATAGAGGCCGGGCCGCGGATTCTTCCGGCTCTCCCGAAGGCTTTGGTAGAAGCGGCGCATCAGGAACTCGAGTCCCTCGGTGTCCGGGTGCTCGCAAACACAGCCGTATTGGAAGCAACGGCAAGGGGACTGAGGTGCGCTTCCGGAGAGCGGATACACGCCAGCATTTGCGTCTGGGCCGCACGTGTGCAGGGGCCGCGCATTCTTGGAGAGCTCGACGGACTTGAGGTGGCGCGGAACAGACAACTTGTCGTGCTCCCCACGCTGCAAACGACCCGAGACGAGCGCATCTTTGCCATAGGCGATTGCTGCTACCTGAAGCCGGAGGGTGCAGCTGGCCCGGTGCCACCACGAGCCCAGGCTGCCCACCAGATGGCATCAACCGCTTATCGCAATATTCTTTATTTGATTGCAGGAGAAGCACCGGAGCCATTTGCCTATCGCGACAGGGGCTCTCTGGTGTCCTTGAGCCGGTATTCCACCGTCGGCAGCCTAATGGGAAACCTGGTTGGAGGGCGGATGGCGGTCGAGGGGCGGCTCGCCTGATTGATCTACATGTTTTTGTACCGCATCCACTTGCTGGCCATACATGGTTCGGCGAATGGTTTGGCCCTGATGCTGGTCGGTCATGCCAACCGGGTGGTCCGTCCACGCCTCAAACTGCATTGAGGTTGGCTCAGCGGCGTGACACCCTTGCGCGGATCAGCGCGTCGGCCATGTAGAGGTCCTGCAGGGCGATGCCAGAACTGTCGAACACGGTGATTTCATCGTCGAAGCGGCGGCCGGGCGCACGCCTTGCGATGACATCGCCGATGGGTGTCACCGCGAGCACGCCAGTGTCGATCTCGCCGCGCACGTGTTGAAACTCGCCGATCTGGACGGATTGGGAAAGCAGATCACAGAACAGACGTGCCCTACGAAAGAATCCGCTCGGCAGTTCGCGCTTGCCGGGAGCATCCGACCCCATGCTGGCGATATGGGTTCCGGTCCGACCCAAGCGGCATCGAACAACGGTTCGCGTGAGGATGTCGCCGTCACCACGATGTCCGCCGCGCGCACGGCTTCCTCGGGCAGGGCAGCGCGCACGTCCAGGCTCTTATCACCGATCTGGTCGACAAGAGCGTCACGTCGCGGCGAAGGCCGGGCCACAACCAGCACGGTCTCAATGGGGCGGATACGTGCCAGCGCCATCACTTCGAAGCCCGCCTGGTTGCCGGCGCCGAAAATCGCCAGAACCTTGGCTTGCTTGCGCGCAAGCAGATCGGCTGCAACCGCGTCGGCGGCGGCCGTCCTGTAGGCGTTGACCTTCCCCGCCTCGATGACAGCGCCGAGCCGACCAGTATGCCTGATCGAGCAGCACGACGGTAGAGTTGTGGCGGGGAAGGCCGCGTGCCGGGTTGCCCGGCCAGAAGGAGCCGATCTTCACTCCGGTCAGGTTGCCCGACGAACCGGATTTGATCGAGAAGGTATTCGCCTCCCGCGTGCGCCCGAGAATAGCGGGAAAGACCCCGCTCTGCCCCGATGCTGCTGCGGCGAGAGCCTCCCGCGCCGCCTCGAAGGCAAGTTCATGCGTGACAAGGGCGGCCGACTCCTCTTCGCTGATGTAGATCATCCCATATTCCTCGTGAGCATCAAGCGTCTCATCGCCGGGGTATGGCCGTGCCGTCGCAGAGGCTTAAGA
>JBKPLG010000050.1:0-5130 GCA_046731515.1 Pseudomonadota bacterium | reverse complement strand
CGTGGTTCCATACATGTTCCAACCGATGTTCCGGAAGTTCTGGCGTGATCCGCGCTCCCTCATCTATGCGAAACAAGTGGGTTTGCTGCAATATTGGCAGATGAGCGGCAAATGGCCTGACTTTTGCCTGTGGCGAGGCCTGCCATACGACTGCTTGAAAGAGGCGGCCAAGTTAACCACCTAAGAGTGCCTGTTGGGAACCTGGCGGATTGAGGGTGGTCGGAACGCGTCTGAATGTCCGGAATGGGTCGAAGGCGACCCTACCAGCGCCTTACATTGAACGCAGAGTCTTCCTTGAGAGCGAGGGTCAGTGGTTCTTTAGAGGCAGACCCGCTTTGAATAGCCGCGCAGTCTTCACCTCGGGGCGACCTGCGTCGCCACGCTCTGTCATTTTCGCCAGTTCAACGAAATAGCGGCGAGCCGTCGCTGTATCGCCCGCCAGCTTCGCCGACTCGGCGGCGCCATAAAGTCCCGCCAGCCGACGCGGCGCTCGCTGGAGTGACGCTTGATATTCCTTCAGCGCGGCATCAGGGCGCCTGATCTCGAGCAGAAGCTCTCCGAGTTGTTCCCGGGCAGGAAGGATCGCCCCGGGAGTGACAGGGTTTTTTTCAGTCGCGTCGTCGAGGTCGGCGGCTGCGCGCATCAGCCGCAACGCTTCATCGTCTTTGCCGGCCGCATGTGCGATCCAGGCGGTCGCAATCTGACGCTCGATCGAGATTTGCTTGCGCCAGTCATATTCGCCCGGTCGAATGGTCAGCCCCTCTTCAAGCGCCGAAAGTTTGGCGACTTCCGTGCGAGCCAACCCCAGATCGCCGCTTCGCGCCGCCCCGACTGCCCTGGCGAAATCGATGTGGGCCGCCGCCCATCGGTGATTGCTTAGCGCACTCAAGTTCTGCAGATTTAGCGGCAATTGAAGTGCGGCCGCCTCGCGCCATTGCCGCCGCTCCAACGCCAGGCGCGCGGGTATCGCCGTGACTGCATAAGCAACCGTACGCGTCGGGGGATCGGCCTGGGTGATTGTTTTTAGCTCGTTCAGTACCTGCTGCGCTTCGCTGTCGCGGCCAGACTGAAGATAGGCGTAAGCAAGATAGTCCATGGCGTGCAGCTGCTGGTCCCACGCACCCGCCATCCCGCTTGATTTCGCAAAAGCTATAGCGGCCGCTTCGGCAGCGCGGTTCGAGTTGATCGCTTCGTCCCACAGGCCGAGACGCGTGAAGATGTGCGAAGGCATGTGCTGCGCATGTGCCGAATCTGGCGCAATGTTCGCGTATCTTCGCGCCGCTGGCAGAGCCAGTTCGGCGAGCGACGGATAGTCGAAGCTGTGGATCAGATAATGTGCGACGCCAGGGTGATCGGGATTCTTCGCGAGCACGGCGTTGAGAATTGCGCCGGCCCGCCTTTGCTTCGGGAAAGCGGGATCGCCGTCCATCGTCCCCGCCGCGATCAGTGACAGTGCATAGAAGACCGCGGCCTCGTCGTCGTTTGGATAGCGATCATGAAGGCGCCCCATCGCGTCTGAATAAGCAAAGGCGCGTGTTTTGAGATCGCGCCGCTCGGAGTCGCGGTAGAAGATGTCGAGCGCCGCAATATAGTCCTGCTCGCGCCGGCTCCTGGCACCTGCGGCCTTGGCCTTGCCGATCGCGTTCTTGCCTTTCTCCAGCTCCGCCGGCGTGGGGCCATCCCAGAGCGGATGGTAATAGCTCATTGCAACGCCCCAGTCGGCGATGCCGCAACCAGGGTCCGTGGCCGCTGCCTCGCTGAAGCTCTGCTCCGCGCGCCGATATTCGAACGAATGAAGCCAGCCGAGACCGCGTTCGAACGCTACCTGCGCAGCTTGGCTGCAAGTTGTCTCGAATGAGAGCTTGCCGAGCTGGGGCGAATGTTCGTGCGAATGCTCGGGATCCAGAGCAGCCAGAGCTAGCGCAGAAGCGGTGAGCAGCATGTTCATGGCAGCACCTTCTGATTTAGTGGAAGGGCAGGGGACTCCAATACGCCCGTCAAGCGCTTCAGAGGAAGTGCCTGAGATCCACTTTTGCTCCGCACCCTGGGATATCGTATCTCCGCTGCGTTAGTGAGCGCTAAGGGGGCGAGTTGAAGATGCGAGTTCCGATCTGGGTTTTTTCCGTCCTTCTATTGCCGACGTTTTCATCGGCCGGGCGAGCTGCCGATAACAAGGAGCAGATTACACCGCTCGTTGCCGAGGTCCTCGCTGCCCCTCATGTCGTTTCGGGCTCGGACGGCAAGCGTCACATCGTCTACGAACTCGCGCTCACAAACATTACAGGTGGCGATGTTCGCTTCGATAAGCTTGAGGTCATTGACCCCGACAGCAAAGCAACGCTGGCGGTGCTCAGCCCGGATGAGCTGGCAAAACGGGTCACACCGGGTGCGAACCGCGGCAAGGAAACGCGCGACCTCGGAGCTTACCAGTTCGCAGTCATCTTCCTGCATGTCGCTTTGCCTGAGGGAGCGAAGGTTCCGGCACGCATTACTCACGAGATCACCGCGCATTTCGGAGTCATCAAAAGCGATGCGACTCTGACCCTTGGCGAGTCTGCCGTCGTCGCGACGGCGCCAGTCGTGCTCGGCCCGCCTTTGCGCGGCAAGGGTTACGTTGCCGCGGACGGCTGCTGCGATTCCATCCGCCACGTTCGCGCCCTGCTGGCGATCGATGGCAGATTCCATCTTTCCCAGCGCTTCGCAGTCGACTGGGAACAAATCGACGATAAGAACACGTTGGTCACAGGCGACCTCAAGGTACCGGCGAATTACCACATCTACGGCAAGCCGATCCTGGCCGTGGCCGATGGCACAGTGATTGGCACACGCAACGACTTAAAGGATCAGGTCCCCGGAGGGCTGCCGCCTAACCTGCCGCTGGACGAGGCGGACGGAAATTTCGTCGTCCTCGACATCGGGTCCGGCTTGTTCGTCAATTACGCCCACATGCGGCCGGGCGGCGTGAGGGTTAAGCTTGGCCAAAAGGTGCGGCGCGGCGAGGTGATCGGCGAGGTGGGCAACACCGGCAATACCTTGGCTCCCCATATGCACCTGCATGTGATGGACAACCCAAACCCACTGGCATCGAACAGTCTGCCCTATGTTTTCGACAATTTCACGATCACCGCCGTTGACGAAGCCGGGACGGAGGACTTCGACAAGGCGGAGGCGACCGGCTCGGCGGTCACGCTGACTCCGCGCTCCCCGCCACTGACCCTCAAGAACGCCCTTCCGCTCGACCTTTCGGTGGTTGAATGGCCGCGCTGATGTGACGTCTGAATTTCGACAATGAGGAGAATGGTATGACAGCGAATATCAGTTGCGTCGTCCGCTGCGTCGGCGCCGCCGCTTTGCTAGCTCTCTCATCCCAGGCTGTATCCGCCCCCGACGAGGCGCAATGCGTTGCGGACATCGCAAAAGTCATTGCGGTCGGGTCGAAGCCGGCCAAGGCAACGCCGCTCCCACCGCAGCTTAGCGCAAAGCTTGACGCAGCGGTTCGATCCGCGCTGCCGCAAACGGCGGCTCCGGGAGTCATCGTCGGCGTCGTGACGCCTGCCGGAACCTGGAAGGCCGCCTATGGAAAGGCCGACCCAGCCAAAGGCACGCCCATGGCTGTCGGCATGCATACGCGCATCGGTTCGGTAACGAAGACGTTCACCGGCACGGCAATCATGCAGCTGGCGCAAGCCGGGAAGCTGTCACTTGACGACAAAATCCAGAAATACATGCCCGGAATACCCAACGGCGATCGGATCACGCTTCGCGAGCTCGCCAATATGACAAGCGGTTTGGCGAGTTATACCCAAAGTTCAAAATTCACGGACGTCCTGTTCGCCAAGCCTCAGACAATTTGGACGCCCCAGCAGGTGGCCGCCATCGGGCTGGCCGAATCGCCTCTCTACGAGCCCGGAGCTTCTTTCAACTATTCGAACACCAATACAATTTTGCTTGGGATGGTCATTGAGAAGGTCACCGGGAAGCCCGTTGCTCAGGTGTTCAAGGAGCAAATCTTTGATCCGCTGAAACTTCGAAACACCTCCGCGCCAGGCGATTCGACGGATATGCCGCCGCCCTTTGCTCAGGGCTTCACCCTTCAAGGGGATTTTGCCAAGCCGGATGCGCCGAGCAACGCAACGCACTGGAATCCGTCCTGGGCCTGGACTTCCGGTGAACTGATTTCCGACATCGACGATCTGCTCGTTTATGCTCGGGCCCTGGGCACGGGTTATGGACTGCTCGGGGAGGCCTCCCAAAAGGAGCGGCTAACCTTTCCCGCTGCGGGCGGTTATGGAATCGGGGTCGGCTGCTCCGACGGCTGGATTGGCCATACGGGCGAGCTGCCGGGATACAACACGACCGCATATTACAAGACAGGGTCCGACATAACGGTTGCGGTCCAGACCAACAGCGACATTGCTTCCGGCAATTGCGACGAAAGGCCCACACTCACCGATGATCCGCGTGATACCGTCTGCTCTTCGCCCGCAAAGCGCGTGTTCGTCGCTGTTGCGAAGGCTCTTGATCAGCCATTTAGTGGTCCCTGACCGCCAAGCCCGACTCGCCGACAACCGGCCTTTCGGTCAGCCCCGCTCGCCCCTTTCTGGGGCGGGCTGCGGCGCGGGCGCAACTGGCGGCGGTGCCGGGCAGTAAGTTCCCGCCGGGATGGTTGAACCGTCCGGACATTGCTGGGTCGCCGGCGCCGCCGGCGGCTGAGGTGGGTGCAGGCTGATCGCGCTTAATCGCCCGTAATGCCTGGCAACAATCGGTGGATACCCCGACCTGCGCGAGATGCCGCATCTCATGTCCGGGAAAGGGTGGAAAGCGAACGTTAGCGACCGGCTGCGATCGAGCCTTGTTTGGAGCCGCTCGCCTCGGCAGCAGAAGCGAGAGCCCGCGTTTCAAATGCGCAGTCTGCTCGAGGCTTGCTACGATCGCTGATTGCTTTTGCAACCTCTTGTCGAGCAGCTCCAAGATCTGACCGAAACGCTTCGACCTTCTGTAGCCGGCTGACGACGGCAGCTCCCAAAATCCTGCCGGCATCAACGTCACTCTGCCATTCGGCATCACAGACAATCCGGCTTTGCCCAAACTCCCGGCCGCGTTCCATGATAGTGTTGCGCCGTCCTGGAT